>CAZVOU010000001.1:0-4638 GCA_964628605.1 uncultured Syntrophaceae bacterium
CATCGAGAAGCTAACAAATCGGCCCTTATGGCCGAATACAGGAAAAAAGTTCAGGACGCCGTAACAAATAGAATATCAACTCGGCGTCAATTAAAAACAGAACCAACAACCTTTTTTTCTAGAACTGTCTGAAACAGTACAAATAGATTCAACAGACCTATCGATATGTTTTACTTTTGAACCAGCAAGATATTACAGCATGAAAGGATTTATGCGGTTTTGAATTCAACAAAATGATAGCATCTGTATTCTCACAAATATTGGATTTAGTTTCTGAAACAATCATACTGGTAGATTCTTCAGATACGATTGTTTTCTGTAATCACAAGGCCCCATTCTTTGAAAATCTTTCAGAAAATGATCTTGTCGGACATTCTTTCCCAAGCCTCGTAAGTCAAATTACCGAATTACTCAGAACCCCGGAATCGTTAAGGTTAAATGTTCAAAAAGTCGCTAATAATCCATACACGGAATGGTCGTGTGAATTTGATTTGGTTGACGGCGAATCGCTTTCAGTTGTTACCAAGCCCATCTTGGAAACTGACGCATCCGGGTCTCGAGTGTGGTGTTTCATTAGTCGGACCAAGGTATCCTCCGTTAAAGAGGATGATCAACACAAACTTTTAAAATATCTTGAACTATTTCATTCTGCTCCCTTCGGGATCATCCACTATGGACCTGATGGAAAAATTATTGACGCAAATCCCGCAGTGGCCACAATTTTGGGCTATGAAACTCAAACCCAAATGATGGATGTCTTGAATAATGTTTCTGTCAGAAACGCCGTCTTCAAAAAGAAACAAAAGGTCTTTGATATGGAACAAAAAGCCTCCGAAGAACCGGGCGTATGGGTGATGGATGAAGCCAAACTTTTCCGTAAAGACGGGACTATGGCCAATTGTGAATTGTTCTTACGGGTAACCAAAGGTGAAGAACCAACGTATCAAATTATATTTAGTGACGCCGGCAGCCTGAAAAAAGCTGAAAGTATTTCTCAAGAAAATTACAAGAGAATGAAAGCTTCATTTCAACTTCTGAAAGACCTCATTAATTCTCATACAGAGGACCTACAGAACACAGATGAAGTTGCATCACAAGGGTCTTTGCCAAATGCATCACGATTGTTGGAACTGAATTATATTGAAGGCGCCTTACGAAAAACCAGAGGCAAAGTCCAGCCGGCGGCACGTCTTCTTGGCATATCAAGATACGCCCTAATACGCCAGATAGCAAAGATGGGAATAGACCCCAAAAAATACAGGTGATTCTGCAAGTCTCATCAGATTCATCCCCCTTCTGTCCCTGAACTAGACCGGCCTCGGGTCATGTTACCAGACCTTCCTTCGTTGTGCGATTTTTTGTTCGCAATGCTTTGTCTGGACACCGTTGTGACAAGAGCGTAGACCATTGTAGCGCCACTGCATTGCCTAGAGGCTTTAAACGCGGCTTCAGAAAAGGTCTACCGTAATAATTAGCACAATTCTCACACAATCGTTGTTCTAGAGGGCGGCATCAAATGGTTAATGGCTTGATTTCTTTTATGGGAGGTTGGTCGGGGCGACTGGATTTGAACCAGCGACCACCTGAACCCCATTCGCCCAAGGAATTTTTTAGTCTAGTTATTTCAATATGTTAACAAGCCGACCGTTGCACAAAACCAGTGAGTTTCAGTTGAAATCAGTTGTCAAGACACACAAATCTAACACACCATTTCGAGAGGATCGAAATGGTGTGCCTACCTAAACAGAGATGTAATATAAAAGCGATAACTCATTATTATAAATATCAATATCGTCTTAATATTTCGATTCGACCAGACCAGACGCCTGGTAAGGGGCTAGACCATCGGACAGGGGAAATTTAGCCATCCTGAATCTGGAATGCATCATTGGGGGGGGAGTTTATTTACTTGACACACTCGCGCCTCATCCGTATCGCAGACTTAACGGAGAAGGAGTCCACCAAAGCGCCAGATATGACGTCGCCGGGCGACCTTTCCGGAATCAGGCAACGAGCGTGAGCCGATGCTATTTACTCGCCATGAGATCACCCCAAGCATAGCGCTACGGCATAAGGCTAGCACCTCCTACCCAGTGTCACGCCCGTTGTCACTTTAATTCACGCAACCACGGTCAAAGGGTAAGGGTTGGATATAATCACAAAAAACAAGAGGACACCAAAGCCCAACGGACCAAGGACCATATCGGAGGCTCCGCTGGTTCATTGCCAGAATCCGGGGCAACTTCCGGAGCATCTGTTGGCCAAAGTCAAGCAGTGGTGGATAGAAAGAGGGGCATACCAGGATCTTGTGGATTACCTCAAGAAGGAAGGATACCACCTCTACGGCCCCACCATATCCAACTGGTGCCGCAAGGAATGGCCGGAGATAGAGATATCTCCTGAACAGGACGTTGAAGGCCTGCTTGGCATGACCACCGAGAGGCAGGCTCTCGAACTGTTATGGAGAAAGTCCCTGGCGGCCATCAGGCTGATCCGGTCGGACTGCAGATCTGCAACGCAACAGTTGCATACAATGGCTTCGACCATCGGGAAGATAGCCATGGCTCAGCAGACACTGGAGAAACTTGAACAGGAAAGAATAAGGGCAGGCTCAGACAGGACCCAGATCATTGAAACGGCCAGGGAACAACTCAAAAGCGAGATCCGCAGGATACTCGGGGACAGGCCCAAACTGGTCGACGAGTTGTGCAACATATTTGATGACGCCGCAGGAAGCATGAATCAAGTGAACTAAATTGGAAATCAGGGACATCCTGCCAATCAGCAACAAGGGCCGGAAGCTAACCCTTCTCGAGTGGATAGCAAAGGCCCAGATAAAACTTCGGGGGCAATCATATTCCTTCGACAGGCACGAGTACCTTCTCCAGATATTAAAGGATCCTTCTCCTGACCAGACATTTCTGAAGGCCGCCCAGGTCGGCATCAGCACCGTCGTGCTCCTGAAAGCCCTTTACGTCTGCGATGAGCTTGACAAGAAAGCCATCTACTTTTTCCAGGACGACAGCGCAGTCAGCGATTTTGCCAACGACCGTTGCGACCCGATCATACAGAATTCATCGTATCTCAGTTCAAGGATCAGGTCCACATTCAACGTCCAGCTCAAACAACTGGGGCCTCATGGAAGCATCTATTTCAGAGGTCTCTGGTCGAAATCGCGAGCCAAAAGCACTGACGGCGATTTCATAATCCTGGATGAAGTGTCAGAAATGAAGGATGAAAACCGGGCGCTGGCAAGAGACAGGATAATGCATTCGGATCTGCAGTGGATCCACCATCTGTCCCAGCCGGATCTGCCGGGCCAGAACATCGACGCCGAGTTCAACACCACAGATCAGCATTACTGGAATATAATCTGCCCGTCATGCTCACACAGAAACTGCCTGGAACTGAATTTCCATGAAACATTCCTTCCCGTTGCAAGGAGCAAAAAGAAATCGTCACCGGAAGGGATGACCCATTACCGGGGTTGCCAGAAATGCCAGAGCCCACTCGATATGAAAAACGGAGAGTGGATTGCAAAGTATCCTTCCAGAAAGCGTCGCGGCTATCATCTAAGCCAGTTATACACGCAGATAAAGCCGCCGGACTTTCCCAATTACGCATCCTACATAATGGCCGAATTTGAGGCGAGCCGAACATCCCAGGCAAAGATGGCAAGGTTTGTCATCAGCGTCATCGGGTTCGGTTATGGCGGAGGCTCGGTTCGAATCTCAGACAGGCTGCTCGATGAGATCCAGAGCGGATACGGATTCAGTTACAGCGAAGTTGGGGCATATATGGGCGTCGATCAGGGTGATGTCCTGCATGTTTCAATAGGAATTCGCAGTGGAAGACAGCTCGTTTTTGTGTATTTCGAGGAAACCGAGGACTGGAGCCGGCTGGATACGCTCATGTCGCAGTTCGGCGTTCATCTGTGCGCAATAGACGCCATGCCCAACAAGCATTCCAGCAAGGCTTTTGCCTCCAGACACAAGGGCCGGGTGGTAATCCAGTATTTTGGCGGCAAGGATTTCAAGCGTGGCGTTGAACTGCATGACGGTGTGATTGAGGTTGACACCATCCATGTTGATCGAACCGAGTCCATAGATTCGATGATCGACAAGATGGAGCAGGGGCTCATCCGTATTCCGTCGAAGAGCCTGACAACGGACCGGGAACTGAGCACAATCGAAGAGGTGAGACGGCACCTGAAAGCGCTAACCGTTACCTATGAAACCAATAGCCACGGGATAACCAGGCGTGTTTACAATTCCGGCGCCAACATAGTCAACCATTTCGGGATGTCGATGAACAGCGCATCGCTGGCCGCGTTTGAACTCGGGATAGCTCCCGGGCCGATGACAATGCCGATATTTATGAAGGTCGCATGATGTCCATATCCGACAAGGTCAGATCACTCTTTGGCCGGCCACGCAAGAGACCTCCAAAAGGTTTTCCGATGGTTCTGCCAAGAATCAGCAGGGACGCGACCCAGCACAGTCTGAGTGAACTCGGGGCGTTATATGCCTTGCCGGCGACTTTTCCTTTTGAGGTTTACGAGATCATCGACAACGTGGCGATACTTGATCCCTACGTTTCGAAATATGTTCACACGACAGTGTCTCTGTCAAATGTGAC
>CAZVOU010000002.1:0-10240 GCA_964628605.1 uncultured Syntrophaceae bacterium
GCCGCAGCGGCTATCCTGTTCTCAAAGTCTCTGTCAAAGGTTTGAAGGTCCATGTAAAACATGGAGATTGTGATCTGCGGGAATTTGAATTTTAATAGTCTCGCTGAACGCAGGGCATATCCGCAACACACCCTGGAACAATAGTTGCGTCCAAGTTTTGCGTCCCTACTACCGACGCACTGTATGAAAGCTATCGAAGTCGGCTCTTGAGTCTCATCCAGCAGGTCAAAATAGCCCCGTCTGAGTTTGTCCTCCAAATCCATCGCCGAGATCACTCCTGGAATCCTGCCGTATCCAAATCTGGTCTTGACGGTGGCGTCGAATGGCTCGAAACCTGTGGCAATAGCTACCGCATGAGTGTCCAGCTTCCGGACCCCAGGCTCTGCGGAAAGGTCTATCGCAGACTCCGGACAAGCCTGTTCGCAAATCATGCAGGCCATGGTCTGCGAGCGGGAGCACTCCGGATAATTTATAAAAAATCTCCCGGTGAACGGATCAACGAGAATGGCGTTGGGAGACGGACAAACCTTCTTGCAAATTCCACAGCCGGAGCATTTTGATGGATCAACATACTGTGGGGTCTGTAGGAGTTCGATTTCAAATCCAGCTGGGGTTTTTCGTGATTCCAGAAACTCACTGTTCAGGGAAAGTTCAATTTTGTCATTTCCGGAAATTTTGCTCACATAATCCTGAACCGTGCATGCTCCGCATCGCTGACATGAATCGGTAGCCTTGCACGAGTATCTTGCGGCATTTCCGCCCGGTAAAGGAAAACGATCAATTAAAGTTGAATGTATCCCCAGACAGGACAGTTCATGAGCCAGACTGAGTCCGGCTATACCAGAACCAATGATTGCAACGTTTTTGGCCATGAGATTCTCAATCCGTTGAACTTTGCCGAGAAAGGATTCCAAATAGATTTACAGTTGTTTGAGACGTGCAAGCGACCTGGAGCCGGTTGCGAAAATGGACCCTGAATCGTCCCTGAGAATTCACGCTGACAGAAAAAATCAATCCCTGTAAAACCGGCTCTGATAGTCCTGCCTGACAATTTTTGCAGGACTTTCGTTAAGTCTAAAGTCTCTCGGGGGAGTTACATTCGCCAGGATATCCAGTCTGGACTGGGCTTTTAGGCGTTCTATGATTTTAACCCAGGCGCAATCTCTTTCCGGGCTAGTCTCACACTTTCCGTTGGTAGGTCCACCACACGGGCCATTTAGAAGGCTTTTTGCGCACATTGTCACGGGACAGATGCCACCGGTTAAGCCGAGGTAGCACTGGTTACAGGAACGGCATCTTTCTGTCCATACTCCTGCTCCCTCGTTCACCCCAATGAAACTGGTGTCAACTCCAGGGAACACCGGTTTGTTGGGGTACATGTCGCTCAAAAATTGTATGCCTGCTCCGCAAGCCAGCGAAACTACTGCGTCCACGGAGGATACAGCGTCCTTGAATAGAGCCAGAAATTCCCTGTCACACTGTCGCTCGACGGTGGCGGCCGAAGATTCAAACCCCTGATTGTGGGGTCTGCATGCAATTTCCAGTTGTGAGGACAAAATACCGGCCTCTTTCTCTCCTCCGGCAAGGCAAACAGCCACGCACGTACCGCATCCCGCCACCAGAACCTTAGAATATCCTCGGACCATTTCGTATATTTCAGAAAACGGCTTAGGCTTTGCGACTATCACAAGAACCTCCACTCCAAAGCATCCATGCTTTAGCTTTTGTATGGAACACGCAGTGTGTCAAATATGATTGTTCAAGATTTAACTCGACGATGATTTTCAGTTTGGTGAACAATACAATAGCGAAGCAGGTTTAAGCTGTCAACAAAGCATTGATCAACTGTGGTCAAAGACAAATTAAACGGACTATTTTATTACATCAGTCGATAAAGTGGTCATGTCGGAGAAAGTCACCCTGAGCGAAAGTCTTGTTTTGGGGTCAGAGAGAAGGCCATTGTCGGCGGCATAAAGATAAATTGTCTTTCTCCCCGACACTGGAAGGTTCAAAGGCCCACCTTTACTGTCCACGAGTTGATATATCTTCGGGTAGAGAGCTACGCCCAGAAACATTACGGGAGCTTTTGGATCAGTTGACCATTTCACATTTGTGTCCGGGCCGAGTAATTCAATCCTGGATATTTTCTTTTCGTCTACCTGCAACTTTGTGATGAAAGTCCCGTCCAGGTAGCCGTCTTTCCCAGGTTTCGTTGACGTATTGACCAAGTCGGCTATGAAACCTCTGAACTCAGAAGATATGATGCCTTTGGCGCGTGAAGACGGCTCGGATTCGGGAATAACACTTGAAGTTGTTGAAGGTGATTTGTGGACAAATTGTTGAAAAGATGATCCGTCGGCAAAGTGGACTATAATTCTCAGATGCTGATTAGATTCCACTAGGTCACCGGGATCGGCGGCATACAGATAAAATTGCACTCTGCCCTCGATCGGTATTCTGATAGATCCGTCCGGTTTGTTGAGCAATGCGGTTGGCGCCGTCTGGTAGGCAACCCCAAGACCCCAAGCCCCGGGAGTGGCGCCACCGGTTCCCCATTTCTTGGGTGGTCCCGATATGTTATTGATCTCGATACCGGTGATTATGTTCTTGGGCTGAACGTCTATGTCCAGTCCAAAAACAGCATCAGCCTTGGAATCGGGCTTCATTTCGGTGTATTGTCCTACAGCGTCTGTCGACACGAAACCCAGCCAGGAGCCCAAGAAACTTACCTTTGCCGCTGTAGTCGGTGGAGATGAGTCAGACGCGCTCTCTTTTGGTTGATCTGGCACACTAGCCCCGGTTTTTTCCACCTGACGCCACGAAACCTCGCCGTCATCAAATGTAAGGGCGATCCTGAAGTTCGTCTTTCCGTCAGCAATTGCGCCGTTATCGGCCACGTAGAGATTTAGCTCGGCTCTTTCCTTGACATGAAGATTTATGGCCCCATCCCTGCTGTTTATCAGTCTGGCCGGATCAGACGTGAGAGCCACCCCTATAGGGGTATTGTCACTACCTGCAACGGTGTCCCAAGCCGCTGTTTGTCCATCGACATTCTTTATTTGTATTCCCGTGATGATCCTGTCTTTGGTCTCGAGAACCAGGCTGAAAAGTCCATCTGCCTTGTCGTCTCCACCAATCGTCTTCGAATCTCCTACAGCGTCGTAATTTGAAATACCCTTCAAAGATGCCGTAATCCTAACCGGAAATACTCCCGCGCCGGTCTGGGGAGTGTCAACAAGAACGACCGGGTCAATTTTCACCGGACCGGACCACGAAGTACCGTCTGAGAAAATTGTTTTTACAGTGTACTTTCTATCCTTGGAGGCGAAAGAGCCATCATCGGTCGCAAAAAGCAGATAGCTTCTGTCTTGGCTTGAGGACAAATTCAGTGGGCCGGTTTTAATATTAAGAATATCGGAAGGGCTTTTAGCAAGCGCTATGCCAAGAAAACCGGCGTTGGCCTGCTTTCCCTTGGTACTCCAGAAGCCGGAAGGATTTGTGCTCTTGATTTGCACTTCGCTGATAAAACCGGATGCCCGGGGGGCCAGGTCGAGGGAAAAGACCGTGTCGGGCGCGCCATCAGGATCACCAACAGTCTTTCCAACCCTATCCGTTTTTTTTATGCCAACCAGAGCGCACGAGTTTTTTTCACCGGTTTCAGACAGTGCTATACCCCCCTGGAATGCCAGATAGGCCGCCAGGATGGTTAAACAAACTACTATTTTTACGGCGCATCGACTCAGAGCCACAACCCTTACCAATTTTCTAATAGAAATAGTATAACTACTATCTCAATTCTTAGAGCACAAGATGCTGTAATGTCAATCTATAACTAAATAAAACGCAAGTGTTTTGTTGCATTGTCTCGATGATCTTAATTTTTTTAGAATCGAAGATGTGATATCAAGTTAGACTACATCCCAACAGTTTTTGAAGGAGCAGAAAATCTGGTGTGAGGACTTGACTCCTGATCTCCAACCGTTTAAAGCCGGGAAGCGTTATTCCTTCTGCTAGCAGTCTATCAAAAGTTGGCTTGAGGTAATGTCGAAATTATTTAATAGAGAAGACATAACTTGTGGTTTTGCAGGTAGAACCTATAAAAATATGCCATGACTCAGGAGTTAAAATTTGACAAAAATAGCTTTGATCGGTGGTTCTGGATTTGATGATCCCGATATTCTTTCGGACGTGCGGATTGTGAAAATGGGCGCCCCTTACGGACCTCTATCGTCTGATGTGTCCATCGGAAAGGTGGGATCCATTGAAGTGGCCGTTATCAACAGGCACGGCAAGGGCCACAGAATTGTGCCCTCGGCAATTAATAACAGGGCCAACATCTGGGCCTTGAAAGAATTAGGCGTAACATCGATAGTGGCCACTACAGCTTGCGGATCTTTGAGGGAAGAGATTGAACCGGGTCACATAGTCTTTCCAGACCAGTTCATCGATTGGACAAGAGGTAGGAAAAGCTCCTTTTTCGAAGGAGATCAGGTGGCTCACATTTCAATGGCGGACCCGTTCTGTGGAAAACTTAGATCAGTTCTTGTGGAGTCGGCTTGCAGACTCGGGATAACGCACCACGATCGGGCCACTGTTATAACCATCGAAGGCCCGAGATTCTCCACCAGGGCTGAAAGCAGAATGTTCCGAGGTTTAGGGGCGGACGTGGTCAACATGTCTACTGTTCCAGAGGCAGTTCTGGCGCGTGAGGCCGGAATGTGTTACGCAAGCATCGCCATGAGCACGGATTTTGATTCCTGGCATGTTAGTGAGGCTCCAGTCACTTGGGACATGATAGTCCAGACCATGAAAACCAACGTCGAGAGCGTTAAGAGAATATTTTTTGACGCCCTCGGAAGAATAGACTTTGACGATTGTGAATGCAGGACAGCCATAGAATCAGCGCTTGTGTGAATGATGTAGTTTTTAGAACACCCACATTCGAGAGGGAAGCAAGATGGATTTAAGTCACAAAATCAAAATAGCCATGGGATTAGAGCCTGTTGATTTACTGTTGAAGAACTGCCGCGTGGTGAACGTTTTCTCCGGGATGATACACGATGCGTCCATTGCAGTGAAGGACGGTCGAATAGTAGGTTTTGGAGACTATGAATCTCTGAACGTGGTAGACATCGAAAAACGGTTTGTATGTCCCGGATTTATTGATGGCCACATTCATCTCGAATCGAGCATGCTGAGTGTTCCCGAATTATGTCGCAACCTGGTTCCGCTTGGAACCACTGCTGTTGTTGTCGATCCCCATGAATTGGCCAACGTTTATGGGTTAGACGGTATAAAGTTCATTCTCGAATCGAGCGAAACACTGCCTCTGACTGTTTTCGTGATGTTCCCATCATGTGTTCCGGCCACCACATTCGAGACATCCGGCGCAGTCCTGAAATCCGATGATATGAAGGCTTTTGTAAATCATCCCCGAATTCTGGGTCTGGCAGAGATGATGAACTATCCCGGCGTGATTTTTGGTGATCCGGAGACTTTGGCTAAAATAGAGGTTTTTAAGGACAAGATCAAGGATGGTCACGCGCCCGGCCTTTCAGGTAGAGAGCTTATAGCTTATGTCAACGCAGGGATAGGCTCCGACCATGAGTGCGCAAATCTCGGCGAAGCTCAGGAAAAACTCAACCTGGGCATGCGAATCATGATCAGGGAAGGATCGGCCGCCAAGAACATGAATGAATTACTGCCTCTGGTCAATCAGCACAACTCCAGGAACATGATGCTGGTGTCTGATGACCTGGACCCGTTTGACATCATGGAAAAAGGACACCTCAACAACCTCTTGAGAATGGCAGTATCTAAAGGCATTGATCCGCTCACTGCAGTGCAGATGGTGACCATCAATGCTGCCGATTACTTTGGACTGAAGGACCGCGGCGCCATACTGCCCGGGCGCTGGGCGGACATGGTTGTGCTTGACAGTCTTGATGAGGTAAAAGTTCACTCCGTTTATACATCCGGAGCCCTCACAGCCCTCAACGGAAAGTTTGTCTGTGAGACGCTCCCTGCGTCCGGAATAAAACCCCCGCCCAGCGTTAACGTTGATTGGGCTAAAATCCCCAATCTTGATATTCCGGCAACTGGTGACACAGTGAATGTCATTGAGGTGGTTCCAGACCAGATATTTACCCGGAGGCTTTGCTTAAAGCCCTCTCAGAAAGAGGGCAAGTTCGTAAGTGATCCCGATCATGATGTTCTGAAGATGGCGGTTATCGAAAGGCATCACGGAACAGGGAGCCACGCTGTGGCGTTCATTAATGGATTCGGACTCAAATCAGGAGCAATTGCTTCTTCTGTGGCACATGATTCACACAACATCATCGTAGTCGGACAAAATGACGAGGACATGATGATCGCTGCACGGGCAATTGAATCCATCGGCGGAGGGATGGTTGTTGCGGACAACTCCCGAATCGTTGCTCAGCTTCCGTTGCCAATCGGCGGATTAATGTCAGATCAGCCGATCGACAAAGTACAACAAGCCCTCAAATCTGTGGCTGACGCGGCCAGGTCTCTAGGCTGCAAACTGGATGCGCCTTTTGCAACACTTTCTTTCATGGCCTTGACACCAATCCCGGAACTAAAACTTACCGACCAGGGACTTTTTGATTCTCTGAATTTTAAATTCAAGTCCTTGTTTGACATAAATTGACACTTTGAAAGATAAGGCCCTCCCAATGGGCGTCAGTCGTGAGCCTCTCCCTGTAGATTAACAAGATGAATGTTTACTGGCATCTTGACATCCGGTCGCACACAGATTATTTATTGATAATAGTTCCTAATAAGCAACAGGTGTGTCGTGGATCGAAAATTGAGAGCTACAGAGCAGAGGCGAGTAATTGTGGAGGAACTCAGACGTTCTAAATGCCATCCTACTGCCAATGAAGTCTATGAGACTGTCAGGGCAAAATTGCCTCGCATCAGTCTTGGAACTGTCTACCGTAACCTGGAAATTCTCTCTGAGAGCGGGGAGATCCGCAAACTAGAGATGGCGGGGTCTCAAAGACGGTTCGATGGGACCATGGAGAATCACTTTCACGTAAAATGTGTGAAATGTGACCGAGTCTCGGACGCAGAGTTACCCTTGGTCCAGGAGATTCTGGATAGTCTGAAGGAGTTGGACGGCTATGAGATAGTTTTAAGTCATCTTGAATTTTCAGGTATTTGTCCAGAATGCAGGAAAAATAACAAGACTTGTTTAAAACATGCGATTGCTGAAAAAACAGCAATGATTTGAAAAACAAATAAAAACTCAAAAAGGAGATGACAATGGGGTCGATCAAAGGGTCAGAAACGGAAAAAAATCTTTTAGGCTCATTTGCCGGGGAGTCTCAGGCCAGAAACCGGTACACGTTTTTTTCGTCAGTCGCCAAGAAAGAGGGTCTCGTTCAGATTGCGATGATATTTGAAGAAACGGCCAATCAGGAAAAGGAGCATGCCAAACGTTTCTTCAAGCAACTCGAAGGTGGAGACGTCCTGATCCAGGCGGCCTTTCCGGCGGGTATAATTGCCGGCACACCTGAAAACCTCAAGGCTGCCGCCGCCGGTGAGCATCACGAATGGTCCGAACTTTATCCCGGATTTGCCAAGACTGCAAGAGCTGAAGGTTTTGAAGCGGCTGCAAGGATATGGGAGGCCGTAAGCGTGGCAGAGAAGCAGCATGAAAAAAGATACCTCGACCTACTCAGGAACGTGGAGCAGGGAAAAGTCTTCAAAAAAGACATTTCTGTGGTTTGGCGTTGTATCAATTGCGGCTACCTGCACGATGGCCCGGAGGCTCCTGAAACCTGTCCCGCTTGCGCACATCCCAGAGCATATTTCGAATTGCTGGCAGAAAACTGGTAAAATCATGTGGTCTTAGTTGATACACATTTTGTAAAATATAAGGTCCTTAGTGAATGTATGTTCCTTGATAATTTTATTAAACCAACCAGTCCTTGGAACAAGGACAAACCAATTTAAGTGAGGAGGTCATTAACACGATGAGATTATCCATGAAGGTCTTTAAATGTCAGGTGTGTGGGAACATAATTGAAATGCTCCATGACAAGTCGGGGACATTGGTCTGTTGTGGTCAGCCGATGAAGAACCTGGTTGAAAACACAGTGGATGCCGCCAAAGAGAAGCACGTGCCCGTAAAAGAAGCTGTAGACGGAGGCCTGAAAGTTAAGGTAGGGAGCGTGGCCCATCCAATGGAAGACAGCCACTACATTGAATGGATAGAAATTATTGCAGACGGCAAGATTTACAGAAAGTATCTCAATCCAGGCGATAGTCCTGAAGCGGTGTTCCCGGTTTCGGGTGAATGGACAGCAAGAGAATACTGCAATCTTCACGGCTTGTGGAAAGCATAATCTGACGTTTCTTAAAACAGACTGATAGGTTTAGGGCGGCGTAATATTTTACGCCGCCTGCGTCTTAAAGCGTCAATGTTTTGAACTTGTTCCAACGCGCAAAGTTTTCTGTTGAGTCATTTTTTCGCTCATAACTTTTATACGTGACAAGTTCGGACTCTCCTAGTGTGGATTATTGGATTGATGATCATATTTATTTAGCAAGAAATTCGAGATAAGCGTATTATCTAGGTTTACATATACAAGACGGGACTGCCGAACAGGTGTTGGTGATGAGTCCGGCAATTCCGGGAAATGTGAAGATCAAATCTGTAAGCTGGAAGGTTCAAAAATGCCTAAAATAGAAGAAATGTATAGATGCCAGACTGTGAACTGTGGTTACGTTTACGATCCTGAACGTGGGGACAGAAAGGGGAAAATTCCCAAGGGCATTCAATTTGCCGATCTTCCTGACGATTGGAAATGCCCTGTATGCGGCGCTACCAAAAAAATGTTCTTATGCTGCGCAGGCTAGGTGACCCGATGAAGCAACCGGAAAGGTTAGAAAGGTAATGAAAACAAAAATAAGCCTTCTTGGCGCAATCCTTGTGCAGATACTATTTGTTTCAGCCGTCTGTTCAGCTCAGGAGTTCAAGATTGACGCAAAGGCCTTGGGCCTGATGCGTTTTTCGGCGCCCGAAAGTCTGGTTGCCAAGAAATACCTGGGGCTATCTGATGCGGCTGAGTTCAGCCTTGGACAAATCAAAGCAGATTACGTCCTGATGCAAATCTTCAGTATGTATTGTCCGGTCTGCCAGAAAGACGCCCCAGCCGTGAACCAGTTGTTCGAACTTGTTCAGGCAGACCCAAATCTTAAAAACAGGATTAAGTTCCTGGGCATTGGAACGGGAAACACTCCCTACGAAGTGGAGGTCTTTCGGAAGAAATTCAAGATTCAGTTCCCCATGATTCCTGATGACGACTTCAGTGTTCAGAAGATTTCATCGCATGACATAAGGACTCCGACCTTCGTGATTGTGAGAATAAAGGATCAGAATCAACTAGAGATCGTCAAGACAAGAGTCGGAGAAATCAAGGACTCCCAGGGGTTCTTTGAATTAATGGTCCAACAGTTGGCCCAAAAGAAATAGGATCAGGTATATGATTGAAAGGCGCCGAGTCTTGTTTTTGTGCAGGATGACCCTGCTGTGTTTGTTCATTTCAATGATCTGTGTGTTCCAGGTTTTTGCTGATGACTTCAGGGACACAATATACAATCCGGGGTCGTTAAAGCCCACGGATAGCGCGCCACTTGTTAAAGTGGGAGATATGGCTCCTGATTTTAGCTTGCCTGATCTGAGAGGTGGCAGAATTTCACTCTCCGATTTCAGGGGAAAACAGAATGTCGTTCTATCATTTGTTCCGGCTGCCTGGACCCCGGTTTGTTCGCAGCAATGGCCCGGTTACAACATAGTCAAAGACCTGTTTGAGGAGAAAAATACCGCTTTAATAGGCATTTCCGTGGATAATATTCCAACTCTTCACGCTTGGACAACCCAGATGGGGAATTTGTGGTTCCATGTGGCTTCAGATTTTTGGCCGCACGGGGCCGTAGCGCAAAAATACGGGGTTCTAAGATCCGATGGTGTTGCAGAGAGAGCAACTATAATAATCGACAAAAACGGTGTAGTCAGATTTGTGGAAGTGCATGACATCAATAGTATTCCTAGGCTTGAAAGTCTTGTGAGGGAGCTTTCCAAGCTGACAAAATGATTCAGGGGTGATCAAAAGCGCCTTGGGGAATTGATAACTTATTGAACATTAAAAGGGTTTTTGGAATGATGAAAAAAATTAAATTATTAATAGTGGTTTTAGCTTCTTTTATATTA
>CAZVOU010000003.1:0-2728 GCA_964628605.1 uncultured Syntrophaceae bacterium
TTGTGGAGGACTTGGCATCTCTGAAAGGTTCCAGGGAAAATGTGGAAATCTGGTTTGAGAACTTTGACAGCCTTTTCCTGAAACATGCTTCATGTGTTCCATCAGCCAGGGCGGGGAAAGTTATTCCTGATGTGTCACTCTACGATCATTCGCGCAGCGCTGCTGCCCTCGCTGCGGCCATCTACGTCTATCACAGGGACAAAGATACCCTGAACGTCGAAGCTGTTAGAAATCAGGCTGATCAGAAGTTTCTGCTGATCATGGGAGACTTTTTTGGAATACAGGACTTCATTCTAAAAACGTCCGGGGATTTGAGAAAGCTCAGATCAAAACTCCTGCGTGGCCGTTCCTTTACGGTGTCGCTTCTGTGTGAACTGGCCGCCGACATGCTCTGTAGAGAAATCGGGCTTACCTTTTGCTCTGTAGTGTTAAACGCGGCGGGAAAGTTTACTGTGATTGCTCCAAATCTTCCGACCACTATCTCAGCCCTCGAAAAGGTTTCCAAACGAATCAATGACTGGCTCGTAAAGATAGCGTTCGGCCAGAGCGCCATAGGGTTTGCCAGCGTGGAAGCCTCGGCCAATGACTTTCTCAAGGGCGGTTTTATAGGACTGAGAGAGCGTTTGCAACAGAAAATGGAACGTCAGAAGCTCCAGAGAGTTGATCTGGACAGTTATGGCGGGGTAGTCGCCGGGTATCTGGACTCCTTCAACAACAAGCTTACAAAGGACTTGTGCCCCTTGTGCGGCCGGCGACCCTCAGCCACGGATGTTGAAAACACATCCTATATCAGGGACATAGGGTCTTCGTGCAAGATATGTCGCGACCATGTGTTCATAGGCTCCAATATCGTGAAAAAGAGTCAGGTGGTTATTTCAGAAGCGCTAGACCTGAATTCGCACTCTGAAAATTCGCTTATGGCCCCCATATTTGACTACTATCAGGTCTCATTTTTCCATTCTCTGGAGGACTCCGAGCGTTCGTACGGTCGCAATATCCTGAGACGCTGGGATATTTCGCTGATTTCCGGCTCTGACTGGAAGACAGGATCGGCCAGGAAATTCATCAATGGGTATATCCCTGTATACACTCCGGAAGATTCGAGGGATCCACGTTACCTATGCGGGAAAAGAAGCGAAGAGAAAACACTTGATATCATAGAATCGATTTCAGACGAACAGCCCAAAACATTCAGTCACATCTCGTTAATGTCGCTGAATCTGGTTCCGGAGACTCTGGACAAGTGTATTGGAATTGACGCCCTCGGCGTGCTGAAAGCCGATGTTGACAATCTCGGCGCCCTGATGACCTGCGGATTACCCCGAGAGACCCTTTCAGTATCTAGACTTGCAACACTGAGCCGTCAAATCAATTTTTTCTTTGGTCTTTATCTACCTTATCTGCTCAGCGCGGATCCCAAGTTCAGTAACATATACACCGTGTTTGCCGGAGGAGATGACCTGTTCCTGATCGGACCATGGAATGCAGTAATTGAACTGTCCCGGGTTTTGAGCAAGGACTTCGATCATTATGTCTGCAACAATCCCGAAGTGCATTTCTCAGCCGGCGTCATATTCAGGAAAGCCAATACCCCCGTTGATCAGATGGCCGAATCATCGGAAAAGGAACTTAGCCTGTCCAAAGATGGAGGTAAGAACAGGATCTCGCTCTTTGACCAGACCGTAACGTGGAAGGACCTCTTTGAACTGTCTAATATCAGGCGTGAACTTGAGTCATGGCATGACGCCGGACTGATCAACAACGCCATGCTGTACAGACTCAATGAACTCATGGAAATGGCAGGGAAAGAGAAATATCTCGGAAAGACCATCAGCAGGCTATCGGATCTAGCCTGCACAAAGTGGCGCTCACAACTGGCCTACACGGTTGAACGAAATGTGGCCGGAGCTCTTAAAGGTGATGAGCGGACTCTCAAGGTTACCGAGATACACGCCAAACTTGCGCAGTGGCTCATGAAATACGGCTCTCAACTTAGAATCCCGGTCTGGGAACTTCTTTACAATATCAGATAGGAGTTTCGTCGTGGAAAAAATAGTATTCAGGCAAAAAGACAACTCTATTGACCCACTGTTGTTTTCCTCAAGGGCAGAAGACATGGCCAAGGCAATGCAGCAGGATTTCTCTGCAAGCAGGGAAAGGATCAACCGCAGGACACAGATAAGGAAATTTTACGATGAAGTCCTGAGGCTCGACAACATAGCCCAAACCCGCCCCAGTTCCTGGAACACGGTAGAGCCGCAGCTTCACCTGGTCATAGCCAAGGCGGCTTACGCCAAAGGCCGGGACCTGGTTTCGGACAATTTTCTCAATTTTATCCGTGAATCGGTGCTTCAGGTAAAGAAACCCGATGATCTGAGAATTTTTGCTACATTCTTCGAAGCCCTCATGGGTTTCTACAAACTTTACGTTCCGAAGAGCTAGGAGGGTTTGAAGATGAAATTATTAAGTATCAGAGAAATAAAGGGATTCATCACACTCAAGAGTGGTCTTCATATAGGCGCCGGCGACATGGACATGAAAATAGGTGGGGTCGACAATCCTGTCATCAAACATCCACACACAAATGAACCCTACATCCCCGGATCTTCAATAAAGGGAAAGGTTCGCTCCCTCCTGGAGATGAAAAGTGGACTCATGGCCAAGACCAATGGATCACCGGTGTCAATAAGTGTTCTCAAGAAATGTGAGGGACCGCAAAAATCGGAAT
>CAZVOU010000004.1:0-13499 GCA_964628605.1 uncultured Syntrophaceae bacterium
CTACAAGAACGAGGAAGCCACGGCCAAAACTATTGAAGACGGCTGGTTGAAAACTGGTGACCAGGGCATGATCGACGAGGATGGTCATCTGGTCATGATCGATCGCATGAAAGACGTCATGACTCTTACTGACGGCACAGAATTCTCGCCACAACTCATAGAAAATAAGCTCAAATTCAGCATGTACATATCGGAAGCGGTTGTGGTGGGTCAAAACAGGCCCTATGTCGCAGCAATGATCAACATGGACATGGGGAATGTGGGCAAGTGGGCTGAAAGTCGTAAGATAAGTTACACCACTTACACGGATCTGTCCCAGAAGCCCGAAGTTTATGAACTGATCGCAAATGAAATTGCCCAAATCAACCAATCGCTTCCCAAACTGGCCCGAATCAGAAAGTTCGTGATGTTGCACAAGGAGTTGGACGCTGACGACGATGAAATGACACGCACTCGCAAGATACGGAGATCATTCGTTGAACAGCGTTACCAGCAACTCGTCAGCGCTCTTTACCAGGAAAACGAAACTCTGGAAGTGGAATCAGAGATAAAATATCGCGACGGCAAGGAATTCAGGATGCAGACTACCGTTCGGATAAAAGAAGCGCCGGATGTCACCGATTAGCGAGGCTGACAAACACATGACCAGCTGTTCAGATATTCACCAGGAAGATCACTTTTTGCTGCAAGCCGATGGCCTCTACCTCAAATTCGGTGGAGTAAATGTTCTGACAAATGTCTCCACCGGAGTAAAATCCAACGAGATATTCGCCATCATCGGGCCTAACGGCGCGGGAAAAACCTGTCTGCTGAATTGTATTAACAGGTTCTATCATCCCTCGCAGGGCAGGATCTTTTTCGACGGCGCTGATATCACCGGCCTTAAATCGCACCAGATAGCGGCGCTCGGAATAGCCAGAACTTTCCAGAACGTGGAATTGTTCCGAGGAATGAGCGTTATAGATAATATAAAGCTCGGCAGCCATGTTCACCTCGATACAGGACTACTCTCAGCTGGGTTTTACTTTGGGTCGGCGCGCCAGACTGAACTCGGGCTGCGAAAGGAAATCGAAGAGACCATCATTGATCTTCTTGAAATAGAGCATATCCGTAAAAAAACGGTTGGAACTCTCCCGTATGGCCTTCAGAAACGTGTTGAGCTTGCCCGGGCCCTGGCCATGAAACCCAAGGTTCTTTTGATGGACGAACCTGTAACCGGGATGAACCTTGAAGAAACCGAGGACATGGCACGCTTCATACTGGACATTCATGATGAATGGGGAGTCACCATAGTTTTGATAGAACATGACATGGGAGTGGTAATGGACATATCGGACCGTGTTTGTGTGCTCGATTTCGGAGTAAAAATCGCCGAGGGTCTTCCATCGGAGATTCGACACAATGATGAAGTGATCAAAGCCTATCTTGGCGAAAAAGATATAACCTATTCAAGACTTGGGGCCTGAAATTAAATGCAGCCTATGCTAGAAGCCAATAATGTCGAAGTAATCTACAATCAGGTGATCCTTGTGCTCAAGGGACTCTCCCTGAAAGTTCACGAGGGGCAGATAGTGACAGTGCTTGGCAACAACGGAGCCGGAAAAAGTACCACACTCAAAGCCATCTCAGGGCTATTAAAATCTGAAAATGGCAAAGTGACCGATGGCTCCATAACATTCATGGGTGAGCGGATTGACAAAATAGACCCCGAAAAAATAGTAAGAAAGGGAATTTTCCAGGTCATGGAGGGCCGA
Source organism: uncultured Syntrophaceae bacterium (assembly GCA_964628605.1). Lineage (GTDB taxonomy): Bacteria > Desulfobacterota > Desulfomonilia > Desulfomonilales > Desulfomonilaceae > CAITZA01. Next base: position 1,755 of record CAZVOU010000004.1, read on the forward strand.
AAAGCATTTGAGGACCTGACTGTTGAGGAAAATCTCCTGGTCGGAGCGCATACTATCCGGAACAGAAAACAGATCAAACAGGACCTGCAGATGGTCTACAACTACTTCCCGAGACTTCTTCAGCGGCGTAGCTTTCTCTCCGGCTACATCAGCGGCGGAGAACAACAGATGATGGTAATCGGCAGGGGTTTGATGGCTCATCCCAAACTAATGCTGCTTGATGAGCCTTCAATGGGACTTAGCCCCATGCTTGTAGGTGAAATATTCGATATCATTCAGCGTATCAACAGGGAAGAAAAGGTCACCATTCTGCTGGTGGAGCAAAACGCCAGAATGGCCCTGAGCATAGCTGATCACGGATATGTAATGGAAAACGGAAGAATAGTCCTTGATGACAAAGTGGAAAAATTAAGAGAAAATGAGGATATAAAGGAGTTCTACCTCGGACTCACAGAAAAGGGAAAGCAAAAGAGTTACCGCGACGTAAAACATTATAAAAGAAGGAAAAGGTGGCTTACCTAGAATTATCATGTTTTGTGGTTTGAACAATTATATACATCCATGTAATATGGTTGTGTCCTGTAAAAATTACCAGGACTAAAAATTTCACTTTGACGCAAGGAGCGATGTTGATGAAAAGCAGGATAGTTTCGGTTATTTTGTCGGTAATATTGTTGGTAGCCCTTGTGGGTTTCGCTTTTGCTGAGGGAGAGGTTCCCAAGGATGTAAAGAAGCAGACCAGCCTCGGAAAGTACGCAACTGCAATGGAAACCTACAACATGTGGAAAGCTGACCCTGAAAAGGTTTTCATCATCGACACAAGAACTCCACAGGAATATGTTTATGTTGGTCACCCAGCGATGGCGCTGAACATCCCGATCCTGGTCTGGACGGGAAAGTTCGATGGCGAGAAAAAAGATGTGGTCCTGGAAAAGAATCCGGATTTCGTGGCCGAGATCCAGAAACGCTTCAAGCCTGAAGATAAAATCATGATGATGTGCAGATCCGGCCAGAGGAGCGCAACTGCAGCAGAACAGATGATCAAGGCCGGTTTCAAAAACGTTTACAGTGTTACCGATGGTTTTGAAGGAGACAAAGTCAACGACACCTCCAATCCTAATCACGGCAAACGGACGCTCAACGGCTGGAAAAACTCCCAGGCACCCTGGACATATGACCTTGACATAAAGCTCATGCCTTCCCTGCCGGCCAAATAACATTCCACGATCATGAGGGCACGACGTCACTGCATTCGTGCCCTTTTACACCCCAGTTGGCCGGATGACATAGAAAGCGGCCTAAAAAAGTTTTTTGAACATTTTCACAATAAGTAATAGACTCTCGCAATCAAGAGCCTGAGCCTTAGTGGGTCGATCCACCCATGCATTTTTATGCCGGTGGAAATGCGTGGCTGAACGCCGGCGCTCGGGACAGGCGGCTAATATGACGTGTTTTCTGGAGGCGCTGACATGAAGAAATCTTATCGGGCCATCTGCCCAATTGTAATCAGCATACTGGTGACTCTCGGTGTGGTCAGATCCGACGCGTGCATGTGGTTCACTCTTGGGGCTACAGACGGGTCGTGGATAGTAGCCCGAACCATGGAGTTCGGCGTTCCGTTCAAATGGCAAATGGTAATCACACCCCGAGGAATGCAGTTCTCAAGTCCGGCGCCCAATGACAAGCCAGGTCTCGCATGGAAGACAAAATATGGCTATGTGGGCTATTACTCGACCGGTCCGGAGGGGGCAGTTTCAGAAGGCATGAATGAAAAGGGACTGACGTTCGGGGCCTTGTGGTTTGAGCCTAACACGAAATACCAGGATATTTCGCCCGGAGAAGAGAATAAGGCCCTGGCCCTGACATATTTCGGTCCGTGGGTGTTGGGAAATTTTGAAAATGTGGATGAAGTCAAAAACGAAATAGACAAAATCAAAGTGTACGGTGAAATCGTGAAAGAATTGGATATGGTTCCACCTCTTCATTTTGCGGTCACCGACCCTTCAGGGAAGACCATAGTCATAGAATATGAGGACGGCAAGGCAAACATTTACGACGCTCCACTCGGAATAATGACAAACGCCCCCGACTATAAATGGCAGGTCACCAATCTGAGGCAATATCTTGGACTATCGACTTCTCTCAATAAAAACGGCATCTTTTCCGAACTCAATTTTATTCCCACCGGTCATGGTGTCGGAATGATAGGTCTTCCCGGAGACATCACGCCTCCGAGCAGGTTTGTAAAGCTGGCTCTGTATTTGAACAGTGTCGTAAAACAGCCTAACGCCGAGAAAAACCTGAACTTGGCCCAACACATCGTAAACGCATTCGATATTCCCCTTGGGATAGTAGTGGACAAGGCTGCGGACGGCAAAGTGAACAGCATGGAAAGGACAGACTTTGCAACTTTCAAGGATATTTCAAATAAGGTCATCTATCAGCGTCTTTACGATAACATGGAGATAACCAAAGTGGATCTTAAGAGAATTGACTTTGGAGGCGAGAAATTCAAATACATTTCACTGAATCGAGGCGAACAGAAATATCCTGATATTACGGACCATGCAAAATAAACCCTGAATATCAGCGTGGAGTTCCCACATTCGCGCAAAATGCATGCTAGACAGGGCCTTTGATGTTCACGCTATCTGTCAAAGGCCTCTGACACAGCCGGAATCTTTTTTCTAATGTATACCGTCTTGAGCACGCGGCACACGACATCACCCTGTTCGTCGGTCACATCTACTTCGATTTCCGGTAAATACTTCTTCCCATTGGAGGTTTTTTCCACGATTTCAGAGACTAGGTCATCATTGATTATGAACCTCGCTTTTACTAGGCCTTTTCCGGGTTTCACAAAGTCTATGTTTGCGGACTTGTCCCACACGATGTAATCCTTGCCGAGAATCTGAATAAGCATCAACATGTAAAACGGATCTACCATAGCGTAGAGAGATCCTCCGAAATGACTGTTCACGTAATTTCGGTTGTAGAACCTCTTCCTCATCTGAACCACCACTTCCCGGAAGTCCGGCGAAACGGTCTTCACAGTAATGCCGGTTGCCCAGTACGGAGGATAAGCGTTCAGCATTAATTTGAACAAACGGTTATTCATCAACTCTGCCGTAAACTCCTCTCTTGCCGACTTATAGGCTTATGGTTTTCTGACTTTTTTGAGAACTGCAACGAACTCATTCGGATTGATGGGTTTGGGAAGATATGCGTCACACCCTGCGTCTATTGCCTTCTTCTCATCTATTCTCATTGCGTTGGCAGTAACAGCTATTACCGGTATCGATCTGGTATCCGGATTAGTTTTAAGAAGTCTTGTGGCCTCCAGGCCATCCATGCCCGGCAAGGATATGTCCATGAGAATGACATCAGGCAAAGCGTGAACTGCTGTATCCATGGCATCCTCAGCAGTGGCGGCAATAAGGCTTCTGTAGCCTTCGCGCTCGAGAAGATCGACCATGAGCTTGAGATTTGAAGAATTGTCTTCAATCACCAGCGCCACCATAGGCCTACCTGTGCCTTTTACAGACCAAGCAGGCATTTCCTGAACTGCGTCAATTTGCTCCTGGGGATCACTGAAACATCCCGTGGCAGGCAGGGGAGAAGTCTTCACCATCGGAATGGTAAAGGTCAACGTAGCGCCACAGCCGACACCGTCACTAGCAGCAAAAATTTCCCCTCCGTGAAGCTCCACCAGCCTTTTGGTCAATGCCAAACCAAGTCCGGTTCCTGCAATCTGCTTGCTGTAAGACACATCGACCTGTTCGAAAACATCAAAGATCCTGTCCAAGTCCTGGACCTTTATACCTATACCCGAATCGATAACGGAAACAGACATCCTGTCGTCAAGGTTCCTTGCTACTATCCTGACGTGCCCCCCGTCGGGAGTAAACTTGACCGCATTGGTGAGCAGATTGAACAGTATCTGCTTCAGTTTGATCTCGTCAGCCTTGATCACTACACCCATCAGACTTTCCTCAAGCTCCAAATCCAAAGTCTGGCTGTGTTTTATTGATCGTTCCTTGACCATTGACATGCTGTTCCTAAGTAGATCCGATATGTTCACATCAGACAGTTTTAAAGTCTGTGAACCGGACTCTGTCTTGGCAAGATCAAGGATATCCTTTATCAGCGCCAGTAAATGAGACCCAGCGTTGTATATCTCTCGGACGTACGTATACTGGCGCTCATTAAGTTTTCCAAAATGCTGGTCAGACAACAATTCTGCAAATCCGATTATGGCAGTGAGCGGTGTTCTCAACTCATGACTCATGTTAGTGAGAAAACCGTTCTTGGCCGCTTTTGCCGCGTGCGCGACCTGCAGAAGATTTTCCACATCCTTTTCGCGTTCGGTTTTGAGGCGCTCAAGTTCGGATTTTAGCCCGGCTACTTCTTCCCGTAATCTGGATTCATTGTCATTCATGGATATGTTCGCCGATGAGGAGGATGGACAAGCCCCAAGAACACCAAATAGTGAGCCGCCCGACATTTTACTTGGTAAAAATTTAATGTTATTTACAGTTAAACGTATTCTTGTATAATTTCAAGAAGAATTCATGAAGCGAGAAATTTTTAAACTTGTTGTTGACTGTGATTCATTAATACCTTAAATTTTAAGTTGCAAGGTCATGCGTATGAGTTGAAACGCCTTAGCATAGACGAACTGTCTTGTCGTGGTAAATTGCATATTGGTGGAGGGCTGACGCAAGGAGCCTGGTTGCCCAAGGCAACTGATGCGCCGACCTTTTCCCGTCCAATTGTGTTTTTCAATGTTAGCTCTCTTATATAACACTCGACCCCATCATCCTATATTTTTCGATGGCCCTCAAATGTCTTTCTGCATAACAATGGGAATTTCATGGACAAAAATCTATCACTTGGCAAGCGAATCCTGGTAGTCGATGATGAGCCCAGAAATATAGCTCTGTTGACAGGACTCCTGGAATCATTCGGATATGATTTTGTAGCGGCCTCTAATCCGTACGAAGCACTCGATAAACTGGACCAGTCCATCGATGTAGCCCTACTGGATGTGCTCATGCCCGGAATGAACGGTCTGGATCTGTGTAGGCATATACGAACCCTCCCCGATTACCGTGACCTACCTATAATCATGGCTACAGTCCTTGACAGCAAGGAAGACAGAATCAGGGCTGTTGAGGCAGGAGCCAATGATTTTATTTCCAAGCCGGTAGACAAAACAGAGCTTAAGGTGAGAATAGCAGGCATACTGAGAGTGAAAGAAGCTCAGGATCAGATCAAACGCCACGCCAACGAGCTTGAAGTTTTTGTCGAGAAACGCACTGCCGAGCTTCGCCGCAGCGAGGAGCTTTTCAGGACTATTTTTGAGGCCTCCGGAGACTGCATTTTTGTGAAAGATACTTCGTGTAGATATTCTCACGTAAATCCAGCAATGCTCAAACTCATGAACCTCCCCCTCGAGTCTGTTCTGGGCAAGAGTGATGATGAAATATTCGGTCAGGGTTATTCGGATGGAATAAAAGCCCAGGAAAACAGGGTTCTTCAGGGACAAATCATAGAATCCGAACACACTGTAAGCTGGATGGGAGTAAAAAGGGGGATAAGCCTGTCAAGGTTCCCGCTAAATAATGGTGTGGGACAAATAGTGGGACTTTGCGGAATTGCACGTGATATTACTGACTTCAGGCGAATGTCTAATGAACCGCACTCAATGGCCTCAAGGTACGAATCGCCCGCAATGCAAAAGACCCTGGAAGAAACCAGACTCGCAGCCAAAACAGACGCCATTGTGCTGCTTTTGGGTGAAAACGGCAGCGGTAAAGACTATATAGCGCGCTATCTGCATGACCATTCTCTACGTTCCAATGGTCCTTTTTTCAACATTAACTGCGCCGCCTTGAGCACGGAACTAGCTGAGTCTGAGCTTTTTGGACATGAATCCGGGGCTTTCACGGGCGCCAGAACTCGTAAAAGGGGACTGGTGGAATTAGCGGAAGGTGGAACCTTACTCCTGAATGAGGTTGGAGAACTCGCCCCACAACTACAGGCCAAGCTATTGACCTTCCTGGATTCCAAGACATTTACCAGAGTAGGCGGTGAACGAGTGCTAACGGTCGATGTGAGGTTGGTAGCCGCCACAAACAGAGACCTGGAATCCGATGTAATCTCAGGGAAATTCCGGCGGGACTTGTTTTACAGGCTGAACGTCTTCACAATTCATGTGCCGCCTCTCAGGCTGAGGAGCGAAGACATGCCTGTCCTCATCAATGATCTATTCATGCAACTGATAGAAAAGATGGGACTGGCCGCCATGCCACTGATAGACCCCGAAGTTTACCAGATACTTCAGTCTTATGATTGGCCCGGAAATGTCAGGGAACTGAGAAACATTCTTGAGCGAGCTTTAATTTTGAGCGCCGGTCAGAAAATCACCATAAAACACATATCAATAGGAACCAAGAGACAATCGAGCCCTGCCCAACTGGATGACCATTTACATAGTATTGATGAACAATCTGGCGCCTCCATGCCGGAAGTGCTGGAAAACGTAAAAAGAGACCTGGTCATCAAGGCCTTACGTCAGAGCGGAGGAAGTGTTACAGTGGCCGCATCCAGCCTGGGAATAACTCGCGAGTCACTGAAACACCACATGCGCGCCCTCGGGATAAAATCCGAAAAATAGCCAAATATCAATATTCCCGATCAATCCCCTGTCTTGGGCGGCTTCGCAAACGATGGGCCGGGATATTCATAAAATCCACGGGAAGCCTTAACCCCCAGTCTGCCTTCATCTATATATTTTTTCAGGAATTCGGCGTTTGCCAGTGACTGGCGGTCCTTTGTTTTTTCCGCCCAGTATTTTGTTATAGTGTAAACTGTGGTCAAACCCACCTGGTCCATTATTCCAAAAGGGCCGATCGGCGTGTGCATCACTCCCATCCAGGCCCTGTCTATATCTTCGACAGTTGCCACCCCATTTGCCGCCAGTCCTAATGCCGACGAGAAGAGACCGGACAGCATTGAGTTGAAAACGTATCCGTTATTCTCGCGTTTTAGAGTTATTACCTCCTGTCCCAGATTTTTGGCAAAATCTTCAACTACTCGAACAACTTCATCCGATGTTCCTGGATGAGGCATGACATCAACAATATTTGTGGTCGTGACATTGTGAAAATGAAGAGCCAGAAACCTGTCCGGTCTTCCTGTCTTTTGCGCAATAGTGGAAGGAATCAGTGTAGAGGTATTGGTAGTGAAAATGGTCCGTTCCGGACACAACCCGTTGAACTGGGCAAAAACCCTACCTTTGAGGTCTGGATCTTCGGGCAGGGATTCACTGACCAGGTCACATTCCGACGCCGCTTCTACCGGGTCAGCGGATGTGAATATCAACTTTGAGGAATTTTCAATCTGTTCATCTGTGACCAGGCCATGTTTTACGAAACGATCCATTATGTTCCGGATACTTGTTCTTGCTGCCCCTAGAATTTCATCATTAATGTCATAGAGCATGACCCTGTGACCGTGTATGGCGCACAATGCCCCAATTTGACGCCCCATCGTTCCAGAGCCCAATATTAGCACCTTGTTTATTTCCGAAGCTTTCACCTTGAAATTTCTCCTATCAATCACCAGTTCACAATGTTGTATTTATCTAGAGGGTTGAGCTTGCGCTCACCTGAGATGCAGCGTTTTCGAGCGCATGAACGGCCACTATCAATGACTTGAACCGTGGATCACGGGTCTGGCCATGAAAATAACGGTAGTAAATCTGTTGCGCTATGACCGCAAGCCTGAAGAGCCCAAAACAGTAGTAGAAACTGAAGTCGTCCAACTTGACTCCAGACCTTTCAACGTATCTTGAAACAAGTTCTGAGCGGGTCAAAGCCCCTGGAAGATTAGTCGGAAGGGTTCTGATGGCCAATAGCCCCTCTGAATCATCCGCCTGGACCCAGTATGCCAGAGAACACCCCAAATCCATTAACGGATCTCCAATTGTCGCCATCTCCCAATCCAGCACCCCGATTATCCTCAGGTCGTTCGACGGATCAAGCACAACATTGTCGAATTTATAATCGTTGTGGATCAAAGCCGGCTTCTGTGAATCCTCAGGCATCGATTGAGCAAGCCATGACATTACACTCTCAAAAAGAGGAGCGTCAGGAGTTCTTGCAGCCCTATAACGTTCGGACCATCCTTCAACCTGGCGCCGGACATAACCGTCGGGCTTGCCAAGAGACTCAAGACCTATGGAAGAGTAATCAACACTGTGTAACTGATGGTGAACATCCAGCAGATTCTCACAAAGTGCTTTCATGCGTTCCCTTGAGAGGTTGAAACCCTTTGGTGGATCCCTCCGCAGAATTATTCCTCTTATTCGCTCCATCACATAAAACGGAGAGCCTATGACCGACTCATCCTCCGTATATGCAAGAGGCCGGGGACTAAATGGAAATGTGGCCTCAAGCGCTTTCATTATCCTGTATTCACGTCCCATATCATGGGCAGTCCTGGCTTTGCGTCCGAAAGGAGGTCTTCGGAGCACCAGTTCCCTATCAGACATTCGCAACAAATATGTGAGATTCGAATAACCACTGGGGAATTGTTCAATGACTATGGGGCCTCTCAGTCCCTCGACGTTTTCCGACAGAAACGTTTCAACACTGGCTACATCCAGTTCTTCCCCTTCACGCACACGCGAAGGGTTGTCATTGAGATCCATGAAATACTCCTAAGTTTCGACATCGAAAAACAGATACGACTCAACAAACTCGATCAGAAACTCACAGTATCTTTCGACCGTGACTTTTCTACGAGAATATTTCCATCTCTTGATGTACCAGTCCTGAAGCAGAGACTTTATGGCCGCTCCAGTCAGGTACGCATCCAGACTCCTGAAAATTCCTTTGGACTGACCATCTGTTATTATATCGACGATAATTTTTTCAGTGAAAAGTTCGGCATCCAGCGACTTTTGAAATTCATCCCTGGGGAAATTTCTGGTCTCCATGTATGAAAGGTAAAACCATGGTTGCATGATTTCACTGCAATACAGATGTGCTTGAATGGCTCGCCGGAGTCTGATTCTCGGGTCATCATACCCATCTATGTGACTCTGAAGCACTCTTAAAACAACCGCCCTCCCCTGAGCCTGAATCAGTCTCAGCAAATCGTCCTTGCTCGCGAAATATGAATACATGGCCCCCATGCTCATACCCGATTCTCGACTGAGGTCTCTGAGACTCATCGCGGAAAAACCCATTCTGTTACAGAGTTTGAGCGCCGCTTCCAATATCCTGGCGAGGTTCCTCACTGCGGTTTCCTCTTTCAGGATTTTGATGCTGTCACGGTTCTGGACAAAAAGCTCCCGGCAGATCTCGGACATTGTCAGATTGACATTACGTCTGAACTCGGCAAACCCGATATCGCCATCCATTTAGCGGATGTTCCTTCCGGAGTAATCTTTGAGTATCTTCTTGGCCACCGCCACCTTATGCACCTCATCAGTCCCGTCATAAATCCTTGCGGCCCTCTCATGTCTGTAAAACCAGGCTATCATGGTGTCATCCGTCATACCCAGCCCGCCATGAACCTGAAGCGCACGGTCCAGAACCTTTTGCATGACATTGGCCACGAAGAATTTAATGAACGAGATGTCATAACGAGCCGCTTTAGGACCCAGCTTTTCTATCTTCCAGGCCGCCTGGAGAGTCATAAGCCTGGCTGCCTGAATTTCGGCCGCGCTCTCAGCTATCCAGGACTGAACAATCTGACGTGTCCCGAGTGTTTTACCATCCGGGGTTATCATTCTCTTTGACGCCCTGGAGCACATCAGATCGAAAGCTCGATTACAGACACCGATCCAGCGCATGCAATGATGAATTCTCCCGGGACCAAGTCGCTCCTGCGCCATCACGAACCCTTGACCTTCCTCCCCAAGAAGATTGCTCTGCGGCACACGACATGACTGGAACAGGATCTCTGCGTGCGATGCCCAATCATCGCCCTCATGTCCCATGACCATGATATTGCGCACCAGATTGAAGCCTCTAGCGTCCGTCGGAACTATGATCATGCTCGCTCTAAGGTGTGGCGGAGCTTCAGGATTGGTAACAGCCATGACAATAGAGAATGCCGCTCCATCGGCCGCTGTTGAATACCATTTTTGACCATTGATGACATAATCATTTCCGTCCTTGACGGCCGTTGTCTCGAGCATGACTGGATTGGACCCCGGTGTCTCCACCTCCGTCATAGAGAAGCAGCTACGAATTTTTCCCTCAACCAGTGGCCTTAAATACTGCTCTTTTTGCGCTTCACTTCCGTGAAGGTGAAGTATTTCTATATTTCCAGCGTCAGGAGCCTGACAATTGAACACATAATGCCCGAGGGGAGACCGTCCCAATGCTTCCGAGACCATTCCGAATTCCACAAGATCAAGACCCATTCCACCATACTCTTTGGGATGATTCGGAGCCCACAATTCCATTCTCTTGACCATTTCACGTTTTTCAGCAAGGACGGGAAGCATCTCCCTGAAGGGAGCGCGATGAAACTCAGGTTCCAGCGGTATGATCTCCCTATCCATAAACTCATCGATCATTTGGGTAATGATTCTGATCTTTTCCGGTATCTCAAAATCCATGACATCAGTCCTTTCCGAGACTCACCTAATACCAGGTAATAAGCGACGGGTCCCGCTCAAGCTTCAAATGGTCGATCGCATTGAAACCAGCGAGGGTGATTCTGTGATCATCAAACACGTATCTTGTCACCGAGGTGTTTACTATCTGCCTATTCAGACGGATTGCGTCAGCAGACGATATGGCTACAATATTCGCCAGCGATGCGGCGATGGCCCCTCCCGAAGTGAAAACCGCAACTACGCCTGCCCTACCCTGCGAGATGCGGATTACCTCCATGGCGTCTTCAACTCGCTTCTTAAGATCCTCAAAGCTTTCAATATCTCCAAAATCAAGCGAGTTGTTGACCCAGGCTCGCATTGCAGTATTAAACACTTTACGGAACGCGTCCGGATCTTCGTATATTTTTGGGAGAAACTCTACCAGAGACGGATCAGCCTTGACTGTCGCCATAATTATGGCTTTGGCGTTGTACTCCCTGAATTCTTCAACTATTTCAAGTTCGGGAATGTCAATACCCTCAGAACCGTATACCTGCTGAAAAGCTAAAGCCGTGGCTCTGTGCCTTTCAAGCGGACCCGATATCAGCCTGTTTGGCTTAAAGCCTATTGATTTCAAATGGCTGGCCAGGATTTGTGACTGTAACGTCCCTAGTTCCGAAAGTCTGTCATAATTATCGGACCCAAAAGACGCCTGACCATGACGAATAAGATATATTTCTCCCATAGACTGGACGATACAACTTAAACGGGATTCTGTCTACATTTTTTTAGAACGAACGCTCGTTTTATTAATGTTGCATTTTGGTCATCATCAGGTTAAACTGCCTCGCAGTTAAGAGGTTTAATTTTAATGAGAATCGTTGTTTGCGTTAAGCGTTCATTCCCTTCAGATCAATCCGTAGTCATTGATGAATCAGGACTCTGGATACTTAAGAACGCGGACTCTAATCTACCTTCTCTTGGCAGATACGATGAGTTGGCCGTTGAACAGGCTTTATCTATCAGGGATAAAAATGAGGAAACAACGGTTGAGGTGATCACCGTTGGGCCGACCAAAGACTCTGCGATACTTCGGAGGGCAATGGGCATGGGCGCATGCTCGGGGA
>CAZVOU010000005.1:0-35371 GCA_964628605.1 uncultured Syntrophaceae bacterium
AGGTCAACCACCTCCGTCCTGAGCCAGTTCGATTTCAAATGAAAACGGTAGCTTTCCGGTAAGAGAGTTTTTGCTGAAAAGGTGGCCTGAATTCGGCTCCATATCTCTATAAGAGATTTCAGGGCGCCGTCTGAAACAGCCTGAGCCGTGACACGCACCTTGCCGGAATTGGCTTTGGTGGTTATGTCGCCATGACCGGCCTTACTGCCGTTCCACGTGACCTCGTATTTCAGGAGTTCCGTCTGTTCGTTGGTGTTTGCTGTGGCGAAGGAGAAAAAGACTAAACAAAGAAAGATTTGTAACGGAAGTGATGAACCTATGGAACGAATTTTTACTATACCATTCACCCTGTTATTCTCGCACGAAAGCTATTCGGATAATGCAAAAAAAAATGAGGACACCCTATTCAGTTGATTGTGCGAATTGGATTTTGTTCCCTTAATTTCGGGAAAAAACATCAAAAGGTTGTTAATTAAGCCTGAACCTTCTCCAGTGAAATTTCTTGCTGACTTCGGGCATGGATATCATGAGATTGTCACCGTTTACCTGGTAAGGCCATTTTACGGTATTACCGGCGTCATCGGTTATAACTATCTGGTCCCTGTCGATGGTGTATTTCCCCGAGCGACTCTTTGACATATCCGAACTGTCCTTGTCCATACGGTTGAATATGACTTCCCCTGAACCTGTGAATTCTAGTATTGTTCGTGTGGCTTCCCTAGGCTTTTGTTCCTCTCCCTTGTCATTGACCTGAAACATTAACTCCCATTTGTCGGTGAGTCCTTTGTCCACTGAAGACGAGTTGGAACCGTTTGACGAAGAAGGGGAATCCATCTTTGCGCTCTTGGGTACTGACGCTGTCAGACAGGAAGCACATGCCAAAGCGCAAATGAGAGCGCAAATCAAGATGCCTAATTTACTTTTTTGAGACACTACTAAACCCCAAAATCCATGGCGCAAAAAAATGGGATACGCCCCTTGAACCTAATCGCTCATAATTTTTATTCTACCACAGGTTTCCCATTTCCCTCGGATCATTTTCCTGAGAGGCTACAGAAGTACGCTGACGTTGATCTGTGTCCGGTTGATTCCCTTGGGCAGCCCCCGAGCTTTCCTGTTTTGTGGCGCTAGCCACGGCAGTAGGTTTCGGCAGGGGGAATTCTCCTTTTACCAGCCTGGTCAGGAAGCCGTTATCAATGATTATACAGTATGATCCGACAGACAGCGTGTGAAAGACCGCTTCAGCGTCATGCCAATCCAGGCCGAGACAGCCATGAGTGAGTCGACCACCGGTGGCTTCCGCATAGTGTATGTAACGTGCGCCGTCATAGACCATCTTGTACCTGAAGAATCCGGGAACACGCCTGTCTTCCCAACGTGCAGGTATCGGCTCGTTTTCTTCTACAAAATACCAGTCCGGCCTGATCCAGTCATCAACGGGAGTCTTGCTCTTGATGGGAAATATACCGATCGGAGTTTCAAATGCGCCAACATGGGTTTTCCCTTTGCCGATGGCCACTGGGCCAATTCTAAGCAGCCCTCCGTTTCTGTCATACAGGTAGAACTGGAAATTCCTTTTGTCTATGACAACAAACGCCTTACCATTTCGGTTTTTTATCACGCTGGAAATGTAGCGCGCTTCCTGCATGACCTGCTGGACTTGCCCCTCATCGTTGAGTCTGTGTCCATAGTAAGAGTCATACATCTGCGTTTGCTGAGGCTGGCGATCCGCATAACCCTGATCGGATGAGCGCGCCATTTGTTCCCTCAGTATGGCCTCGGCGTCTCTGTGATCGTATTGAAGGTTGGCCATCGGGTTTGTGTTCGGAAAGTATTGGGTGCTTGGAGCCGCCTGATTGCCGTAATTCTGGTAAGGGTTATTACCCGGACCATACTGGTAAGGCTGCTGATAGTAGTTATCGTAGTACTGGGCATGAGCTGGGACAGCGACGAGAAACACCGCCAATAGTCCTAGCATTGACTTGATTCTGTTCCACATCATTAAACCCTCATCTCCAATAATTGCAGAGTTAAACCCAAAATCCCTCTGAAATTATGTCTTGTATAGATTAAAAGAAATTAAGTGTCAATAAAAGCTGAACACGATAAAGAGCAGTTATACATCATAGTTAAGGTCAGGATTTAACCCAGCTCTTAACTTCCCATAAAAACATGACTATTGAACCGATGACTCATGAACAGGATTTGCCTGGACCCATTCAACGATTAGAGAGCCTTAGTCCCAAAATGTTCCATGTTCGAAACCGGCCTATTGGGGCGAACATCATTTTATTCGGAATGAATGCCGTATTTCTTCAGTTTATATTGCAAGTTACTCCTTGATATTCCGAGTATTTTAGCGGCCTGAGCCTGAACGTTGCCGGACTGCTTCAAGGCCTGGCGAATCATTTTTGCTTCAATGGCGTCCAGGGTGTCCATCAGTCCTGAATCCATGGATATCAGAGTCTCGGTTTCTTCAAAGATTTGTCCGTGTGTTCTAAGTTCGGATGGCAAGTCCGATTTTTTGACCGTGGAGCCTCTGGACATTACCAACGCGCTTTCGATGACATTTTCCAGTTCTCTCACATTGCCAGGCCAATTATAGGAATAGAGAACTCTCATAGCCTCCGGATCGACTTCTTTTATTTTTCTATCCAGTTTGCGTGAATATTTTCCCACAAAGTGAGCAACCAGGAAGGGTATATCGGAGCGTCGTTCTCTCAACGGTGGAACTTTTACGTTTACAACGTTTAGCCTGAAAAAGAGGTCCCCTCTGAAACGCCCCATTTCGACTTCTTCCTTGAGGTCTTTGTTGGTGGCTGCGACCAACCTCACGTTAACTTTTATCTCCTTGTTGCCGCCGACTCTCTGGAACTCCTGCTCCTGAAGAACCCTGAGAAGCTTGACCTGCAGATTGAGAGGCATTTCCCCAACTTCATCGAGAAAAAGAGTTCCATTGTTTGCATACTCGAATTTCCCTTCTTTCAAACCTACGGCCCCGGTAAATGATCCCTTTTCGTGACCGAACAATTCCGATTCCAGCAGGTTTTCAGGAATGGCGGCGCAGTTGAGCGACACAAATGGAGCCTGATTTCTGGAGGAAGCCTGGTGCAATCCACGCGCAACGAGTTCCTTGCCTGTTCCCGACTCGCCGGTGACAAGAACAGTAGTGGGGGTGTCAGCCACTCTTTGCATAATGGAAAACACTTTTTTCATTTGCTCTGATTCGCCTACAATGTTTCCCCACGAGTTGCCCAGTTCTGTCTCGAGCCGACGAATGCTTTTCACGAGTTGTCTTTTCTCGACTCCTCTGGCCACGGCCCGTTTAACATCCTGGTTGTCAAAAGGCTTCTGTATGTGGTCTAACGCGCCTTTTTTCATCGCGTTTACTGCCTGGTCCACTTCGGCGAACGCTGTCATGAGGATGACCGGCAGGTCTGAATCCATGTTGAGGATTTTCTCAAGTAACTCTATTCCTGTCATTCCCGGCATCTTTATGTCGCTCAGCACTGTGTCTATAGACTCGCGCTGAATTATTTCCAGGCCTTCAGAAGCGGTGGAGGCCGTTAGAACCTCGTATCCTTCGTCGCTCAGAAGGTCCTCGAGAACGAACAAATAATTTTTTTCATCATCGACTATCAATACTTTAGGCATGAGCGTTATTCACTATCCATTCAATTTGACTGATCAGGCGCCGCAGGTAAGGCAACCCTGAAAATGGTCCATTTTCCCGGTTGGCTTTTGACGCTAACTTCGCCTTCGTGTGCGCTGATTATGTTATGCACGACTGACAATCCCAAACCCGTCCCCATGTCGTGTGTGGTGAAAAAGGGAGAAAATATCCTCGGGATGTCCTCTTCCCGGATTCCACTCCCATCGTCCTCGAATTCAACGACAACACTATCATCTTCGTTGCTGACGGATACTTTAAACGACCCACCATCCTCAATTGCCTCGAATGCGTTCATGGTGATGTTCAGGAAAGCCTGATAAAGCAGGTCTGAATCTCCCTTTACTATTGGGTCGGGGCCCTCAGCGCTATAGTCGGACCACTTTATCTGTCTGGCCTGTATTTCGTGCTCCAGATGGCTCTTGACCTTGTAAAGGACGTTCCGAACATCGACCCTGTCCGCGGCCGGAGATCTAGGCCGTGCAAAATCCAGGAAATCAGTCAATATGAGGCTAAGTCTCGTGGCTTCCTCGACTACTATACCTGCGAGTTTCTTGATCCTCACAGGATCAGGGTTTTCTTTGTTCAAAAGAACTTCACCGGAAGAACGAATGATTCCAAGCGGATTTCTGATTTCATGGGCAATTGTGGCGACCATTTGCCCGATGGACGCAAGCTTTTCGGACTGCTGAAGCTGTTCCTCCAGCTTTTTCTGTCTGGCTGCCCTATCTATGAGCATCATCTCTCCACGGCGGACAATCAGAGTAAGCATTATGAAGAGGAAGGCCATAAGACCAGTTGCCACGACCATGATCACGAGTATGGATCGCTGAACATGGAGATACTGGTCTGTAACATCCTGAGATATCTGGATCACACCATAGATTGCCCCTAGCATCCAGTAATTTCCGGTCCCCTCACGCAGGGGATAGTATGTGTCGGCCAACCATTTTCCATACCATTGGGATTGTGACCTGTCGCCCTGCCTGATCCTCGTATGATCCTTACCGTTTAATGCGTCATCTATCGCTGAATTCTCCGGCTCATAGGTCCCGATAAGGTCATATTCGGTGCTGTAAACTATCTTCCGAGAGCGGTCTATTATCTTGATTCGATCAATCTTCAAGCCATAGGTGAAGTCCTTTATGAGTGAGTCGAGTGCGCCGAACTGATCCCATTTTCTGAGATCCATTTTTGCGCCTCTGGCTTTGAGGGGAGCGTAAAAACCTATGAAAATATTGTAATTAAGGTTTTCCGCAAGCAGTCTTGCGTAATTTTCTGCGCTCTTTAACAGCGTGTCTATGTTGCGGGAATACAAAAATGCGCCCAACAGGAATGTAACAACCGCTATGACGGCAAAACCCGAGATGAAGAAATATTTTAGAAGCCGAAAAGGCCCTCCGGATTTTTGCGATTGCATCTTTCTAGTCATCCCGGTCTAAAAGCGTCATTGACGCTTTGATCAGTAGAGCGGATTTCGGTGGCCGATTCATGACAGCCTTTAATATTCCTGATTTTATTCGAAATGACATTTTCAGGCGTTACCCAGGTCTTCAGGTTTTATTCGCTCCAGTATTTTGGTCAACTCCTCGTCAGTTTTCTCAACGTCTTCCTGAGTGAAGAAGACTCTCTTACGTGGTTCGTCCGCTTTTTCGGCTTCCGCCATTCCCTGAATAACCCTTTCACTGACAAAGATTGCAGCTCCGGTCCATGTAGCAAGCACCAGAGAGTCCGAAGGCCTGGCGTCTATGGTCACCAACCGGGAATCGGGTGTTTTGAGATAAATGGTTGCGTAATAGGTGTGGTCCTTGAGATCATCTATTTCAATGTGTTCTAGTCGCGCTCCAAGCTTTTCAACCAGATTCCTGAGCAATTCATGCGTCAGCGGTCTCTGGAAGACCTCTTTGCTAATGGCCCTTTGAAGCGCCATAGCTTCTACAGGCCCTATCCAGATGTAAAGCTCTCGCTCGCCTGATATCTCTTTCAGTATTACAACCGGTTGCATATTTCTCGTGTCGGATGCAATTCCGGCTATTTTCATCTCTTGAAATTTGTTTTCTGTTTTCAAGATAACCTCCTCCAAGGAGTGTGGGTTAATGCAAAAACCGGCCGTTCGCGCCCAGGCGCTACAAATTCCGGGCAATAGCTCCTAATCAACGACCCAGTTGCAGCCGTTCAGTTATTCTGTTCACCAGAGACTTGGCGCACACCAGAGACTGCTCGAGTTCTTCAGGCTTCAACTCCAGGGTGATGGTTCCATCATAACCATTTTTTATCAATTCGTAAAAAATACCCTCAAAATCCACTATCCCCTGTCCCATCGGAAGATGCAGGTCATCCTTGACCCCGACCCCACCCAGGTTGTCGTGAACATGGACATGCCTGACTCTCTTGTGGAAGTCACGAATGATTTCAAATGACCTGTTCAGCCTGGTGAGTAATTGACCATGACCGACGTCCAGAGTAAGGGACAATTCCGGGATAGCGGACACTATCCTCGAAAAGTCGGAATTTGATTCCGAGAGATTCTCAAGGCTCACCTCGACATGGCGCTCCTCTCCGAAGCAGCGCAAATCCTCAAGCGCCTCTATCTTGACGGCAATGACATCCGGTAAGACATATCTTGAGTCCATCCACAAATGCGTTGTCAGAAAACCGATTCCCATCCGGCTCACTGTTAGAACCGTTTCCTTTAACGCAGGGATGTAATTGTTATGCAAGTTGTCAAGGCTGTTGGGGTCACCCTCATGAGGTCCGTGGGCAATGAAAAAAAATCCCTGGTCTTCAGACAGTTCCTTCCTGTTGAGGTTCCAGTAGTCACGCGCCTGTGAATCCTTGAGAACAACCTCACCAAAGTCCAGACCGCGATCTTTCAGATGCTTAATGTCGCCGACTGTCCTGACATGTCCACCATAGAACATGAAGATCGACCTTTCTCCGAATGCGCTTCAATCCCGGATATTCTTAAAGCCCGATTTCTTCATCGGTGAGATAACAGGCAGGATCGGGGGCCCAAACATCGCCGTGGACCGCCTCAGCCCTGACCCTAAAATTGCCTCCGCAGATGTTCAACCACTTACATTTTGAGCAGCGTCCTGTGACATGCGCCTTTTTATCCTTGAGTTTCATCAGGAATTCGTTTTCCCGATCGGTCCATATCTCTGAGAAGGGCTTACTCAGAACGTTCCCCAGTATGAGATGCCTCCAGAACTGATCCGGGTGAACATCTCCATTCCATGAAACACATCCTATCCCTCGGCCGGAATTATTTCCCTCGTTCATCTGCAAAAGTTGCATTACCTGCGAGGCTCTCTCTGGATCTTCCCTGAGCATCCGCAAGTACAGGAAGGGGCCATCCGCATGGTTGTCAACAGTGAGAACTTCCACGGGCATACCCAAGTCGTGAAGACGCCTGGTCCTGTCCATAATGGTGTTCACCACTTCTCTGGTCTCCTGATGCGTGAGATCCTCTTCAATCAATTCCGCCCCTCGTCCTGAGTATACAAGATGGTAGAAGCAGATACGCGGTATCTTCTCAGATTCCACCAGATCGAACACGCCGGGGATTTCTCTGAAATTACGTTTGTTGATGGTGAAGCGTAACCCGACCTTCAGCCCATTTTCCTTACAATTCTTAATGGCCCGAATGACCCTGGAAAAAGTGCCGGGCATCCCTCTGAACTCGTCATGAGTCTTTTCCAGGCCGTCCAGACTGATTCCAACATATGACAAACCGACCTCTTTCAGTGATCTCGCCATCTTGCCGTCTATCAAGGTGCCGTTGGTTGATATGACAGCCCTCATACCTCTTGAAGACGCATGTTTCATGAAATCCAGCAGGTCCGGTCTGATCAGCGGTTCTCCTCCCGAAAACAACACGACCGGAACTCCAAAGGAACTGAGGTCGTTGAGCAAGTCAATACCCTGATCGTGGGTCATCTCGCCGCTATAATCTCTATCCTCCGAATGGGAGTAACAATGAACGCATTTGAGGTTGCAACGTCTTGTAACATTCCAGACTACCACCGGTTTTTTATCGGACGAGAATTGGAGAAGGTGAGATGGCAGGTCTTTCGAAAGCCTTCCGTATCTCAACGGGTCGGACGCCTCAACAGCGCCACAATAAAGTTTGGAAACCCCTATCATTATATTACCTCTGTATCGTTCATTGAATCACAACCATTGTGATTGTTCTAATCTTCCCGTTTCGGTAAACCATACCGAAAAAAGCTCAGGCTTCTTTCGATTAAGCCATTCTTGAGCGTTTGACATAGTCCGCAATGATTTGCGAATGGTCAAACGCCATTGGATACGGGAGATTTTCCGGATCTACTATCATCAAGTCTTCTGCGTCATCGGCAGGCGCCGGGGCGCCATTACCTCTAGCGATGAAAACAACAGTTAAAGTATGGCCACGAGGGTCTCTCGCCGGATCAGAATACACTCCCAGCAGATCCGTGATGGAAATTTCGAGCCCGGTCTCCTCACGCGCTTCCCTGACGGCTGCGTCCTCCGCTTTTTCTCCGTAGTCGATGAAACCGCCGGGAAGCGCCCAGCCATGTGGTGGATTCTTTCTCTTGATGAGAACAATCCCTCCCTCAATCTCTATCACTATATCGGCTGTCGGCGCAGGATTCCTGAAAATCCAAACCGTATTCCCGCATTGTCCGCAAACCACTTCGCTCTTTACCGGCATCGGCAAAATCCCCTACCGCCTACTTAAACAGATTCGGCCAGTCCTCTTGAATCGTCAAGGCTCCAGCGCTTTGAGCCTTAAAGTATAAACCTTATTTTTTATCATTTAGCGTGTGATGATGCAAATCTCGCTAAAAAATTTGCCCGATTCCGATAAAAAAAATTCCCACGCGCTTGACAAGTCAGAGAAGTGTTGGCACTCATAAAGGGAGAGTGCTGATAATTAAAACAGCGCACAACCCAAAAATAATTCATTAGCGCGGAGGTTAGACCATGAAATTTCGTCCTCTATATGATCGGATCCTTGTAGAAAGGGTCGAATCAGAGGAAGTTACAAAGGGCGGCATCATTCTTCCTGACACAGCGAAAGAGAAACCACAGCAGGGCAAGATCATAGCAGTTGGACATGGAAGACGTTTGGAAGACGGCAAGGTTGTTCCTTTGGAGCTTAAAGCCGGTGACGTAGTTCTTTTCGGAAAATATTCGGGATCGGAAATCAAGGTCGAGGGCGTCGAGTATCTCATAATGAAGGAAGACGACGTTCTGGGTCTGGTTGAGTAACACTATCTCAAGCATAACTATGAATTTTTGAAACAACGTTTCTAAATATAAGGAGCAAAATAAATGGCAGCTAAGATAATTTTGTTTGAACAGCAGGCGAGGGATAAAATACTTCGTGGCGTGAACATCATGGCGGACGCCGTCAAGTCAACATTGGGCCCGAAAGGCCGCAACGCCATCCTGGAGAAATCCTGGGGATCCCCGAATGTCACAAAAGACGGTGTGACGGTAGCCAAAGAGATCGAACTTGAAGACAAGTTCGAGAACCTCGGCGCCCAGATGCTCAAGGAAGTAGCTTCCAAGACATCAGATGTCGCCGGTGACGGAACCACCACAGCCACTGTTCTTGCTCAGGCCATTTATCGTGAAGGCATTAAGATGGTAGCGGCCGGCGCTTCTCCAATGGACATCAAGAGAGGAATCGACGCAGCAGTTGAGGCGGTTGTAGCCAACCTCAAGAGACTGTCCAAGCCCACCAAGGATAAGAAAGAAATCGCTCAGGTCGGAACAATTTCTGCCAATAACGACGTTACCATCGGTAATATCATTGCTGAAGCAATGGAAAAAGTCGGAAAAGAAGGCGTCATCACCGTAGAAGAAGCCAAAGCCATGGAAACTTCTCTGGATGTCGTCGAAGGTATGCAGTTCGACCGTGGCTACCTTTCACCTTACTTCGTGACCGATCCTGAGAGAATGGAAGTTGTTCTTGATGAGCCGTACATTCTCATCAACGAGAAAAAGATCTCCAACATGAGAGACATGCTTCCGTTGCTGGAGCAGGTGGCGAAAATGGGTCGTCCGCTTCTTATCGTTGCGGAAGACGTGGAAGGCGAAGCTTTGGCCACGCTGGTGGTTAATAAACTTCGTGGCACACTAAACGCTTGCGCAGTGAAGGCCCCTGGTTTTGGCGACAGACGTAAAGCCATGTTGGAAGACATCGCCATACTCACCGGTGGTCAGGCTATATCCGAAGATCTCGGTCTGAAGCTTGAGAACGTCACTCTGAACGACCTCGGACGTTGCAAACGCGTAACCATCGACAAAGACAACACCACGATCGTAGACGGCGCTGGCGCAAAAGAGAAGATTGAAGGTCGCGTAAGACAGATCAGAACCCAGATCGATGAGACCACCTCCGATTATGACAGGGAAAAACTGCAGGAGCGTTTGGCAAAGCTGGTAGGCGGTGTTGCGGTTATCAATGTTGGCGCAGCCACTGAAACCGAAATGAAGGAAAAGAAGGCCCGCGTAGAAGACGCTCTTAACGCCACAAGGGCTGCAGTGGAAGAAGGCATAGTTCCTGGCGGCGGCGTTGCATACCTCAGGTGCCTGGACGCCATCAAAGATCTCGCCCTCGAAGGCGACGAGCTTACCGGAGCCAAGATAGTTATCAGGGCGCTTGAAGAGCCTATCAGGCAGATTTCCACCAACGCAGGACATGACGCTTCTATCGTAGTCGATAAGATCAAGAACGCATCCGGAGCCTTCGGCTTCAACGCTCACAAGGAAGTCTACGAAGACTTGCTGGAGAACGGCGTAATCGATCCGGCCAAGGTTACCAGGCTTGCTCTTCAGAATGCGGCTTCAGTCGCCAGCCTTATGCTGACCACGGAAGTCATGGTTGCTGAGAAACCAAAAGAAAAAGACGCGCCTCCTATGCCCGGTGGCGGTATGCCTCCCGGTGGCATGTATTAATAGATTTCCGTCATCAAAAAAAGCGGCCTCGTGGCCGCTTTTTTTTTGAATGCCCGGCTTTGCATTTATTAGTATTGTGCTATGAAGTTAATATAGACCATCACAGGCTAGGCGGACTCATGACGGCTCAAGGATTCGCGTCCCGGAACGTGTAGCGAGCAACAGTTCGGCCGTCTTTTTCATGAACATGGGGCGAGATGCTTTCAGCTTCGCTCGCTCATTCTTAACTATTTAATTATCCAGGAGAAAATCTTCTATGACACAGTGCAACCCGGATGCTGGTTTCAGGGTGGATCATGACGCGTTAGGCGATGTATATGTGCCGGCCGACAAGTATTGGGGGGCGCAGACTCAAAGATCTGTGATGAATTTTCCTATCGGCGTTGAACATTTTCAGTGGGGTAGGCCGGTTATACGGGCTTTCGGCATCCTCAAGAAATGTGCGGCTCTGGCAAACCTCGAGCTTGATCAGTTACCCAGACAAAAGGCGGATTTAATCGTTCAGGCTTCTACAGAGGTAATTGATGGACTGTTGGACGACAACTTTCCTCTGGTGGTTTTTCAGACGGGGTCAGGCACACAGTCAAACATGAACGCGAACGAGGTAATCTCGAACCGCGCAAATGAACTGGTTGGTAGTCCTCTGGGTTCCAAGAAACCGGTTCATCCGAATGATGATGTCAACCGAAGCCAATCATCAAACGATGTTTTCCCCACCGTTATGCACATCGCTACTGTTGAGCAGATAACGGAAAGCCTTCTCCCGGCTGTCACTGCGTTGAGGGACACCCTTCAATCCAAGGCGCTAGCGTTTGAAGAGATTGTCATGATCGGAAGAACTCACCTTCAGGACGCCACCCCACTGACATTAGGACAGGTCATCTCCGGCTGGGTCGCCCAGCTTGATCAGGCAGTGGCCGCCATCAAAGGAGCTTTACCCTGGCTATATGACCTTGCTCTCGGAGGAACGGCAGTAGGCACGGGGTTAAACGCTCATCCCGATTTTGCAGTTGTTTCAGCCGAGAAGATAGCCAGAGAAACGGGAAAACCTTTTGTGAGCGCACCAAACAAGTTTGCTTCACTTTCAGCGCATGACGCCATGGTCCAGGCCTCCGGGACATTGAGAACGCTGGCCTGCGCACTAATAAAAATAGCCAATGACATCAGGTGGTACGCATGTGGTCCCAGAGCGGGGCTGGGAGAGATAACCATTCCTTCCAACGAACCGGGATCATCAATAATGCCCGGGAAAATAAACCCCACCCAGTGTGAGGCCATGACTCAGGTCGCCGTTCACGTTTACGGAGCTGACGCCGCCGTGGCCTTTGCAGGATCACAGGGTAATTTCCAGCTTAACGTTTACAAACCTGTAATTTTATACAACGTGCTAACATCAATCCAGTTACTGTCAGAGGCTTGTTTGACATTTAACGATAAATGCGCAACAGGAATAGAACCAAACCATAATAGGATAAAAGAGCAGCTAAATAACTCGTTGATGCTGGTCACAGCCTTAAATCATCACATTGGATATGAAAAAGCAGCTCAAATATCACTCCATGCGTACAGAAATGAGTTGTCGCTCAAGCAGGCGGCTCTTGAGTTAGGTTTCGTGACTGAGGGACAATATGATGAATGGGTAGTCCCCGAAAACATGGTTAAGCCGCTGAAGGTCTGAATCGCATCCATATGTGATCAGTTCTTTTCTTTATACTTTATGAGCCGTCCAAAAAATTCGGTCTCACAATAGTGGCATTTAAGAGTGAGAGGGTCTCTTGAGACGACGTGGTATTTTCCCGCTATCTGTTCATGGTTGGTGATACAGAAACGATCGGGGCACACTACCACGTCTCCAACGGACTCTGGAATCTCCACCTTGTGTTTTTCCGTCACCTTGCCGTTTTCAATCCGCGTTATTGTGGCGTTGGGCGCAATCAAAGCTACAACTTTAAGCATATTTCTCGTGAGACTGAGATTTTCCATCTTGATAATATCTTTTTTGAGCATGGATTTAGATTCAAAGTTGATACCGATTGCGATGATGTCGCCGGTTTTTCGGGCAAATTCTCCCAATCCCAATACTTGGGAAATCTGATAGGCCTTGCCGGCGGGGATGTGATCGATGACTATGCCTGATTCAATTTTAGCAATAGTTATAGAGGTTTCTCTTTTCATTTTATAGCCCCCAAAATCAGAGCAAGGAGAGTTTCTCTCACTAGAAGACCATTCCTGGCCTGCTGGAAATAATAGGCGTAGGGAGTGTCGTCAACATCCTGAGCTATTTCCGTGACTCGAGGCAGGGGATGCATTATTTTCATGCTATTTTTTACATTTGACAGCATGGAGGCCTCAAGTCGGTAAATGCTACGGAATTTTTCGGCCAGGGCGCTTTCCTGGAGACGCTCCATTTGTATGCGTGTCATGTAGAGTATATCGACGTCGGAGATGAAATCTTCAATTCTGCTGCCTTCTGTGACGGATCCACCCGTTTCGGATATCTCTTTCTTGCATTTGTCAATCAGGGACCGGGGCATTGCCAGATCTCGTGGAGAAATGAAGATGAGATTACAGTTATTATATTTTAACAGCGCTTCCGACAAAGAGTGAACAGTCCTTCCATTCATCAGGTCGCCGACCATGGCTATTGTAATGCCGTCGAGTCGGCCCTGGGTTTCCTGAATGCTGTAAAGATCGAGAAGTGTTTGGGTTGGGTGCTGGTTAGGGCCGTCACCAGCGTTAATGACAGGAATGACGGCGGCCTCGGATGCGACTCTGGCTGCCCCTTTCAAAGGATGACGGATCACAATCACATCGAACCCGTAGCCGTCATGCATTTTTACTGTGTCCCAGAGTGACTCATCCTTGACTGCCGAGGTTATGTTTGCGTCATAAAAGCCGCCTATTTTCCCTCCAAGGTTACGCATTGCAACTTCGAAAGAAGTCCTGGTGCGGGTTGAAGGTTCAAAAAAAAGCATGGCGGAGACTTTTCCTTTGCACAGTTTGCTCCGTTGAGGATCATTTCTAATTGTCTCTACCCTCGACAGAATGTGATCGATCTCTGTTCTGGTAAGATCTTTGATGGAAATTATGTCTTTTCCTTTAAAGTTCATTAGTCATACCCTTTTCTTGTCGGTGTTTGGGTAGTTGTGTCCAGACAAATTCATGGTTGAATCGTAAGACAAGCCATTCAGCAAAACCTTGAAAACGGCTCCAGGTAGAGGAATTCCATTGAAGGGCGACCAGGCGCATCTAGTTTGAAGGGGGCCCCTACCGACTATCCTGTCATCCTTTACCAAGGTCTCTCCCGACAGGTCCAGAACGGTAAGGTTGGCCTGAGCGCCCACTTTGATTGAGCCATAGTCACCGGAAATGTAGTTAGAGATTAGGCGCGCCGGGGCTCTTGAAAAAAGTTCAGCTATTTTATTGCATGAAAAACCAAGTCTGTTGATCATCCAGGCTGCAAACGGGCCGTAAGTGTCGAGTTGCGGCATGCCGGGCGCCCCCTTTTTTTTGTCCTCAAAGGTGTGCGGCGCATGATCTCCTGCGACCATGTCTATGAGACCGTCCCGAAGCGCTTCAATAAGGCTGTTCCTTTGCCGCTCAGACCGCAATGGCGGGTTACAGTCAAAAAAAGAGCGGTTGCTATGAACAACCGCTCCATCTGCGAAGACGCCGGATTCATCTACACTGAAGAACAGGTGGTGTGGAGTAACCTCGCTGGTAACCTTGGCTGATGATACCCTGTTGAACTCCTGAATGAGTTCCACTGCTTCAATCGTAGAGATATGACAGATATGGGTTTTTAGGTCATGTTTTGCCGTGAGATCCAGAATTTGGCGCACTGCGCTGATTTCAGCAAAGGGAGGCCTGTTTCTCCAACGCTCGGTTAGGTTCGAATTTTCTTGAAGGGTGACAGGGTCTTCCGCGTGGAAGAAAACGTGACAACCGGAATATCTACTCAAAGCGCAGTCAACATCGTCCCAACATGAGAATGAAGACAGTCCCGGCTTATGATCCAGATAAAGCTTGTAGGGGATGTCGGCCCACGGTTCCGAAGTTTTTGTTATGCAGGCCAATGGGATTACCGGACACTGGGATGTTTCAGCCAATAGCAATTTAGCGTTGTAGGTCTCCTCCTTGTCAGGTGGAATCGGATCGTTGGGCATGGCCGCATATAAAACCACTCCCCCGTTCAGAGCAGCCATAGCGGCAGTGCGAAAAGTTTCCTTGGCGGTCATTTTTTGCCAGTCTGATTTCTGACCATCGTCAGCATCAGAAGGGAGCGCGTATTCCCTGGCATGGACATGCGCATCAATGAAGCCGGGGAAAGTCACCAGATTGCTGTCCGGAGCTGTATCCAGTTTTTCTATTTCCTTAATGATTCCATCTGAGACAGTGATTCTGGCGCCATAAGAACCGTCCTCAAGAATCACCCTGGATTCGAAAACAATGTCGTCCACTCGGGATTCACCTCCCCTCTGAAAAATTGCCGGGAGAGACCGAGCCCTGCGGTCTCCCCGCAAACGTCCATTAAGCCGCTGTTGCGGCTATTATCGCTCTGCAAAAGGCCGGAAGGTCATCGGGTTTTCTGGATGTGATCACATTGGCGTCCTGTACCAGTTCTGCGTCTTCCCAAATTGCGCCAGCGTTTACCATGTCATCCCTTATTGCGACATACGAGGTGACCCTCAATCCTTTCAAAACCCCGGCGCTCACCAGCATCCAGCCTCCGTGACAAATGGATGCGACAACCTTTTTCCGGTCAAATGCGTCTTTAACGAGTTTTACCATCGGTGGATGAATTCTCATTTTATCGGGCGCAAAGCCGCC
The DNA here is from genome assembly GCA_964628605.1 of uncultured Syntrophaceae bacterium. Taxonomy (GTDB): domain Bacteria; phylum Desulfobacterota; class Desulfomonilia; order Desulfomonilales; family Desulfomonilaceae; genus CAITZA01. The sequence goes on from CAZVOU010000005.1 coordinate 15,452, forward strand.
TGGAATTATTATAGTATCAAAATCGTTTACGGAAACCTCGGTCGCAGATTTTTCGGCCACTGCAGGGATACCATATTTGCTGTGGTAGGTAGCGGAATGCCCCGGCCCAACTATGGTCACTTTGCAACCTTCTTCAATGAGACGGTAGTATGGATACCAGACTTCAAATTCATTATACATGTCTTCAATGAGGATAATTGCTTTCTTACCCGATAATCGCATTAAACACCTCCATACAATTCAAAAGGTTCCGAGAAAATAGTTAATTCAGTCTGTTGGAATCGTTGGTCCAATTGCCTTCCCAAGAGCGGCCGTTTCCCTCTATCTTGAGGGGTTGGTAATGACATAAACGTTGCTGTCCATCTTATCTGAAAAGACTGATCTGCTTCAATGAAATCTCATCCGGTCCGGAGAGCTGGGTGTACTTGACGAAACGCGCCAGGGTTTCTCTGTCGGCGTAATATTCGAACCCAGGCCATTGATCGAAGCTATCAGCAACATTGTCCTCAACATTCAGCCACGGCGCCCAGTTACTTCCATCTTTCGATACTTCGATTCTCCATTTTTGTGGGGTAGTGCTTTGTGAACCCCAAACTATTCTGAGTCTGGAGATTGGCAGGATTTCCCCGAGGTCCAGCGAAACATCAGCCTTGGTGGTTGATGTTGATTTTACCTCGAGTCCATTCTCTGAGGGATAGCCTTTGAGTATGTTAAGTCCGGCGTCTGTTGGCTTGCCTTCAACAAAAACCTTGGCGTTTTTGGAATAGTCGGTGAAATAGGAATCATACGGTTCCTGAAGTTCATCGAATGGTTTCAGAGGCAATCCGAAAACCTGTTTCTTGATTTTTGCCACAAGCGCTTTTGCAATTATGAAGTTGGCTCCGTTCGTCAAATGGCACCAATCAGTAAATACCCACTCGTTGGTTGAGTCAAAGATTGTGGATAGGTCAACCACCTCAAAACCATCTTCAGCGGCACGTTTTATGACCTGGCTGACCAGAGTGTCATAAGTCTTTGCGGCATCGTAAAAACCGATCTTGTCCATGCCGGTGACTTTTTCAATTTCCTGTTCGAGCAGAGTCCTCTTCTTTTTGGAATTCTTGAACATCGGCTGGAGGGCAAAGACATGGGGCACTTTATCCGCCTGCAGGGCTCTGTGATAAATAGTGGCCACATCGGCAACCTGACCCACGTTTCTGTTGAGGTATTCAATCATTTCAGGCGTTGGATCCTGAGGGTGGGCGGCGAACCCCCTGTTCTCCATTAATATACCGGGTCCTTCGCCTTTGTTCATCGCAAGCCATGTAAAAAAATAGGTGTTTCTTTTGAGCCAGAGCGTAATGTAGTTCATCAGTCCGGCCTTGCTCATGTCCATGACCTCGGTCACAACTTCAAAATAGGGGCCTTCTGTGAAATAGTTCCAGTCCTTCAGGGGTCTTGCAACTGTGTGTACTTCATTGGCTCCGTCCAGAGCTACCACCAAGTCAGGTTGATAAAGCCTCAGCTTGGCAAGATATCTCATAAGGTTGTTCTGGTAAACGAAACCCGCGACACCGGCATTTATTACCCTGACTGTCTTGCCCCCGATCTTTTCCCTGATCTGCGGATCCGCATTCATCAGCTTTTCCATGATATGGGGAATTGTCCAACGGTAAGTCACTTCATAAAAATCGCAGACGACATCCGCAGGGGGGACAGGTCCTCGACCGTAGACAACTGAACCGCCCGTCACAATGACCCGAAACTCGTCCGCGGGTTTTTCCACAGGGACGCTATCAAAATCCTTGAAGCTTTCTTCGTTTATATACTCTAGTGAATTTCCCAATTTGGTATTTCTGACAGCGGCGAACCCAGGTGTAGGTTCATAGCCGTATTGCGGAGCTACAGTTTGCGAGCTTCGCCTCGCCAGGTCCAGGTCCCGGCCTGAATAGGCCTGGCCCAGTGGGGATGCCTTCACTTTCAAATATGCGTAATATTCCAGTCCTGCAACAAGTCCGACTGCAATCATCAATAAAAATGCAATATAGATCGTTACGAATATGAACTTCTTCACATCGGTTCCTCGCTCATGTGTGAATGTAAATCTGCAGACTATTTACAATTAGATTTCTGATTTTTTCAAGTCTGCGCTATGGGACAAAATAAAAGCGCCCCCTCCTTCAGATGTATCCAGAAGCAGGAGACGCCAGTTATAGTGAAAAAGTGTACTAGACTGGCGTAGAAAACAGCCGGACCGGTCTAGCCTTTTGGTCGGCCTTCAACCTCCTAGAATAACGTATAGATGAAGGGCGCCGCCACGGGTGAACTAGCCGCAAGTATTATGAATGCGGAGAGTATGACCAAAACAATCAAGATTGGAGCCAACCAGAATTTTTTTCGGACTTTCATGAAATCCCAAAATTCTCTAACCAGTGACATACAGAGTCCCTCCTAATCTATTCTATGAATTCTAAAACTGTTTCTTGTATCTTTCAATAGTTGAATCCGAAGGTTGTTCGTGTTCTATCCAGTATGTAGACGCCTGGGGATCTATTTTCCGGTCCATTGGATCTTTCCCGAACAGCTTCATGAGTAAACCGGTCGGAGTGATCACCAGGAAAAATATGAGCGTCAGCAATATTCGTGAGATAAAATAACCGATTATGACAGAGAAAGCCACCCACTGACGAAAAATGAATTTAAACAAAGGTGGGACCAGGCGAGCTAGGAAAAGCGAAACGCCGATTCCCAACCACACATATCCGTAAGTGGAATCTCGCCAATAGATGAGATGAGCCCCAATAGCGCAAGGAATTATTAAAAATAATGCGGCTAGAATATTCATATCCCGGTTAGTCGGGACTACTACCGCTGCTTTGATCTCTTCACGAATTTCTTGGATAATGTTCATCAGGCAATGATCTCTTTTAATCTAATGCGTATTGGGATCGCCAGTCGTCATCGTCTTTCAACTTCGGCTGATCCTTTTTGTCCAGGAGGAATTTTCCAAGGACAAGAAAATCCATTTCCGTTCTCATGAAGCATAGATAAGCGTGTTCCGGACTCATGACTATAGGCTCTCCACGAACGTTAAAGGACGTGTTTACGATGACCGGACAACCACTTTTCTTGAAGAAGGCTTCTATCAAATCGTAATAATTAGGGTTGGTTTCTCGATGCACGGTCTGAATTCTTGCAGAATAGTCTACATGAGTTATAGCCGGAATATCCGATCGGACAACATTCAGTTTGTCTATACCCCATAAGTTCTGCTGATCTTCGTCCACCGATTTTCTGATGCTCTTTTGGACGTCGGCCACCAGAAGCATATAAGGCGAAGGCCTATCCAGTTCAAAGTAATTCTCTACCTGTTCCGCCAGCACCGATGGGGCAAAAGGTCGAAAACTTTCACGGTATTTTATTTTAAGGTTCATCTGACTTTGCATTTCGGTATTTCTGGCGTCGCCTATGATCGACCTTGATCCTAGAGCGCGAGGCCCGAATTCCATGCGTCCGCTGAACCACCCAATGACTTTTCCTTCAGCGATCAGATCTGCTACCCGGGAAAAACCGTCTCCATTTCCGAGGTAATGATAAGGGTAACCGTGAGACTCCAGGAATTTCCTGATGTCATCCTCGGAGTATTCAGGTCCCAGGTAAGAGCCATGCTGAAGATCTGTGGAGTCGTTGGTTACCCTTTTGTTGTTCAGTAACTGGTGCCACACGAACAATGCGGCTCCAAGCGCTCCCCCGGCGTCACCCGCTGCAGGTTGGATCCATATATCCTCGAATGGCCCCTCTCTTAGAATTCTGCCGTTGCCCACGCAGTTCAGCGCCACCCCACCGGCCATGCACAGGTACTTTTCACCTGTGAGTTTGTGAATGTGTCGCGAAGTTCTGAGCATAACCTCTTCAGTAACCACCTGGACCGATTTGGCAATATCCATCTCTCGCTGGGTCAACTGACTCTCCGGTTTACGTGCGGGTCCGTCGAACAGTTTCTCAAAGGTATGTCCTGTCATGGTCAGGCCATAAGGATAGGTGAAATATTTCATGTTAAGTTTGAATGAACCGTCTTCTTTGATGTCGATGAGTTCATTCATTATTGTGTCTACGTATTTAGGTTCCCCGTAAGGGGCGAGACCCATGACCTTGTATTCACCCGAATTGACCTTGAATCCAGTGAAATATGTAAAAGCTGAATAGAGAAGTCCCAAGGAATGTGGAAATCTGATTTCGTAATCAATCCTGACTTTTGACCCTTCTCCAACGCCAAAACTGGTTGTGGTCCACTCCCCGACTCCATCCATGGTCAGAAAGGCCGCTCTATTATAAGGCGATGGAAAAAATGCGCTCGCTGCGTGTGACTCGTGGTGTTCCGGAAAAATTATCTCGCCCTCGTAGTCCAAAGTTTTTCGGATCAATTTGGGCATGTGGAGTTTCTGTTTTAGCCATAGCGGCATAGCCATGAGAAACGAGGCCCACCCCCTGGGCGCATAAGAGACGTATGTTTCAAGCAGGCGCTCGAATTTTATGAAAGGTTTGTCATAGAAGACTACGTAGTCCAGATCCTTTGATGTGATCCTGCCTGCTTTGAGGCAAAAATTGACGGCGTCCATAGGAAAGCGATGATCATGTTTAACGCGAGTAAAACGCTCCTGTTGGGCCGCAGCGACTATTTCCCCGTCTTTTACGAGACATGCCGCGCTGTCATGATAGAAAGCTGAAAGACCGAGTATATTCATTTGAACCTACCGATATGCGCTGATTAATCTCAATTTGATTCCCGGATTGGGATCATTGATGGGCCGGTATCTTAAATATCTAGCTTTGACTGGTTCAGCGAGATAATGTTCATATCCGGGCCATCTGGAATACCAGTCTATTTCACTGGACGTAGATTTTACAAATGTTTGCCAGTCGTTCATGTCGGAAGAATATTCCATTTCCCATTCAGCCGGAGTTGAATTTTCATCTCCCCACACTATCCTGATCCTGCTGATGGGGTAGATTTTCTGCATGTCCAGAATGATCTCACCTTTTTCATCAGGACTTTTCGGAGTGAATTCGAACTGAGCCTCTCCAGGATAACCCCTCAGGGCATTTTGCGCCAGGTTGGCTCTGTCTGTTTCAGAGACAGGATAAACCACTTTTGCCGACGCTGCCAGGTCCCAAAAGAAAGAATTCTTGTCGGTCGTGGAATCCCCAGCCGAAAGCTGCCGCTGAAATATGTGTTCCTTGACCAGGTTTGAAAGTTCCTTTGCAAGGAGATAGTTGGCGCCGCTCGTCAAATGGCACCAATCCAGAAAAACCCATTCGGAAACATCGTCAAAATAATCTGAAAAATCCGCAACAAAATAGTTCTTTCTTTGAGCGCTGGCAACAATTTTATCTACGAGAAGCTTGTAAGTTTTATCGGATGGAACCCCGTAATACTGCTTGAATCCCGGCAGTTCGTTGACCGCCTTTTCTTGAGGACTCATCGGCTTTTTGCTCAAATAAAGCCAGGGCTGCAAAGCCAGTATGTGTGGAATGCCGTCATTGTGTATTGACGATGTATAGTCCTCCACCACCCGGACAACCGTGTCTATGTTCCTGTCGAGCATTTTGGACATTTCCTCAACCGAGTTTCCGGAAGATTTCGTGTCGGTCTCATTTTCTGCAATAACTGCTTTATGAACGGGAGCCCTGACATTCAATTCCTGGAAAATATCCTGGCCGGCCCATAGATACGTCATTAAAAATGTGTTGTTTTTTAACCACAATGTCAAGTAAGACGCCAAACCTGAGTTGCTGTAAGAATAGATATCTCTAATGATATTATTATATTGTCCTTCCTGGAAGTAGTTCCAGTCTGGTATCAGTTTGCTTACGAGAGGCAATTCATTGGCGCCGTCAAGAGAAATGATCAGGTCGGGTTTGTACTGGCGCAGTTTCACGGGATATCGTATTAAAAGGTGCTGGTATGCATGCCCCCACACTGCGGTGTTGTAAACCCGGATCTTCTTCCCCTCGATGGGAGCCGTGGCGTTCAGTATCATCTCCATGATGTGAGAAATGGTTTCCCGGTATTCTATACTATAATGGTTGGTGAGATTGACGGCCTCTCCTATGGCCCCGAGTCCAAAAGCCGTAGACCCTCCGGTAAGAAATATCCTGTACTCGTCTTCAGGTTTGTCTACCGTTATTTCCCTGGGTTCACGAAATCCCGCGTTGTTGGCGTATTCATACTGATTACCTTTTAGAACGTTAAACTCAACGCAGGCTCCCGGAGTGAAATCGTAATCATAGTTCGAAACCGGTTGTGTGGCGTCCTTTCTAACCATGTCGAAGTCATGATGGTATACAGTGCCGAGATATGACTTGCTCAAGGCATAAGCGGAGAATTTCTCCATGCCCCAAAGAAGAATTCCGACGGCCGCCACCAGGAAAATCACATACGCCCCAATTTTAGCCAGGTAAATGATAGTTCTTCCGATTGCCTTCATGCGCACTTCCATGAAAATAGTAAAGATAAGGCTCCCGGTTCCGGAAAACCTTTAAAATGAAGCCACAATTAGGACTCCTTTTGCATGAAAAGGTTCATGCGCATTTATTTATCCTAAAGGAAAAATTAAGGCAAGCCCTTGGATAAGGCCACTGACATCAGGCGCTTGAGAGAACTGAATCAATAAAGTCTGTCACAATTTTAGTCGAATACCTTGAGAAATCCTGAATGCAGGGATAATATAAGAATAGTCAAAAATCTGAATGAGAGGTCGCAGATGAATCATCGTGTTACGAATATCATCCTGGCAGTGATAGCGTCATTTCTGTTCATGTCGTCAAGGACATTGGCGTCTGAAAACGGTCAGGCAGGCTCACCGGCTTCCACTGTGTCGGTAACCGGAACAAAAATGTCTTATCGCTATTATTACCCGGCGACTGGCTGTTATTATGTGAAGCAGTGTGTCCGTGTCAACCGTTGGGGCAAATGCTCCAAGTTCAGATGGATCAAGAAATGCGGCCCGCGCAGGGTCATTTGATGACTATATTTCGACGTCTTTAGAATTTTTGACAACTTGACGCCAATTTACGCGTCTCAACATTGCGACCATACGGGCAAGTCGGGATAAGCGGGATACTGCGTTCGCCTATGGCAGTGGCCAGGCTAGTTTAAAGAAATGGAACCAATTGAGGTTGGGGTTTATTGTGGCTGAAACAGAAAAATCGAAGACAAAGACGATAGCTGCGACATCCAGGATGAAGCAGATAATGGCGGATCACTTCCTTGGATTGGACAGGGTTAGCAAGGACAAGAGCAAAAAGATAGCCTGGTGTACTTCCGTAGGACCGGCTGAACTTCTTCATTCAATGGGATTTGAAGTTTATTATCCCGAAAACCACGGCGCTATGCTGGGCGCCACAAGAATGGCCACCGATCTCATTCCGGCCGCCAACGCCATGGGCTATTCTCCTGACATTTGCTCATATCTCACTGCTGACATCGGCGCATACGTCAGAGGATGCACCCCACTAACCAAAGCATACGGCATAGAGAAAGTTCCAAGAGCCGACGTCCTGGTTTACAACACAAACCAGTGCAGGGATGTTCAGGATTGGTTTGCCTATTACGCCAGAGAGTGGAACGTCCCAATAGTGGGTATTCACACACACAGGAATATCCAGGCGGTAGAAGATTATCACATAAACGACCTGGTGTCTCAGATCAAAACCATGATACCGGTCCTTGAAGGCGTTTCCGGAGTGAAATTCGATATCGACAGGCTTCGGGAGGTTGTGGCGCTCTCACTGGAATGCACCCGATTGTGGAGGCAGGTCCTGGAATGCGGAGCAACCATTCCTGCGCCTTTGACATTCTTTGACTCCACTATTCACATGGGCCCTGCAGTGGTCCTTAGAGGACTTCCACAGGCAGTCGATTATTATAAAACCCTGCTCGAGGAATTGGAACAGCGAATAACGGATAAGGTAGCCGCTGTTGAAGGTGAATCCCACCGTATCTATTGGGATGGGATGCCCATATGGGGAAAACTCAGAGATCTAAGTCAGCAATTTTCTTCACTGAAGACGAATGTTGTTGCTTCAACATATTGTAATAGCTGGATATTCGATGCCTTCGATCCCGCCAGGCCATTGGAATCCATGGCCAGGGCATACACAGAGCTGTTCATAGTGCGCGACGATTCGTATAAAGAAGCATACATGGAAGCCTGGATAAAGAAATTTTCGATAGACGGCATCATATTTCATGACGCCAAGACTTGTCCGAACAATTCCAACAGTAGATACATGATGCCTCAGAGGATGCGTGACAGGCTTAACCTGCCAGTTTTAGTGGTAAATGGTGATCTGAACGACATGCGTTGCTATTCCGAGGAACAGGCGAGGACAAACATTGAGGCATTTGTAGAGCAACTTGACGAAAAAGTGAGATAACTCTCCATGAAATCTCAGTTTGCAGGCGGAGTAGACGTCGGTTCATGCACCACGAAAGGTGTCATCATCGACAGGGATGGAACAATTCTCGCTACCAAGGTCGCTTATTCCGCTACGGACTTCGTAGCCGCTTCCAAAAGTGTTTGGAATGATTGCCTGGCTGAAGCGAATCTATCCGACGATGATGACATAGTTGTTTACTCGACCGGTTATGGCAGAAACAGTGTAACTTTTGCCAACGGATCAATGACGGAGATAGCTTGTCACGGCAGGGGATGTTTCCATTTTTTTGGTGGTCCCATAACCGTAGTGGATATTGGTGGGCAGGATAACAAGGTGATCAAGCTCGATTCTCACGGCAGACGTGTAAGCTTCAAGATGAACAGAAAATGTGCAGCAGGCACAGGCGCTTTTCTGGAAGAAATGGCGCTAAGGCTAAGACTGCCTATAGAACAACTGAACTCCTTGGCCGAACAGGCAGACAAGGAAATTGTTCTCGGAAGTTATTGCACAGTTTTTTCTGCGACTGAGGTGCTGGAGAAAATTAAGGCAGGTCACAGGGTGGACAGGATAGTAAGGGGACTTTTTCACTCCGTGGTCAAGAGAATACTCGAAATGGACACGCTGACCGATAAAATTGTCATGACCGGAGGGGTGATCGAGCACAATCCTTTTCTAATGACACTGATGCAGACGCACACCTCATGCCCGATAGTGGCGCCGCCAAAACCGCAGATCACCGGGGCCCTTGGCGCAGCGCTATATGCTTTGGAATCCTCTGAAGATAATGCATCTTAGTGATATGGACTGGTCGATCTCAGACCAGTCTACCTCATAAGATAGTACGCGCACTCAGGAGGCAAGCCGGTCGCCAATATATTTCTCGCCGTTACCTCAGGGTCATACCCGTGCAGACAATGCCATGAGACAGTATTTTTTTCAGAGTCCATTATCACGAAGGAGGGCTTTCTGTGGTTTCCCCTGGGCTGGCCTATGCTTCCGGGATTTATCAGCAGTTTGCCTGAACGGTCATTGGAAAAAGTCACCACATCCTCAGCAATCGGTATTTCAAAAAACGATTCACCGGATTCATTGGCCATCATGGGTCTGTGAGTATGTCCCACAAGTGTGTAGGGGGTAGAAGAGTGTAGGAGGCATAGCATTATTGCCGAACTCCTTGCCGGCATCAGGTATTCCCAGTTGCGAGGCTGGAACGCAGAAGCGTGAACTAGGGTAAACTGGTCAATTTCAACCTTGTCTGGAAGTTCAGCCATATATTCGAGGTTTTTAGAACTCAAATTCTCTTTTGTCCAGACGATGGCGTCATGAGCCATAGTGTTCATGAAATCGTCCGACTCTTCCAGATGCAAGGCAGCCCACTCGTGATTGCCCATGATAACAACGAGGTTGTCCAACGATCTGATTCTCTCCAGACACTCGTTTGGATTGGGGCCATATCCAATCATATCTCCGAGACATGCGTAACCGTCTACTCCCTGGCTTTTGGCGTGAACAATGAACAGTTCCAGGGCTTCCAGATTTGCATGAACATCACTGAAGACTGCCAATTTCATCAAGCAGACCCCATTACGATTTCTAACTCTTTAACGTGTTTAGTAACGGATTGCGGATGAAACTGTCCCAGATATGAAGCGTCATGAACCGGCGCATCTCGAGTCTGTGTATGCACGGCCAAGGCCCTTACTGAATTTCAATTGAAGCGATGCGCATCTCGTCTCGGCCTTGAACAATTTGGAGAACTCCAGTTCCACAAACAGGACAAAAAGGAACATAGTCATCCAGTGTTGACTCTTTTCCACAGTCCATGCACAGAGCTTTGATTGGAATAATTGTGGTATGGATAGTTGCGCCTTCTGCAGGGCCTCCTTTTGATAAAGCCTCGAAGGCAAAATCTATTGCGGCGGGCATCACGGCGGTCATAGCGCCGAATTCAAGATTGACGCTAATTATTTTCGAGCAATCATGTATTGTTAGCTGGTCCTTCAAAGTCTCCATGATAGATTCCACTATGGCTAACTCATGCATTTAAACCCCTGAATAATGTTCAATTATCTATTTTTATGACAGTCGGCTTCATCATCTGGACCATGGCGGTAAAGTCCAGTTAGAACCCGGAGGAATTTCCTGGAAGAGTCTTTCCCCTGTGAAATCTACAAATAATCTGTAAGTTTTTTGGATATCGCTGTTGTTATGGGTGCTGAAAGCTATATTTCTTCCTTTGTAGGTATATACGGTTATTATATCCCCGTTTGCGCCCGAATAAAAAGTCATGGTGGTCTCTTTTCCGGGTATGTCAGGCGCCCGGTCCGTCATCTGCGTGGTAAGACTCTTCAGGTTGCTGACATTTGGCATCTGAAATCTCTGTTGAGCGTAAACTTCAGGGAGACTCAACATTAAAGTGATAAGAACATAACACAACGCATATCTTACAGGCATTTCTTAAGCCCCTTTGTCATCTATACACGTGGATGAGAATAATAGTTTTTCTCTGACTGTTATCTTGTGAAGGCGCCAGAGAGGTCGAAGTTCGTTGACAATAATGAAATAATATTTCAAAGTAAAGCCTTCGTATCAACTTTTGGGGGAGGTTGCAATGAATATCGATGAACTCGAAAGAAAAGAACTCAGGAATTACATCGACTTTCTTTTTTGGCATTACAGAGTAGTGGATTCTTTCTGGTACATTTCCGTGGAAGAGGACTATGGAACTGATGTAGCCAATAAAATCAATGAAAGGGTGTGGAGAAGGGCGGCCGGTTTAGCGGCAAAGGACATATTGAAGAGATACGAAATTGTTGAGAAGGGACTGGACGGTTTTGTAAAGGCTCAAAACTATTTTCCATGGAAGATCATAGTTGATTACGAGATAAAAAGAGACGATGATGCTGTGATCATTTCCGTACCTCACTGTGTAACACAGGAATCCAGACTGAAACGAAATTTGCCTGAATACCAGTGCAAGGAAATGCATTTAGCGGAGTTTGAAGCATTCGCTCACATCATTGACCCCAACATAAAGGTTGAATGTGTCCACGCTCCACTTGATCCTCATCCTCCCGAACGTTTTTGCCAGTGGAAATTTACCGTTTAACAAACTACAATGTTTATTAAATCTGTTGTCATAGATCCTGAACAATTTCCTTTTACGGACCGCTACCCGTATGATATTCCGAGTTTGCGTGAAAAGATCAGCCTCCGTTTCTTTCGTAACATAATTTTCTTCACTGGGCATAACGGTTCCGGAAAATCTACCCTCTTGGACGCATTGGCCAGAAAAAGCGGTTTGCTACCTTGGGGTGGCGTTAAAACTCACTCTTCTCATGAAAATCCTCACGAATCGCTTTTGTACAAGCACATTTCTCTGGAGTGGGATAAACGTAAACCCTATGGATCATACTTTCGGGCTGAAGTCTTCTTTAATTTTGCGGCAAGCCTTGACGACATTTGCCTTGATGACCCAGGGCGACTTTCATATTTCGGAGGAACTTCCTTGAACACATTGTCTCACGGGGAGTCCTTTCTGAGGTTTTTTAACGGATATAGCTTCAAGCTGGACGGACTTTATATGATAGACGAACCTGAAGCGGCCCTAGACCCGCTGAATCAGGTGGAATTTGTGAAAATATTAAGAGAAAACATAAAAAATGGAGACAAGCAGTATTTGATTTCTACTCTTTCTCCAGTAATTCTTGCATGTCCTGACAGCCAGATATTTAATTTTGACCGCAGCGGCGTGAAGCCTGCACTCTGGCAAAACACCGACAGTTTCAAATTCTACTCGGAATTTCTGAAAGATCCTAACAAGTTTTTCAACTGACAGGTTAATCATATGGGTGTCGAGCCACAAAAAAGAATCTACGTAGGCCTGGAATTGTGTTTTAGCAAGTGTTGTCTCTGCGCCGGTGGGCTCATTACAATCAGGTAGTTCCAAATGATTGATCCACTCATTGTCGAAAGTATTTTTGACAGCATGGCTGATTGCCTGATTGTGATCAACCATGACGGTGAAGTTCTCTTCTCAAACAGGAATAGTGATCAGATATTGGGCTTCTCTCCAGAAACTATAAGAGAAAAAGGACTCGGCCTGACTTTTTTTCTTGTGGACGAGAATTACGATTTTAACCAGATCCTCATTAACGCTATCTGGGAAAAACGAATTCACGATTATAAAGAAGTTGATTACCTGCATCCCGGCGGGGAATTAAAGAGACTGGCGGCTACTACCTCATACTTGATGGATACACAACAGGAAGAGGACAGACTCATAGGATTCGTGGCTCTGTTCAGAGACATCACGGAAATTCACATGCTCAGGGAGAGGGAAAAACGTCTGAATGATGAAAAACAGAGAATAGCCAAGGAGAAAATACGGAGTCTGAACAAATTGGCAATGGGGGTGGCCCATGAAATCAGGAACCCTGTTGTTACCATAGGTGGTTTTGCCAATCGAATCATCAAGACAAACCGGAATTCCGACGAGATCAGACAGTATGCCATGAACATAATGGACGGGGTGAGGCGCCTGGAAGACGTTGTGGATCAGATGTACGACTGCGCCAACTTGCCATTGATCAAACCGATTGACGCAAGGATGTCGCTGGTTGTGAGCAAGTCAGTTGAACAAATGCGTCCAAAGGCTGGTAAACGAAACATTGAAATTCATTTCTTGGACAAGACCGAATTTGACTGCCTCGAATATTTTGATCCCATACTGCTGGAAATAGCTCTAACCCATTTGCTTGATAACGCAATAGATTTCTCTCCCGAAGGGTCTTCAATAGTTGTTCGTCTTTATGTTCATGATGCGAACGTAATCCTGGAGGTAGAAGATCACGGTTCAGGCATCAGTGATTCTGATATGGAGTTCATATTTAACCCATTTTTCAGTACTCGCGCTGTTGGTGTAGGAGTCGGGCTCACCATAGTTGAACGCATTGTCGGCGAACACGGCGCAAAAATTGAAGTCGAATCCAGGCCAAACCATGGAACAACCTTCCGTATTTTATTTCAGAAGCACATTGACCCGGAAGTCTTTGCCTGCCACATTCTGGATTAAATCGGAAATTTTATCTCGAAGTTAAGCCCAAGAGCCACTCCTGGAGACGGTATGAAAAAAAACGCCATGCTTTCACATGGCGTTTGATCGTTAACATTTTATAACTTTTAAAATAGTCTATTTGGTAGCGCTGGGAAAAAACAGGGTCAGTCCCTGGACCTTGAAGTCCGAAATCAACTTTTGTCCATCAGGTGAGACCAGAAAGTTGATGAATTTTTCGGCCATGGCTTTGTTGACATTTTTATGCTTTTCAGGATTTACGGCGATTACACCATATGGGTTGAAAAGAAGTTTGTCTCCTTCAACTATCGGAATGAGATCCAGCTTGTCCTTCATTGACGCATAGGTGCCCCGGTCCGTCAACGTGTACGCCTTCTTCTCTGAAGCCATCTGTAAAACCTGCCCCATTCCCTGGCCGGCCTCCAGGCGGTTAGCTTTTGAGGGGTCAACCCCAGCAATCTTCCATATTTCCATTTCTTTCATATGTGTTCCTGACTGGTCAGCACGAGATACAAAAACAGCCTTGGCGTCGCTCATTTTCTTGAATGACTCTGCTACCGATTTTTCTCCTTTTATTTTCGCAGGGTCTTCACTCGGGCCAACTATCAGGTAGTCATTATACATGACGTCTTTTCTGTTGACTCCGAAGCCGTCAGCCACGAACTTGTCCTCGGCCGGTCTGGCGTGAACCAGCACGACATCTACGTCACCGTTCTCTCCGAGCTTGATTGCTTTGCCTGTCCCGACTGAAATGACATTTACCTTTACATTGTTGGCTTTTTCGAAAGGCGGAAGAATAAAGTTCAAAAGCCCGGAATTTTCGGTTGATGTGGTTGTGGCCAAGCGCAGGATTTCCTGGCTGTAGGCGCTGGAATGCGCTCCGATAATCAAGGCCAGGACAATACCCAAGATAAAATGTTTTCTCATTAAACTGCTCCAATCGAATAGATTCTGGGTCTGATTGCAAGTAACCGACCGGCGTCACGACAAAGTTTGGATAAAAAACAAACTGCAGAAACAACAAAAGAAAGATACCTCACGACAACCGGACGGCCATCCTTCAGTATCCTTTATGGTAAGCATACGGAATAACATATGCTAATAAACGTAGTCAACAAGTTTAAAATTGACTTAATATTACCAAAGCTGATAACTATTGAGAGTAGTCATGTGAGTCAACCAGGTGGAGGCCCGACCAAATGAAACGTCTTCTCTCAACCAAGGAAGTGGCTCAGCTCCTGGATGTAAATGAAAAGATGGTCTATACGCTGGTATCAGAGAAGGGGCTCCCAGCCACAAAAGTGACTGGAAAATGGCTGTTTCCTGCTGAACTGGTAGACAAGTGGATTGAGAATTCTGCCGTCAATCTTCCTCTGGGACGTGAGCCATTGGTGAGCTACAAAGGCCTGCTGATCATTGCAGGAAGCAACGACATTCTTCTGGATAAAGCCATGTCCCTTTATAACAGGCTTTACAGCGACCATCTGGCGGTGTTCGGCAACCTGGGGAGTATGGGAGGACTAAAGGCCCTGAGGCGATCATTGTGTCACATGGCCTCGAGTCATCTGATTCAGGAAAAAGATGATGAATACAATTTTTCCTATGTCTCGCAAGAGTTGGGACATATGCCGGCAGTGGTCAACTTTTGTCTTCGTGAACAATGCCTTTTGGTAGCAAAAGGAAACCCAAAAAAAATATCAGGCATACAAGACCTCGGACGTGACGATGTCTCTATTGTGAACAGACGACCGGGAACTGGAACGAGACTCCTGCTGGATAAAGAACTCAGGAAGCATGGAATAGTGCCCTCATCTGTCAGCGGTTACGAAAAAGAAGTTGAGAAGCACATTGATGTGGGGATCGAGATCCTATCGGGTCGAGCAGACTGTGGAATGGCAATTTCAGGTGTTGCGGGTCTGTTGGACCTGGGCTACATACCGATCAGAAATGAGAGATATGATCTGGTAATTTCAAAAGAGTTTTTCTTCGAAAAGGGAGTTCAGCTTTTTCTTGGGCTGTTGCATGAAGATTCGTTCAGATCCCTTGCCGAGGGGCTTGTTGGTTATGACCTTGAACTGTCAGGGAAAATGTTGTACCCGCAGAACATTTTACAAAAACCAGGTGTGGAGGTAGGTTTGGAATGAAACGTTTTACAAGTTTAATGTGTGGCTGTTTTTTGCTGATAGGGCTTGTTTGTGTGTCACAAGCGGAAATCAAATGCGCTGAGACATACGGCGAAGGACCAGCAAAATTCTCGCTGGCGACAGGAAGTCCCGGCGAACTGGGACTGTTGAAGAATCTGGCCGAATCATTCAATGCCGACAAGAAATTCAGTCTATGCTGGGTTAAGGCAGGTTCGGGAGTATCGCTGAAACTCTTGAAAGACAAGCAGGTCGATATGATAATGGTTCACGCCCCGGCTGCCGAAAAAAAAGCGGTAGCGGATGGATGGGCCACCAAGCGCACCCTCATTGGCTCCAACGAGTTTTTCATAGTCGGTCCTCCATCGGACCCGGCAAAGATTGCAGAATCAAAGGACGCTGCGGATGCTTTTTCAAGAATAGCCAACGCCAAGGCCCTATTTTTCTCCAGGGGTGACAACTCGGGCACGCATAAAAAAGAAATGGACGCTTGGAAAAACGCCGGGATCGAACCCTCCGGAGACTGGTACAAAGTTACCAAAGACTTCATGATGGCAACTCTGAAAAAGGCCAATGATGAGAAAGGTTACTTCATGACAGACAGTTCCACATGGGTAGCCGCAAACAAAAAACTGCCTAATTTGAAAATACTGTTCAAGGGTGACAAATTTCTGGTCAACACCTATCATGCGTTAGCCCAGCCATCCGGCGTTACACCCGGCGCTGCCGCCGCTGCCCAGTTCATAGATTTTGTCGCATCTCCAAAGGGTCAGGAAATAATTAGAGATTATGGAAAAAACCTTCATGGGGAAGGGCTTTATAACGACGCTGATTATGCAAAAAAATACGACGAGTAGAAAATAAAACGTTAGGCAAGTATAAAGACGTTTGCCAAGATGAAGGAGTTAATTCCATAGGGCGTGAAGTTTCTGTTTCGCTCCTTTTGCAGACATCGCAGTAACTCAGCTTGATTCGGCCCACCTCAAATTAGCGGATTCTGAAGACAGGGCAGGGCCGAATATCTCTCCTTTCTCCAACAAGCCATTGATACCGTAAAGCCGGGGGACTCGTGATTTCCCGGCTTGGCCCTACACCATTTGCCACCATGGTGATCGCACCTTGAAAATGGGGAAAACGGAACATGCTGATGGCTTGGGTTCGTGACACATGACTTGCATCCGACTGCCGCTGAAAATGGAAATCCTGTGTAATATTCGTTGATATCTGTCTCCATATGTCATAAATATAATATAGCGCTCATCACTCTAACGTAATCTTCCTGTTCCCTAACAGATCAAGTGTTTCGTGTCAGGAGATTTTATTGGATAGAATTCTAGACTTCCATTTGTCAGAAGTTATCTATTCCAGCAAAACATCTCTAATTTACAGGGGTGTGAGCCTGCCTGCCTATTCTCCAGTAATAATAAAACGTCTCAGACAAACGCAACCCTCACCTGGAGACGTTTCAGACCTGCAACAGGAATGTCGCATGACAGGTGCGCTGGCAGATTTGGAGGGTGTCAGCCGGATCATTGATCTTATTAAATACAAGAACTACCTATTCACAGTGTCTGAAGATTTTGGTGGTACCTCCCTCGACCTAGTGATGAAGAAAAATGTGCTCCGGCTTGATGATGCGATGAGGCTGGCTATTCGGCTTTGCGCAATTCTTGGAGACATTCACTCACGGTCAGTGATCCACGGGGGATTGTCGCCTTCGAATGTGATAGTAAACCAACGCTCCGACATTATTAAAGTAATTGACTTTTCAAATGCTTCTTATTTCACAGAGTATTCTCAACTTGTCGCAGATCCTGAAAAGCATTGGCACGATTTGAGCTATGTCTCTCCTGAGCAAACGGGCCGAATAAACAGGCCGATGGATTTTCGCTCGGACTACTATTCTCTGGGGGTGACATTTTATGAACTTTTTACTGGGGAGGTTCCGTTCGAATCAGAAGATGCCCTGGAATTGGTTCATAGCCACTTGGCAAAGAATCCGGTCTTGCCACATGAACGGAATCCGGGAATTCCGGTGTGTTTGTCCGAAGTGATCATGAAGTTGATGGCAAAGAACGCCGAGGACCGCTACCAAAGCTCTTACGGCATCAAAGACGATCTTGAAATGTGCCTGGATCAACTGAAAGATCCTAAAAGCGGAAAGAGTTTCAGGGTTGGTCTTCACGACATTCCAGAAAGGTTTGTCATTCCGACACGCTTATACGGTCGAGAGAGTGAGTTGGCAGCCTTGAGAAATTCTTCCGAGCTTGTTGCAAGTGGGGCCAGGAAGATTACTTTGATAACAGGACCGGCAGGTATTGGAAAAACTTCACTTGTGAATGAGTTGTATCGCGATATTGCCTCAAAAAAAGGCCATTTCGTCTCAGGCAAATTTGATCAACTTTACAAAAATGTTCCTAATGGCTCAGTAATTACCCCTTTCAAAAGCCTAGTGCATAAAATACTCGCCGGTTCCGAGGAGAGTTTACAGAATTGGAAAAGGTCTATAACGCAAGCTTTAGGTGTAAATTGCAGGGTTATAATCGATGTAATACCCGAGATAGAGCTTGTAGTTGGGCCTCAACCTCCTGTTCCCGACCTTGAGCCACTTGAGGCTCAGAGCAGATTCAGAATAGTCTTTCAGGAATTTATACGAGTCTTTTGTCGGGTGGAGTCCCCCTTGCTAATATTCCTGGACGATCTGCAATGGGCCGACCTGTCTTCACTCAAAATGCTTGAATTGATAATGACGGATTCAGAAACCGGGCATCTACATCTTGTTGCAGCATACAGGGATGATGAGGTCGATCAGACTCATCCATTAAAGATGACTCTTGACGCAGTTTGCAAAAGTGGGACAACCCCTGAAAAGATTTTCCTGCAGCCTCTGGCCGTTGAAGATTCATGTTCCTTGTTATCAGACACCCTGCGCAGAGATAGCCAGGTAGTCGCAGACCTGGGAAATCTACTGCATCGTAAAACCGGGGGAAACCCTTTTTTCATGAGGGAGTTTTTACGTTCACTTTATGAAAGCGGACTGCTGGAATTTGATTTATCAAGCGGTTGCTGGACGTGGGATTTCGATCGTATCCAAAAACTGACCATTACAGACAATGTCGCCACCCTGATGACCTCGAGAATCAGAAAACTTCCAGCCCTGTGCAGGGACTTTTTGACTTATGGAGCCTGCCTGGGAACACAGTTTGGGATCAATCCACTTTCTCAAGCTATTGGCACTACCCCTACAATTGTAATGAACGTATTAGGCGCCGCAGTCATCGAAGGACTGGTTTTTCCGGTTCATGAGAATTCGGAATGGTTGGCCACGAATCCTGAAAATCATTGCAATGCAACTGGATTGGAATACAAGTTTTCTCATGACAAGATTCAGGCTGCGGTGCTCAATGAAGTTCCGGATAAAGATAGATCGCTCATCCATGAAAGACTCGGCAGAACTATACTGAAACAGACACCTGCAGACCAATTGGACAAGATGATCTTTGACATAGTAAATCAGCTCAATCTTGCCGTAGAGCGTATTACCGAACCGGATCACAAATTGGAACTGGCAAACCTGAATTTTAAAGCCGGTCTCAGGGCTAAACTGACATCTGCTTACGAGGTTGCATTCAACTATTTCAAGGAAGGTATAAATCTGTTGGGCAGAAATGGTTGGGTCGGCAATTATGAGCTTACCTTAAATCTGCATGTGGAAGCAGCGGAATCCTGTTATTTGATAAGTAACTTCGAAGAGATGGAGTCGCTTGGATCAGTCGTTCTCGGGATGGCCGGGAATCTACTGGATAAAGTGAAGATATATGAAGTCAAAATTCAGGCCTGCATAGCCAGAAATAATAGGGGAGAGGCTGTTAGGACCGCTTTACCTATATTGGCCATGCTCGACAAGAAATTTCCTGAAAAACCCTCGAAGTTCAGGGTGGTCGTTGAACTCCTCAGAGTAAAGGCGCTGCTGGCATTATCCGGATGGGAAAAAGAAGTTGCATCCAAAAAGATGACGGCCCCTTACAAGATCGCAGCCATGAGAATAATGGCCAAAGTATTGCCGGCCGCATACACGGTAACTCCGAATCTCTTTCCGGTCATCATATTCAGGATGGTTTGGCTGACGGTTCGTTACGGCGTCGCCCCACCTTCCGCTACGGCTCTGGCTGCTTACGGACTGATACTGTGCTCTGGTGCGGGTGACGCGGACTCCGGCTACCATTATGGTAAAATGGCTCTGAACGATCTTGAACGTCTGGGCGACAAAGATGACTTTTCCAA
>CAZVOU010000006.1:0-1905 GCA_964628605.1 uncultured Syntrophaceae bacterium
TCCACGAGTCCAATCATGGAGCGGATACCGAATAAATTGGCGAAAGGATCCTCCCATGAACAAATATAATAGCTCCGATGTTACAATAAATGAAAATCGCAATAATGGCGATGATAGAACATCTCATAATACCAAAGAAAATAGTTCCAAAACTGAAGACGATGTCGCAGGGATTCAAACATCCGACGTGGCCCACCAAGATGAGAAGCAGTTGCCCGAGTTCAAGTTTTCCATGTCAAGTCAACCAATGCGAAAGCTACCGGGAGGAACTGCACGAGAGGCCACTGCAAGGGAATTTCCCGTGTCACAGAACATAGCGGCTGTTCTAATGACATTGAAGCCGGGGGGCCTGCGTGAACTACATTGGCATGCTAACGCCGCTGAATGGGCCTACATAATTGAAGGGAGTGTCCGGGTTACCATCCTTGATCCCCAAGGGCGGTTAGAAATTGCAGATTTCGATAAAGGGGATATCTGGTATTTTCCCCGGGGCCATGTCCATTCAATTCAGGGTCTTGGACCTGGAAAAACTGAGGCCAAATTCCTTTTGGTCTTTGACAACGGTTATTTCTCCGAGTTTGCAACCTTTAGCATTTCAGATTGGCTTGCCCAGACTCCGAAGGAGATTGTTGCAAAAAATCTGAATGTTTCTCCCGACGAACTTATTAATCTTCCCAAAAGTGAAGTTTACATTGCGAAAGGTCCCGTGCCTCCAAAGACCGGAATCATCCCTATTTCCGGTCCAGGAACATTTCTTGCTCCACCACTGACGCACAAGTATCAACTACGATCACAAAAGCCATTCGTTAAGTCCGCCAGTGGCGAGGTGAGACTTGCATCTGCGGGAGAGTTCCCCATATCGGCAACAATGACCGGGGCGCTCATGACGCTACATCGTGGGGGTCTTCGGGAATTACATTGGCATCCCAATGCAGATGAGTGGCAATATGTGCTGTCTGGAAAAATCAGACTTACGGTCTTTGCGTCTAATGGGCTGGCTAGTGTGGTGGAACTCGAACCCGGTGACATCGGTTTTGCTCCGATGGGTTATGGGCATGCTCTTGAAAATGTAGGGGAGGGCACTGCGGAACTCATTCTGGTTTTCAACAGCGGCGATTATCAGGAGGTAAGCATAAGCACAGTCATTGCTGCCCAGCCATCCTATTTGCTGGAAGCCAATCTTAATTTACCCGAGAATGTGATCAAGAAACTGCCAAAAAAACAGGAATTCATTACCTCAGGACATCACGGACGGACATAGTCGGTCAATCTCTGCCACTGTTTTGCCATCAACCACGCCTAAGAAGTGTCGGTTGATGGCCTACAATGGGCGCATACCATTAGCCTGCCACAAATTAGATAATCAGAATATCTTTAATCTCTCCACAGTCTTTCCCTCCAGCAGATGAAAAAGCGTTTATGAGCTTGAATCTGACGGAAGTGGTGACAGGGACAACTACTCTGAGGTTTCGTCTGACCTGTAGGACAAATGAGCAAAGGAATCCTTCCCCTGGAATGTGAACTTTACATCTGTGCTTGCAGTAAACGGAATCCAACGAGTTCTGGCCTACAGATATCCTTTACCCAAGGGGCGATTGCATTTTTTATCCACCGAAAAATCCTTGTAAACCTGTCCGTGCAACCAGCGGAGTGACTTCGTTTTTAACTTCAGTAAAACAGACATTATAAAGTCAAGGGCTGCCGGGAATTTAGCAGCCCGAAGCGTGGTCACCATTCAACGGAATGAGGGTAAGTTTAAGGTTTGGTCCGTTTCCAAGTATGGGAAATCAAACCACTTCCCTCTTTGGAAGCAAAATCTTTGGGGGCCGTAGTAGCAGTGGGATCGAAAGTAAATCTGAACTGATCATTGCCATCGAATTCATATATTGCCACTATGGTTTTTCC
>CAZVOU010000007.1:0-2283 GCA_964628605.1 uncultured Syntrophaceae bacterium
GACCGACATATCAAAAGCGCAATTGCATGACACCATTGAACTTATATGAGGGACACGAAGTCTGATTTTGGGACAACTTACCGGATTACCCTTGAGCTGTGATTTCATGAATAGACTGGGGTCGGCGTTCACGCATCTCTGAAATATGGTGTTGACGGCTTCAGGGCCGTGTTTAATGTGACCTACCGAGTGGATGAGGACAAGAGTCTCCTCGGTCGAAAGATTCGCGGTCTGATTTGCCGTGTCCACGATATGTTTCAGCACCGGGCATTTTAGCATAAGCTGCTGAAACTCGGGGTCACGATCCATGTTGTATGCTTCCGGGGTTGCTCTGGATAAATGACGTTCAGGCCTTGTCGGCGCATCTTCTTCGAGATCGAATGGCGCATCGTCTTGATCCGGAGGGCTCGACACGGTCCTCGCCACAACGCGTGGACTTGCAGCTATCCGCTGGATTGCGCTGTAGATGGATCGCTTGGAAGTTTTCTTTACATTCTCCAGAAATCCCAGCTGGTCGGAGTAAGGCTCGGCATCCGGAGAGATGAAGACGGACCTTTTACCGGTTCTCTTGTGAATTCCGAGTGGTAGCTTGATCAGATTGCCGAGGCCGCCTGACCTGACAGTGGTCTGTTTTGGAAATACCTCCACGGTAATGTCCTGAGGCATTGGCGCCAATTGGGCCACCAGAAGGTCTGCGCATTTCTTGGCGACTCCGGCGGGCACAGGAGATTCCAGGAATATCCAGACATGGTAACCCTTGAATCCTGAGTCTTCGAGATAAGAGCTCATGTCACCTGAAGCGCAGATGTCCACCAGTTTTCTTGCCTGATTCAGGACCCTACGCATGAGACCGCTCCATAAACGCTCACTGGTAATGGCCTTGTTCAGGGCAAATTTGGCGACATCAAAATCGAATGCGATAAAGTTAACGGTGTTGTCCAGTCGCACAGGATAAGCGCCAACCGTAAAATTGCCGAGAATGTGATTTTCAGCCACCTTGAGATTCAACGGCTCATTGACTGGTGTGTAACCGGACTCACCAGTGGGACTCAACCACTGACGGGCGTAAACACCTTCCCTGCCCGAAAACAAACTGCAAAAAGTTATGAGATGGTGTTTCTGGGGAACCAGAGAGGCAGTTTCACTCAAGACATGGGAATCCTGGGCCTCCTCCGTCTCAATGAAGCTCATGTCCCGGATATAGCCCTTAAAACGATTGTCATCCGTTGCCTTGAGCGCATCCTGATAGATTTGCATGGCTGTATCAAACTGGGCAGCTTCCTTGAAAGCAGACGCAGCCCGTTCGTAATATTCAGGAATCTCAGGATTACGCTCTATCAGACGTGTCAGAGTCTTACCGGCTCTTGAGGCTTGACCCATGTCGAGATAAAGCTCGGATAGTTTAAGATAGGTTTCAGGACGATGCGGAGCATCCCGGATAGCAAGGTTCAGTTCCAGGGTCGCCTGGTCAGTTAATCCGAGATCTTCCAGGATGGAGGCCCATTCAAGATGAACATCTACATCCACTGTGTTGCGAGTATCCCTCTCACGGGCTATAGCGGAAGCCTCTTCAATTAAACCTGATTCAATTGCTGCGCGGGCACGCTCGAGATTTGTGTCATTAGCCATGAAATCTGTCCCCAAAGGATGATTTGTTTTTCATTGGTGGTTGTTTGAATAAAGCTGACGATCACCTTTCGCTCAGAACCAGGCTGTTCATTTGTGCAACCAGCTCATGTAGTTCATCTTTGAGGGTATGGGCAGGTTTGGCTCCTTTACGCATACCGGCGTGGTTGATGTCATTCCTGAGCCCCAGCAAACGCGAGAACAACTCGGGAAGCCGGGATTCTGAATCAAATAACTTGTAATCAGGCTTCTGAATACCTACCGTGACTTTAACCCCTTTTTTTCTGGCCTGTTGCTTTTTCCAGGTATCTACATCTTTTCCTATGGCCTCCTCCATGGCTGTTCTGTCATTCCTGTCATACTCATCGAGATCCTGACGCCTGCACACATAACTGATCATGAACTCCCGCAGTATCGTATAGCCCTGCTGGACAAGGTTGTGTTCCGCACACCATTGAACTGCCCTCAATCCGTCCTCTACAGGATCTCCGGTGAAAACGGCCAACCTGTCTTCCAAGTGGGCCAGAAGCGGCAGGAAAGCCGGTTCAAGTTGACTGTTCCTGCACCTGGAAACGACTTCTTTGAGTTCAGTTATGGAGTCAGGAATTTCCAGACCCCTGCAGGTCGCTATGTCAAAACTGAAACTTCTTATACAGG
>CAZVOU010000008.1:0-26191 GCA_964628605.1 uncultured Syntrophaceae bacterium
TAGAGCGCAACACTCCGGATGTTGAGGTCGGAGGTTCAAATCCTCTCGGGCGCGCCAAAAAACACCCACGATATTAGCCACTTGTCTGGGTTGATTTTTTGCTCCTCAATCAGAAAAGGCCTGTTCAGATAATTCATGGAATACAGCCCCGCCTTGTCGTCAGGTAATGGAAAAAGGACGATTCGGAAGAATATATCAGCCCTGATTTTAGCCGCAGGCTATTCCTCGAGAATGGGTCATTTCAAGCCTCTTTCGATACTCGGGTCTACAACTGCAGTCCAACGATGCGTAAACTTGTTCAAATCGGCACGTATTGACGACATAAGAGTGATCGTAGGCTATCGACATTCCGAGATCACGGAATCACTATCGGGAACCGGGGTTAGGACCGTTTTGAATGAACAGTTTCAGGACGGAATGTTTTCATCCGTAAAGTCAGGACTGTTAAGTTTCGATGAATTTCCGGAAGCCTTCTTTATGCTGCCTGTCGATATTCCACTGGTCAGGACGAGTTCGGTTCATGAAATTCTGAGAAATCTGGAAGGGTGTTCGGCTGATGTAATTTATCCCTGTTTTCTTGGAAAGAGGGGACATCCACCTTTAATCAAAGGTGAGCTTATTCCTGAAATACTTGAATTCGAGGGCGATGGCGGTCTCCGGGGTTACCTCAACAAAAAAACGGCAGTGAACGCGGAACTGCCTGATGAAAACATACTTCGAGACATGGACGTTCCGGTTCAATATCGTAACATGCTGGAACGACTAGATTATTACAACATACCTTCAAAACAAGAGTGTGTAGCCTTCCTCAAGTATCAGCTCAATGCCAATGAAAACCTTATAAAAAAGGCTGAACTGACGGCTGAAATTGCCCATAGACTCTATGAAATAGAACGCAAGAATAATTCTCAATTACGGCCAAAACTCATAACCGCTCTGGCTTTATTGTATGGAGCATTTATCGACTGTCGGCGTCGTGATTTGCTGGCGACTGATCTGTCTGCAAAGTTTGGGGATCCTGAACTGACCCGACTCCTTAAGGAAACCTCAAATGCGCCTGACTCCGGTGGGTGGGTTGCTGAAGAATCAAGGATAGTCGCCTCCGCCTACACCATGGTGAAAGAGAATGACCCCGTTGGTCATTCTCAATCGCTATAAGCACTCATTTTGTTTCCAACCTTGCATTGACAAATGAGTCTTTATATCGTAATTGCCGACTGATAGCATCTTTTTCAGCATGTCAAGCATGGAATTACGATCAGCCGTATTACAGCCTTTCAGTATTTCTGCAACGCTTCCTTCATGAAGCGGACTTATTTCATGGACCACCTGGCGACCTTTTGGTGTAATTCTGAGAATAGTCTTCCTGTCGTCTTTTTCATCGGAAAGCCTCTCCGCAAATCCACTTTTCGCCAACCGTTTGGCTATTCCCGACATGTTGGGGGTAGACACAAGGAGTAGTTTGGATATCTCCGTGATCGACAGACTTCCACCATTAGCCGAGTCGAGAACTCGCAGGGTGTTGTATTGTGAAAATGATAAGCCGAAGTAGCTAAAAATGCAGGATGACCTTCTCTTGAAGAGTTCCGCTGCCCGCACCAGAGCAATCATTACTTTTTCATCAGAACTCAAACTGCCTCCTCTGTTCATTGCCTCACCTTTCATCACGATTTTAACCTTTAAACAATTTTAATAAAAAATCCAATTTGAAACACGTAAAAATTCGTGACTCACAGAATCCATATCAAGCGTCGAATTTTTTATTTAACATATTATTTATTAATGTGTAACAATTTTTCTGACCTTCATCTCAAGATGAATATAACCGTCTAATAGGTTTGGTCTTTTTCAGAGTCAATGAATCTTAGTCTAACCTGTTAGCGCGTAAACAAACCTTTTTGTTTTGTCATTTAAGTCCGCTTATGACACATGACTCGTGAGACTTCCAGATTCCATGAAAATTCGCTCAAAATTCAGGTTGTCTAATCAAATCAACTAATGTACTGTTTTCGCGTAAGCATCGTTTCGATTTACAGATTCAGAAAAATTTTTTTGAACCGAACTCAAGTATCCAGTCAATTTTCCATGTTTGGCCGGCTCATTAGGTTTGAGCACAACTGAATTTCCTGCCCCGTTTTTTGTCATCCGAGCGTCAGCACGAGAATGTGTTTCTATCAAATTAGCGCTTACCCCGAGAGAAATAAAGATTTAATGAGATCTACAATGGATTACGAAGACAAGACAAGAGACGAACTCATCAGTGAAATCGGAAATCTACAAGCTAGAATTCATGAACTAGAAGAGTCTCAAAAAATCCTGACGGAAACGGAGCGAAACTTCAGGGTTATCTTTGACGCGATACCGGACAGTATTTTCTTTATGAAAGCTGACGGCGAGGTGCTTGAAGGTAATAGAAATTTTGTGGATCGGCTCGGGGTGGATATGTCTGCCGTAATAGGCAAAAACATTTACGAATATATACCTGAAGATGTCGGCGGCAGTCGTAGGATCTGGATAGATAGGGCTCTGATGGAAAAACGCCCGGTCGATTGGATCGATGACCGTAATGGTATGCTGATGCATCACCATGTCGTGCCCATTTTTAACGAATGCGGAGAAGCGGACAGACTCGCAATATATGCCGGTGACATAACACACAGACTGGCTGTTGAGGAGAATCTGGAAAAATCCAGGCGAGTCTATGACCTTTTATTCAAGAACATGCTCGACGGCGTGGCCCATTGCAAAATGATCTACGAAAATGGAAGGCCGTTTGACTTCATATACTTAGATGTTAATGATTCTTTTGAGAGACACTCAGGCCTAAAAAATGTAATCGGCAGGAAAGTGTCGGAACTTGTCCCGAAAATAACAGAACTTGACCAGAATTTGCTTGATATTTACTCAGAGGCCCTCTCTACAGGCAAGCCTCAAAGATTTGAGATTTACGTAAGTTCAATGAAAGAATGGTTCGACTTGTCTGTTTACGGACTGGACAATGAAACATTCGTTTCTGTTTTCAATAACATAACCTCGAGAAAATTTGCTGAGAAGCAACTGCAGAGCAGCGAGCAAAAATTCAGACGTTTCATAGAAACTGCTAACGAAGGTGTCTGGTCGATGGACAAGGATCACAAGACAACTCTCGTGAACCAGAAGATGCTCGACATGTTGGGTTTTACCTCGGGAGAAATGATCGGTTTTCCTGTCACTTCGTTCATGTATGACGAGGACCTGACTGACCACAGGGAGCGAATGGAATCGAGAAAGCACGGTAAAGATGCTTTCTATCAACACAGGTTCAGACACAAGGATGGGCATGAGGTTTGGACCCTCGTTTCTGCAACTGCCCTGAAAAGTGAAGACGGTGAGTTTGCTGGATCATTCGCCATGTTTACCGATATCACCGAGATGAAAAAAACTCTGCAAGCGTTGAGCGAGAGTGAGCAGCAATATAAGGCGGTAGAGAACAACATAGAAATAGGCATTACGGTTCTGAATCCAAAGATGGAGATAGTGAGCGTGAACCGGTTTTTCAGAAACTACTTCCCGGATGTTACGCCCGGGTGTTCCCAAACTTGTTATGAACAGTTTAATAGTCCTCCACGATCGGCGCCATGCGAGTACTGTCCCTGCGTCCAAACTCTAAAGGATGGAAAAGTCCACGAAGCCGTAACATCGACTCCGAAGGGTTCTGAGACCAGGCATTTTCATCTTGTTTCATCTCCCATTCTGGATGATCAGGGATCAGTGGCCTATGTGGTGGAGTTGACCAAGGACATAACAGACACTTTCAGGGAATCAGAAAGGCTGCGGCTGGAAACAAGCAAACTGAAAAGTATTCTCGATAACATGAATGATGGGGTTTACATAGTGAACGCCGACCACGAAGTGAATTATGTTAATCCCGTCCTTAGATCTAATCACGGTGATCCCTCCGGAAAAAGATGCTACGAATATTTTTACAACCGTTCCACCACATGTCCATGGTGCAAAACCGATAAGATATTAACCGGAAAATCAGTTCATTGGGAACGAACCTTCAGCAGAACCGGAAAAACTTTTGAAATCTTCAGCGCTCCTTTGAAAAACGAAGATGGAACAGTTTACCATCTCGAAATACTTCACGATGTCAGCCATTACAAACAGACCGAAGAAGAACTGCGTCACAGCGAAGAGAGGTTAAAACTTAAGCTGGATTCGATTCTGGATGTAAAGTCTGAACTTGCTCAAGGAGAATTGATCAACATTCTTGATTTGCCGGACATACAAGCAATCATGGATGATTTTTATTCGCTCACAGGCGCTGTTTTTGCGCTTCTCGATCTGCAAGGGAACATCTTGTGCGCTAATGGATGGCAGGACATTTGCACGAATTTTCACCGAAAACATCCGGAGACTCTCAAGAATTGTCTGGAAAGTGATCTGGAGGGGAAGGAAGGTCTCAAGCCTGGAGACATAGTTTCCTACAAATGTAAAAACAACCTCAATGACGTAGTTTCTCCTCTATTCATAGCCGATAAATTGGTCGGTCATATTTACACTGGGCAGTTCCTCTACGATGACCAGGAAATTGATGTCGAAAAATTCAGGCTGCAGGCCCGCAGGTTTGGTTTTGACGAATCGGAATATCTGAATGCATTGAGCCTGGTCCCACGCTTCAACCGAGAGCGTGTGGCCACGGTAATGTCTTTTCTGGTCAAATTTACCAGCTTGATATCGAAGCTGGGATACAGCAATTTGCAGTTGGCCAGTTCCATTCTGGAACAAAAACGAGTTGAGACTAGTTTAAGAGGGACTCAGGAAGATTTGAGGATAATAGTAGAACAGGCGCCCATCATATTGATTTCATCAGCAGGCACGGAAGAGAAGGTGTCGTACATAAACCCGAAGTTCTCGGAGTTACTTGGGTATAGGCCTGATGAGATGAAAAGCTGGGACGAATGGTGGTCAATAGCTTACCATGATGAGAAATACAGACAGCAGGTCATGACGGAATGGACAACCAGGGTCGAGGCGGCAATATCCAACAAAACAGCGATCGAACCTTTGGAGGTCAAAGTCAGATGTAAAGACGGCTCCGAGAAAATTATTGAATGGGGCTTTGTTTCCACAGGACTCAAGAACGTTGTTTTTGGCGTGGACCTAACTCAACGAAAATTAGCCGAACGCGAAAAAGAATCATTCCAGGAAAAGTTTCTCCAGGCCCAAAAGATGGAAGCAATAGGAACGCTGGCCGGTGGTATCGCACATGACTTCAACAATCTCTTACAGGTTGTTATCGGATATGCTGAGCTACTGAATACCGACGATCAATTTCCCACTGAGCTGAAAAAAGACCTCGAGAAAATCATTAGAGCCGCAATGGATGGTGGTGATCTGGTCAAGGGGCTACTCACATTCGGCAGGAAGACTCAGGTAAAAAAGCTTTCCTTGGATCTTAATCAACACATATCAAAGATCAGGAAGCTGCTAGTCCGGACCATTCCAAAAATGATCGGAATCGAGCTTAAACTTCAGGAAGATCTACCTTCCATAAACGCTGACAAGACGCAGATTGAACAGGTTCTCATGAATCTTGCCGTGAACGCGAGAGACGCCATGCCTAACGGCGGAACTCTCATGATAGAGACTTCCACTGCTACATTGAGTGAAACTTCCCTTGCGAATGTGTTGAGTGTCAGGCCCGGCTCATATGTCAGACTCAGGGTGACAGATACCGGTGTGGGCATGGAAAAGGAAATACAGGCGCGGATATTTGAACCATTCTTCACCACAAAGGAACCTGGCCGAGGAACAGGCCTTGGCCTGGCGGTGGTCTACGGGATAGTACAGCAACATGACGGATACATGACATGTTCGAGTGAAACAGGAAAAGGCTCCACCTTTGATATTTTTGTTCCTGCCGTTGAATCCACAGTCGCGGCGATGCCGGAGGAAAAACGACAACAGGTTTTCCTGCACGGGGCAGGAAAAACAATCCTGTTGGTGGACGATGATGAGGCTGTTAGAGCGGTGGCCTCCAATTTCCTTGTTGATGTAGGCTTTACCATTTTGGAGGCGACTGACGGCTTTGAGGCTCTGGAGATATGTGAACGTTGTTCCAGAGCCATTGACATTGTGATACTGGATTTGATCATGCCGAAGATGGGCGGCGTTGAATGTCTCCAAAAGCTGATCAGACTTTACCCCGATATTCGAGTAGTCATAGCCACCGGGTTTTCGGAGGAAGGCTCGGAAATGAACCTCATCGAAATGGGCGCTAAATCCTACCTGAGCAAGCCTTTTAGCAAATTGGAACTACTAGAAGCAGTTCAGTCTGTTCTTGATTCAACGCGATGATCAACACGGTATAGAGCTACTCCCTCTATTCCGCCTTGCCTGTCAGCACAGCCTTGTAACCTTCTCCTACGTCATTTCTGGCGTCCGAATAGATCATTATTATGTCGACAAAATCACCCTTTTCAGGCGGGGTGACCTGAAACTTCAGATTGTGGTCTGAACCAGGCTTTATTTCGAGGTTGCCCGATTTGGCTGCATCAAAATAGACCTTGTTATATTTTCGTGATGAAACTTTGTTAATGGTTAATGGGGCGTCTCCAATGTTTTTCACAATGATCCCGACCTCATTTTCCGCGCCTACCTTGACTGTTCCAACATCGGTTTTTCTTGAGCCAAGCTCCAGGTTACCCATCGGGATGGGATCGACATTGCCATTGAGTGAAATGACGGTTTGCGCCTTACCGTCAGGCCCATAACTTATTGTTATCGTCTTGTCGAATTTGCCCGCATACTTATAGGTCTTATAGGTAATTTCAACATCTGTGCTCTCGCCCTGCTTGAGTGTGCGCTTGCCCAGCGCAACTGTGATGCAGGCTCAAGACGCCTTGACATTGCCAATAGTCAAATCTTCTGTTCCTGTGTTGGTCAGCGCTACTTTCTTTACAACAGGTGGCCCTTCCTTCAAATTTCCAAGTTCAATCTCTGAAGGAGTAACCTTTAATGAGTCTGTCCATGCCAAAGAGGGGACCAGTACCAACAGCACAATTAATACTCGTAGAAATTTCATTTTTTATCCTTCGGCTTGTAATCCCCATGCACTTTCAGGGACTTCAGCTTGAAATCGAAATTCTTGTCCTGCTCAGGAGTATGACAGACCCTGCAACAATCCTCTTTAGGTTTGCCAATTATGTCTTTCGGGTCCTGCGATTTGTTGTGCTTTAGACCAGGCCCGTGGCAGGACTCGCACTGAACGTCCTTAAGCTCGGGCGTCAGTTCCAGGTCTATGAAGCCTCCGTCCGCATCCATTGCCACTACATGACATTTCACGCAGCCCGGATTCTTGAGTTTTTCTTCACCCTGCTTGGCCAACGTTTGAAACGCGTGCGCATGTGGGGTCTTGAGCCATCCCTCCGAGATTTCAGGATGGCATTCAATGCAAGACTTGTAACCTGCGTATTCCCCAAAGAGTTCAGCGTAGGCATTCGGCGCTGAAACCATGTGAAGCATTGAAATGGTTAAAGCAATACATACGAGAAGGCTGTGGCGCATTTTTTACCTCTAGCAATTACAGTCTGACGCCTTTTCTATGAAAAGGTTTTTTTCGATCTGACGTAACAACTTGCTGTCAATACCCTGAACCTGAAGCAATTCAGACATATCTACAAACTCACCGTTAACTTTGCGCAAATCGAGAATCTTATTGGCAAGGGCTTCGTTGAGACCGGGAATTTTGGCCAGTTCCGCTGCAGTGGCCTTGTTAAGATTTATTTTGCCTGCTGTATCTTCCGCTGCTGGGGCCGCAAAAGCTGAGGCGCCCATTGCCAAAACCACAACCAGCATTAAACATGTGAACCATTTTTTCATTGTTATATTCCTCCCTTGGCTACCAGCCAATGTAATGATGCCCATAGGCGAAGTACCAGATTACTGCGGATATGCCATATGAAACAATTGCGGTGGTTACTTTCCTAACCTTGCCTGTGCCTTGTCGGCCCGATTTGAAAATTCCAAGGTAAATGGCCGCTCCTGTTGCCAGAAAAAGCAGCAGGGCGAGAAATGTGAACACGACATAATCGAAAATCATGTTTCAGCCTCCTAATACAGGCCAAAGTACTGGAATACGACCAGGCTGGTCATTAAAACGACAGCAATAACAGTACCGACCCAGTCACGGTCTGATTCCTCAATACCGGTGTTAGCCATAAAATCAAAACCGGTTTCATCTGTAGTATGCAGATTGCGTTCCATCTTTGTCTCCTTCTATACTGGGAGAAGTCCGGCTTTGAGACAAACCCAGATGGCCGCCAGCAAGAGGGCCATTCGGATAAACCCGGAAATAATTGTGACCACTATTCCTTTCAGTCCTGGAGCCGAAATGTCTCTCAGGGAAAGGCTTAGACCCAAAGCTCCGGCAGCCATTGAAAAATCCCACTTAACCAAAGCAAATATTGCATGGTGCGCCGGTTCCTTGAAAACATGCAAACATGCAAGAACCCATGCGAATATGAACACTCCGAGCCAGAAGGGAAATTTGTCTATCCCGCGAGTGGCCATGACCGAGGGATCATCCTTGTGACGAAGCTTGCGTATGAACATAACCACAAAGACAAAGATGAAACCCGCAGGCATTATCACATGGCGTCCTACGTCAAACCATCCAACATAACGACCGGCTTCGTAACCGTATTCATAAGCCGAATAAAGGGCTTGGTGACCATTCCCTACACCTACCACAGACGCCAGGCCAAACACTGATTCGGGAATTCCTATCCACTTACCGACTATGGGTAAAACCACCATCGCAGTCAGCCCAAAAATCATGATGCCCACAAAGGCATTCACGACCTGCCCTCCCTTGGCCTTGATCAATGGCATCAGGATGACGCTGGCATGAGGATCACCTGTACAAAGGCCTCCCGCTATGACAGACCCATGCCTGTCATCAAGCTTCGTCAACCTCGAAACGCCGAGGGTTATCAAGGCCGTCACAAATAATGAAACCACACAGATCATCATCGGAACAAAGCCGATTTTAAAGGCGTGACCAACGAAAAAATGTGGGGCCAACATGATTATTCCCAGAGGCATCATCAAATGGATGTAGCTTAGTCCCCTCTTCCAGCTATCGGGAACACCAAATACGTTTCCTATAATCAGCCCCAGAAGAAGAGCGTTCCACACGAAATTGGCGTTCAGTATCTGGAAAAAAGGCTGATGATTGACAGGACCAATCACTCCGTCCAGGTACCAGAAAAGATTTTGCAGGGTAAACGGATTCGGAACCCCCGGAAGATTGTTTGCAAAAATGGCTATGAAGAACATGGCAAGCAGACCCGGGAGGACTTCGGGAAAAGAATATAGAGAACTCCAGATGCTCTTTCTAGTCTCCCCATACTGTTGTCTCTTGGACATGCGCTCTTTCCCGGCTAACATCCTTTCGGTAGATCCAGGAATGAACGTTGTGTTGACTGTATCTGTGCTCATTTGTTTACCATCCATCAAATGGGTTTAGAAATCTTTGATTATCTGCGGATATGGGCGGAGCCACCTGTATTGACAGATCCGGACAGTTTTTCACTTGGCGCTTTATGAGAAGTTCTCCATGACTCTATAAAACCTAACCGTGGAAGCATTGATAGCCTCAAGAAACCCTCAACGGTTCCTGTGACCCCTACCAGGACGTCAAGATTGTTCCTTGGCCTGAACGCAAGGTTTTCCGACCTGGTTAGTTTGCCCTTGTCCACCGTTTCAATGTGCCAGGCGTGAATCATTTCACCGTCGAATTCATCGATCACGATGCGAAAATGAGGGACGCCGTCTTCTCTTTTAGGACCCTCAAATACAGGGTTGTTCTTGTCGAGGATTATTGGATTGGGATTGTCTAGCAGCAACTCGTTTAACTGATAACAGTGTCCGCATACATCGGGGCGAACCATAAATCTCGGGTCAAACTCGAAAGGCGTGTCACGTCTGAGTTCCTTCACGTTAGTCATGAAATGAAGCTGGGCTTTATTATCTTTAAATGGATTTTTTGCATCCATCTCCGCCAGGATGTCTTCGTGTATCAATTGCAGTGATCTGGCAGTATCCCTGAACTGCGGCAAGAGGTCCTTTGCAGCATCATCAATCGGACCGAGGGTTTTGCGAACAACCTCTTTACCCTGAGAATCTTTCAGGACCACTTCGACAGTTTTTAAGCCTGTGTCGATTTTTGAACATTCAAGCACGTATTTACCAATTGGGGCAGATTCGCCTTTTCCCAGCAGTTTGCTTTCCGGTTTGTCATAGGTGAAGCTTATGCCTTCGATTGAAGGGGTGGCAAATTCTTTTATTTTCACATAATTAGATCCAATGTACTCAGGAATTATATAAGTGGCCCCTTCTGCGAAGATTTCAGGGATATGGTACCTGTTGGTAGGATTGTCTTTGTCGAGACCTTGAGCCATGTAGAAATGGGCTCCCCAACGGTTCCCGGAGTATTTCATAAGACTGAGTTCCACCGCTGGCCTGTCATCAAGATAACCATGCTTCGTAAAACGCAGGGCCTTGTTTCGAACTCCCAGGAGTTCATCCTGCCAATACATGAGGTTTCGATCACCCATTGGCTGATTTTTCCAGAAATCCAGGTGAACATCCCTCCTGAAAAATGTGCTGGCGTCAAACGTAGCCAAATATGCCTCTTTTCCCAGAAGGACGAATGACTCGCCGGCAAGCGTTCGAAGGTTTCTGGCGTTTCTGGATGAGTAACAAAGACCCGCGGGTGGGATTACAATTCTGCCGTTCCTGTAATCCACGTAGCTGCCGCGAATGTAGACGCTCTCAGCGGAAAGCAGTCTTTCATTATTTCTGTTCCTGACGATCTTTCTGACCAGCCCGGGTAGACGTGGCAGGAATGGAGCAGTATGGTCAGGTTCGAAGAATGAAGCGTCTGAGACCACTGCCGGAAATGATTTGAACCGGGATTCCTCAACCACTGTCCCGAAGGAAGGATCAGATAGCCTTTTCAGAAATGTGCTTTCAAGGATCGGCTCCAAAACCGGAGATGACCCAACGAAGAAATCAAGATTGCCGCGACCTTCATCCTTCCAGAAGACCATGTTTTCAGTACGCATATAGAACTGGTCTCTCAGGAATAATTCATGAACTTTGTCTTTCGTGAATTTCGACGCTATTACCTTGAATGCCGGCCTGTTCCAGACGTGTGACCATTTGATAGGTCCTTCGACCGAACTCTGGTTGTTGTCTAGAGAGAAGGGCTGGGAATTTTCCAGCACCAGGCGTTTGAGCATACCGGTCATGATATCAGGCTCGAGAATCACATTAAAACGCTTGTCCAGAGGCCATGGGCTGTTGTGCTTAACCGTCATAAGATTTCGGTAAACGACAAGACTGATCAGACCGTTCTCAAAACCATGAGACTTTCCTGAATGCCAGGGGACGAAGTCCGAATGTTTCAGAAAAGTCGGGTGAATCATTAGCTCAACACGGATGTCATGCTCGGGTAATGTGAGATGATACTTGTCCTTTTCAGACATGGCTGACTTGTAACCCTGGACTGTAACCGGTTTGACGAGCTTTTCTCCCAAGACCTTGTTCCCGGTAAAGTCGGTAACCTTTATGAGAAAGCCATCAGGCTGCCGGTAAGCGTAAATTCTCTTGGTGAAATATTGTCGGTAATCTTCTTGGGCCACTTCCATGACTATTGGACGAGTCATGGAAAAAGTCGCTTCCTGAATGGTAGGAAATTCGATTGTTTTAAACTCCGCCTTTTCAAATCCTACATCTTTGGCTTCAAATCTGGATGCCCCAAAATAGTAAACCTTGTCCAGATAGAAACCTTTCAGTTGCGGGCCTGGACCGTCCTGTTTAATTGTTTTGGCCTCAGGAACATCCCTGACCTCTTCACGCCCGGGGAATACTGTTGCTATAGGCATTTCCAAAGGCCACCCACCTGAAGGGGAGATCAGGGCCAGTTCGGCGTAAGGCTTTTCATAGTGGTCCGTTGCGTAGTCAAACCACATGCGGTAATTGGTGTCCCCGACCAAAACTTTCTCACCTTTTTTTACTACCAACCCCTCGTGAACCTTTTTGCTGGTTGACAGGTCTACAAGATAAGTGTGCTCTCCAAGGACCAGAAAGGGGTCTCGAACCAGTGGCTCCGCGTATCCACTTGTTTCAGAAACATAAAACAGTCCGCCCGCTGGAACAGAAGCCTTTGCATCCTTGATTTCACTCTTTCGAAGCGCCACAGCTTCGCTTAATTTCTTTTCCGTGCCGTAACCATTTCTGTAGGTCTTGTTGCGTAAGCCGGGAATATGAGGCATGAAAACCATGTCCTCAGCCGGTGGAAGCGCACGCGGATTTATCGTTTCCGCACTGACCGGCCCATCCATGGACAAGCTCAGGATCATGAGCCATGCCAGTATTAAATGTCTGAGGTGGCGAAACTGTTTTAGGTGTCCCATTTGACATCTCTCCCTGCAATGAACTGGAGTATCTGTTTGTTAAACCGAATAATGATCAATTAGGCATGCGTTAGATCAAGAACCGTACCATTATTTGGGAATCGTAAGATCAATGTGTGTCGATCGATTTTTTTGATTGGGTGGTGTAATCTCAAAACTTGATCAGTGCGGTAGTTCGCACATTTTCTTTCACCTCGTGCGGAATCAGGCACTAGTGACCTCCAGAGCATCGTCACTGATTTGGTTCGATTCTTGCCTTAAAAATTTTGAAGCTGCTCGATCATACATGTAAATGAAGTATCTGGAATTCTGGAACGATTGACTTATGAATCCGGTGATTTGGTAATTCCATCATGAAAAAGACATTATTAACTTTCCTGGCCATAGTTCTGTTTGGCTCTTCTCTGTCGTCCGCTCAAGACCTGCCGTTGCTCAGGGTTGGTGTTCTAACCAACATTCCACCACGGTCCTTTATGGCGAGTCCTGAAAACCGCAGAGGGATTCGAGGAATGGATATTGATATACTGGCGCAAATAGGGTCGGCTTCCAAAGTGCGA
The DNA here is from genome assembly GCA_964628605.1 of uncultured Syntrophaceae bacterium. Classification (GTDB taxonomy): domain Bacteria; phylum Desulfobacterota; class Desulfomonilia; order Desulfomonilales; family Desulfomonilaceae; genus CAITZA01. The sequence continues at coordinate 13,025 of CAZVOU010000008.1, forward strand.
TTCGAATATGTGAAGTGTGAGACAATCTCTCAAAGGCGAACTTTTTTTGAGGAAGGGTTTATTGACGTGGAAGCCCTCGTCGAACACCACGCTGGAGAGATGCCTGGGGTCCGTTTTCTTCCTGTAGGAATCTCCAACAAAACCAGATTATACGTCCACGACTCATGTAAAACAGTCGTGTGCTCGCGAGACCTTGCGGATAAACGTGTGGCTGTTGTCACTGGAACGCGTTATCAGGCGTATGTGGAAGAAGTCAGACCCGAGAGTCTGGTCATTGTTGATAGCACATTTCAGGCCTTGAAGATGCTCAATTCGGGGGCTGTGGATGTTTTTCTCGCCCCATCCCAAATGGTGGCTGATTACCTGATACAAAAAGAGAGTCTTGAACATGTGGTGCGTGTAGGCATGGTTCTCAACGAATCTGCTCTGGGCTTGACTGTAAAAGACAGTAATAAGGAATTGCTGTCTCGTTTTGAGAGGGCCCTGGCGTTATTACACAGGTCAGGAACTATTAAGCTGATTGAGGACAAGTGGTATGGGGTTACTTATCCAGCTCCCTTCTGGCACAACGTGTACTTCCAGATTCTGGGAGCGCTCATAGTTGTTGCCATATCGATAATTCCCGTGATGTCATTCTGGAATTACCAGCTTAAAAAAAGGGTTAGGAAAATATCAGCGGATCTGCAGTCTTCAGATATCAGGTACAGGGCTTTTGTGGAATCATCGCCGGATATGATCCTGGTCCTCGATGAAAAGGGCAAGATTATCACCACCAATCCCAAAGCCCAGTCCACCCTTTCCAGGCCCAGACTCATGGATGACATTTCAGGAATTCTGCTTGAAAGAGATAGGGAAAAATTCACGAACTATCTGAAATGCGTTCTCACCGAGGGATCATGCTCGGAGGAATTCAATTTTATGGACGCTCGCGGTCAGGTCATTCAGGTAGACGTTGCAGCCGCGCGCATTCCTTCAGACAGCGCCAACACCCAATTAATTTGTTGCTTTGCACGCGATGTGACTGAAGCCAATCGAATCAAGAACGAACTGATGAAGGCAGATCGCATGTCTATTATTGGACAAATGGCCGCAGGAGTGGCACACGAAATAAATAACCCACTCGGGATCATTAGAACCAACATAGAATTGATAGTCGCGCAGGGATGGTTTTCAGAAAAAGCCAGGGATTTCGTTGATTCAAGCCTAAGGAACTCTGTGAGGGCCGGAAAAATAATCAAGGATCTGCTGGCGGTAGCAAAACCAAAGAATCCTGAAATGGATCACGTGAATGTACTGGAACTTATCCAGAGCACGCTTGCGGTAATTGGCGCGCAGATCAAGTATGTGAAAGTTAATCTGGAATCTAAAGGGGAAACGCCTTACATCTGGGGAGACAGAAATCAGATTCAGCAGGTGCTTGTGAATATTTTCCTGAATGCCACAGACGCCATGAAAGGTCTGAAAGAGCCGAAAATGAACATAACCTGTTGCGTAGCGCCAAATAGCTCCACAGTTCGGATCCGGATTGATGATTCGGGACCAGGGATCCATAAAAGTAAATTATACAGCGTATTCGAACCCTTCGTAACTCATGGTAAACCTGATGGCTTCGGTTTGGGGCTTTTCATTTCAAGAATGATAGTGGAGGCCCACAATGGAATAATCTTTGCCGAATCTGATGAAGGTAAAGGCGCTCAAATAACCATTGAGCTACCCTTGAGTGAAAATGGGAACGGCGTCCACAAGAAGTGTTAATAAACTTTAATTACGATGAGGTTCTACATTGCGACCAAGAATACTGATTGTCGATGACGAGCCGGATTTTCTCCTGGCCCTGAGAAGTTTATTCTCCTTCAGGGACATGGATGTGCAGACGGCTGAATCCGGAACTGAAGCTCTCGAATTGATCGGAGAGACTCAGTTCGACACAGTTATATCCGACATGGCCATGCCGAACATGACCGGTCTGGAATTGCTGAAAAAGATTCGTGAAACCGACTCTGCATTGCAATTGATCATCATGACGGGAGTAGGAACGATAGAGAGCGCAGTAGAGGCCATTCAGGAAGGCGCTTTTCACTACGTAACCAAACCATTTGATAGCGAAGACCTTTACATACTTGTGAGACGGGCAGTGGAATGTTGTCGAATGCAGAGACGCCTTGCCCGCAAAGATTACGGAGAACAACTCAGTGCTGATATGGTCGTGGGATATAGTCGTGGTATTAGGGAAATTTTTCAGATTTTGGACAGGGTGGCCGATTCGGACGCATCCATTCTTTTACTCGGGGAAACTGGGACGGGCAAATCGATGCTGGCAAAGAGCATCCATGAACGAAGTATTAGAAGAGATCAGGCCTTCCTGACGATAGACTGCGCCGCACTCCATGAGACACTTCTGGAAAGTGAGATGTTCGGCCACGTCAAAGGTTCTTTCACTGGAGCGATTGCCGCAAGGAGGGGCCTTCTGGAGGAGGCTCAGGGCGGGACCATCTTTCTGGATGAGATAGCCGAACTGTCACCGGGCACACAGGTAAAGTTGTTGAGAGCCATTCAGGAGAAACAGATCAAGCCGGTTGGCGGCAATCGCCAGGTGAACATTGATGTAAGATTCATATCGGCTACCAGTCGTAACCTGGACGTTGAAACAAAGCGCGGTGGTTTCCGGGAAGATCTTTATTACCGGTTGGCTGTTGTCTCGATGAAAATGCCTTCATTACGCGACAGAAAAGAAGATTTGCCTGAATTTATCTCGCATTTCGTCAAGAAATATAACAGGAAATACAGGAAGAACATGACTCGAATAGCTCCCGGTGTGGTTCAGTTCCTTCAATCGCTCGAATGGAGAGGCAACATTAGAGAGCTTGAAAACACCGTCGAACGCGCCGTCCTGATGTCCAATGGTGAGACATTTACCAAGGATCTTCTTGGATTCTGGTTTTCGGGAGCCTCTGAAAAATCGGACGAAAAACTCACCATGACTTTGAAACAGGTCGTAGAGGACGCCGAAAAAAATGCAATCGTACAAGTTTTGGACGAAACAAAAGGCAACCGGACTCTTGCCGCCAAGATGCTGGGAATAGGAAGAAGAACCCTCTACGACAAGATAGCCGCCTATGAAATAGACTGATAACCGACATTTATTTCATATGCTCCTCCTGAATCTGCCACTGCTAACTTAACTGTAGATCTGAACAGGCTATTTGTTTTTGTCTCATCTTACCTCAACCAGTGCGACTTTCCGCTCAAACAATCCTCCACATGTATCCTGTTCCGCACAACGCCCGGCATTTGAACTGATGACACAAGCCATCTCAGGTGTTGAGAGCAAGCTGGTCTGTTAAGTATAGCTATGACTAAAGTTTACTCTCCGTTGGCAAGATAATTGCTTAGTGGAATCTTAAGGCCCGGAATAATTTGATTCAAACCTTATTGCATTGATTTGCGGGGGCACGCTGAATTCGTAATTGATCTTGAAGAGGATTGAATAGGGCGGATTCAGAGTGCTGGCTTGGTCAATTAATCCGACTTTGCAAGGTTTAATCCGGGCCAAGTATTTTCACGGGTTCATCATGCCCGTCAGCGTCAAACGAAATTTGGAGGCGCTCTGAGCGTCTTTCAATTGGCAAGTATTTGAACCAATTCAGAAGACAATGGTAAAGATGGAGGTATCTGTGGGCAAGAAAATGTTAGCAAGCGCAGCGATCCTCATGGTCGCCCTGTGTTTCAGCGTTTCGCATGCTTATGAGGCCATAACCGGACCCACCGGTGTGATTTTTTACAACAAGGACAAAGCCTTTAATGGCTACACCCTTTTCAGCCCAACTGTGAAATGCAATGAAACTTATCTCATCGACATGGAGGGAAATGTTGTTCATACATGGAAGAGCAAGTATCCTCCGGGTCTTCATTCCGAGCTTCTACCCAACGGGAATCTGCTCCGAGCGGGAGCTATTCCCCAGACCCCCGGATTCTGTGGCATCGGTGGAGTCGGTGGTATCATTGAAGAAATTGACTGGAATGGTAATGTAGTTTGGGAATACAAGTTGTTTGAGCCCGGCAAGGCCATTCAGCACCATACCTTCAAGCGTCTCCCCAATGGAAACACGATGATACTTGCCTGGGAAGCCAAGTCCATAAAAGAAACCATTGCAAAGGGACGGGATCCTAAGACGATTCCCCCGGTGCCCATTAAAAAGAGGGGTATTGATCACAATGATTTCTGGGTGGACTTTGTTCGAGAAGTTGATAAGGACGGAAAAACGGTTTGGGAATGGCACGTCTGGGATCATGTAGGAAAAGGAAAAGACAAACTGGATATCAACTACAGACTTCCTGATCCGGTAGGTCCGCTGTATCAGACAGACTGGTCGCATTTTAATACTATTGACTACATTCCGGCTACTGACACGGTTGTGCTAAACTCCCGTAACTTTGCCGAATTCTATTTCATCAATCACAAAACCGGTAAGATTGAATACCGTTGGGGCAACCCCACGGCTTATGACAGCAGCAAAAAGAAACCAGGTTGGTATGATAAGGGCGACCAAAAGGTTTTCGGCACCCACTGCCCGACTGTACTGGAAAATGGGAACATACTGCTGTTTGACAATGGTTCGGAAGGTCCTGAGTCAAGACGCTCAGCCATTGTAGAAGTTAACCCCAAGACTGACGAGATCGTTTGGTCTTTTCAAACACTTCATACCAACAGCTTCAACTCTTTTCGCCAAGGGGCCGTTCAGAGATTGCCCAATGGCAACACTTTCATAACCTCAACCCATGGCGGACACATCTTCGAAGTTACCCCATCCAAAGAGTTGGTTTGGGAATATGTGAGCCCTGTTTTCGCCGGAGAACCTAAATGCCTGGCTACTGGAAAAGATGCCTTTCCGCTTGAACAGGTTCTGGACGGCATGACCAATTTCGTTCACAGAGCTTACAGGTATGGTCCTGATTTTCCTGGATTGAAAGGCAAAGATCTCAGCAAGAAAACGCAATTGGTCGATTGTCCAAAATTTTTCAGCGCATGGAAAAAAGGCGCATCCCTAGCTCCAACTTCAGATCAGAAGCAAGCGCCTGCCAAAGCGACTAAGCCTGGTGGTAAAGCTGAAGATGATGAACAGCCGACAATGCAAGCATATTAAAAGACTTCAAACCTTGTCATGATTTTATGATCACAGCCCTTTTTAAATGTGTCCTGGCTAAGATTTTAGCCGGGACATTTTTTTGAGGCGTCTCTACGGATTACCGTTATGAATTGCGTCTTCGGCTTCCCCTACACTCTTCCCCGACTTTTTTCAAAAGGCTGATAAAGCTCCTTACTTCAGCTAAATCAATATCTACTGTTGTTTTGATATGTTACTTCCGATGGCAGGTTTTTTGCTTCGTTTAGCGGTCAGGATTCAGATGATGAAGTTTTCTCATCGGAAAAGTTCCAGCAGTTAGAAAGCGGGACTGCGGTGTTGAAAATGCAGACTGATCGTATTCTTCTATCAATAGGAGGTAATTTATGGCTGTAAAAAGGATTGCATGCATTGTCCTGTTTATCGTCGCATGTTGTTTTTCAAATTCACATTCCTACGAGGCGCTGACCGGCCCGACCGGTGTACTATTCTGGGATCAAAGCAAAACCTACAATGGGTACACGCTCTATTCACCGATCATTAAATGCACCGAAACTTACCTGATTGACATGGAAGGTAATGTTGTTCACACCTGGAAAAGCAAATATCGCCCTGGACTACACGCTGAACTTCTTCCAAATGGAAATTTGCTTCGAGCTGGTCAAATAACTCAGGAGCCAGGTTTCTGCACCATCGGTGGAGTCGGTGGAATTATTGAAGAAATTGACTGGAATGGAAATGTGGTCTGGGAATACAAGCTTTTCGAACCGGGAAAGGCCATACAGCACCACACGTTCAAACGGATGCCAAATGGAAACACCCTTGTGCTGGCATGGGAAGCAAAGAGCAAAAAAGAGGCTATCGCCAAAGGACGCGACCCAAAGACTATTCCGGACAAGCCCGTTAAATTCAGGGGGGTTGATCACAACGACTTCTGGGTGGATTTTGTTCGTGAAGTAAATAAGGAAGGGAAAACCGTCTGGGAATGGCATGCCTGGGATCACTTGGGAAAAGGCAAGGACAAACTTGACATTAATTTCAAACTTCCACACCCGGTTGGACATGGGCTACTCTACCCTGACCTGGACTGGTCGCATTTTAATTCAGTCGATTATGACCCTAAAACGGATCAGGTCATTTTAAATTCCCGCCACCTTTCGGAAGTCTACTTTATCAACCATAAAACCGGCAAAATTCAAGCCCGTTGGGGAAACCCCACAGCATACGACCCCAAGGCCAAAAAGCCCGGCTGGTATGACAATGGCGACCAGATCATCTTCGGCAGTCATTGCGCCTCTCTATTGGAGAATGGTAACGTACTGCTTTTCGACAATGGATCGGAGAGACCTGAAAACCAGAGGTCTGCAGCGTTGGAATTTGATCCTAAAACAGGAAAGATCGTATGGCTTTACGAAGCAAATCACTCGCCCAGCTTTCTTTCCTACCGTCAGGGCGCAGTACAGAGACTTCCAAATGGCAACACTTTGGTTACATCATCAATGGCCGGCCACGTGTTCGAAGTTACGCCCGACAAACAGGTAGTCTGGGATTATGTTTCTCCAATTTTTGGCGGGGAAGCCAAATGCGTGGTAACCGACAACAAAGACGCATTCCCTCCAGACCGCCAGGGAATGCCGAACATGATACATCGCGCTTACAGATATGGTCCCGACTTCCCAGGATTGGTCGGCAAGGATCTCAGCAGGAAGACCTCACTCGGTGATTGCCCACTGTTCTATAAGGTCTGGAAAAAAGGCGCCTTTGCAGCTCCACCAGAAGCCACAAAGTCCCCTGACAAAAAGACAGAAAAGAAGGCTGGAGAAGAAGAACCCGAGGCCATGCCCGGTTATTAGTTTTGGAGAATCTCGCACTGCGCGTATTCGAATCAGGAAATTGAATCGGTCCCTGTGGATATTTTCCACAGGGATTTTTATCGTGCGCTCCGTTGCCCAAATCAACAACACTGTGTATGATTTTTCGCACAGCACCCTTCAAAGCCCTACAGACAAGCCTAGTCAATCACTTATTAAGACCACCCGGTTAAATTGGAACGTACCTCGACAGAACAAATTCATGATTGGCAAGCTTTTTGCTTAAAAAGTTGGACAAAAGTTTCTGCTGGCTCAAATGAGCATGTTTGTCCTCAGACACTATAATCCCGAGAAATTGATCAGAGTAGATTTGCTCCGGTTCGAACCCAGGCCGGAAGCAGTCAAAACGGGGAGTGTTGGAGAGGGGACTAATAGCACTTTTTTTCGGATTTGGTGGCAATCGGTAGGAGGCTAGAGTCACACGTGGATAGAGTCACCATCGTGGGCCTTGAACCAAGACTCAGCAGAAAACAGGCTTCAAGAATTGTTTGTTCAGTCGCAAAGGAGATAATATGAATCGTAGAGAGTTTTTGATAGCAGGCGCTATTGCAGCCGCAGGGACAATGGTCAGGCCGATGGAAGCCCTTTCTTTTCCAACGGTGTTTCCTCATGGAACAACAATTTATGATCCCAAGAAATGTTTTAATGGCTACACAATTTTTGGAACCGAGGTTTTGGATGAGGGTACCGTGCTGATCGACATGAATGGAAATGTTGTGAAGCAGTGGAAGGAATTATGCCAGGAAGAGCACCCACCGAAAATGCTGAATAACGGAATGGTTGCAGGAACACACCGACCATCGCCCGAGAAGAAGGGTCGTTTGTGGGGAGATGAACATTCCACAGATCTTGTGGTTACTGACTTTGAAGGCAAGGTAGTTCGCAACATACCCAAGGCAGGCATGCACCATGACTACCAGTTTGAAGGAAACCCTGTCGGCTACTATGTCCCCGGAATGCCCCTGAACAACTGGAAAGGCAAAGTCCTAATCCTCTCCAACAAGATCACCAAAAACGACAAAATTACGGACAAAGATCTCCTGGACGACATCATTTACGAAGTTGACGCCAATGGGAAGGTCACTTGGGAATGGTTGGCCAGCGACCATTTCGATGAAATGAACTTCTCCCCTGAATTCAAGGCTACCATGCGCAAGTATCCGACCTGGTCCATGACAAGAACACCTAATGTCAAGGGCGGTGACTGGCTTCATGTGAATTCGGTTTCATGGTTAGGGCCTAACAAATGGTATTCCGAAGATCCCGTCAAATACAAAATGTTTAACCCTGAAAATGTTATCATTTCAAATCGCCAGACTAACACCAGCAACATCATTGATAGAGCGACCGGTAAACTGGTGTGGCAGATAGGTCCCTATTACTATCCGGACACCAAGTGGGAGTTCAACGGTGAAGTTATCGATGGCGCATACAAGAAAATGGGCCAGATCATCGGGCAGCACCACACCCACATGATTCCCAAGGGCCTTCCTGGTGAAGGGAATATACTGATTTACGACAACGGTGGCTACGCTGGTTACGGACCTCGAAACCCGGGAGCGCATACCGGTTGGTCAGATGCTCGACGCGACTATTCCAGAGTCATCGAATTTGACCCTCGCACTCTGCAGATGGTTTGGGAACACTCCGCAAAACAGATGGGATTGAGAAACAAGTATCAGTTCTATTCGGATTATGTCAGTTCAGCCCAGCGCCTCCCCAATGGAAACACTTTGATCACTAATGGCGCCGTTGGCCAGCTTCAGGAAGTTACCCCGGATCACGAGATAGTTTGGGAATACATCAGCCCGTATTACACCAAGAATGGTAAATATAACCTGGTTTACCGGGCATATAGGGTGCCTTATTCCGATCAGTCCCAAATCAAGGCCCCTTTGGAAAAAGCGGTTGTCCCTCCCGACATTACAAAGTATAGGGTAAATCCTGCCTAGGAACTGGAAATTTTTTTAGATTCACTGACCATTTCACTGGTCACTTTAGAGAATTTGGAGTTTTGAGAATGAACAGAGTAACCAGAGTTGCTATCTCAGCGTTGGCGGTTGCATTGTTGGCAGTTTTTCTGAATCCCTACTCAGCCGAGGCTCAGAAAAAAATTGTTAGTCTGAACAAAGCGTCCGTCCAGGAACTCATGGCGCTTCCCTGCAAAATCCCTGAGACTCTGGCCAAGGCCATTGTTGAATTTCGCACGGCCAAGGGGCCTTTCAAGAAGCCCGAAGATTTGCGTCAAGTCCCTGGAATGACAGATGCCTTTTTGGAGGACATCAATCCTCAGCTAAAAGACGGGGACGTCGTATTTGACCCAGACGCTGAACCTGCCATGGCGCCTTCGAAATGCTGATTAAGGCGCTAACGACAATTTCTAAATGATTCATTCACACGCCTGCCTGATCCACTAGGGATCGGACAGGCGTCCGTTTATCGAGGTGGAGCATGAACAGAAAACGTTTTTTTTCTAGGATAATATTGGCGCTACTGATGTCTTCCTTGTGTGGTGTTTCCGCATGGGCCGTGGACGAAACCGGTGGTATCGGCCTGAAACTCGGTCAATTATATGACAACCTTGCAAGTGACCATCGAGGCAGTTTCGTTGTTCTGGATATCTATGAAAGCAGCCCAGCGCAAGCAGCAGGAGTGCAACGTGGTGACGTGATCACTCATATCGATGGTCAACCGACCAAAGGCCGCGACTTTATGAAAGTCGTTCAAACTGAGTTGAGAGGTGAGGCCGGTACAGAAGTGAAACTCAAGGTATGGCGCTTCCAGACCAAGAAACGTCTTGACATAACGGTTCAAAGAGTCCCTATGGTTTATTAGACCGAAACTGTCGTTTAGGCAAGCAAACGATGCTCATGAAGACGGCGCCTAATTCACGGGCTGTTGACCCTAAAATGAAGAAGACATAAATTAGTTCTTTGCCCATTACTTTATTTGGGGGCTTAGACATTTGTTTATCATTATTAAATAACGTACTGTTTAAAAATTATAAATCACCGAATTTGTTTGAATTAGAGTCGCTCTATCTAAAGATGCGCAGGCGTCCAACCATTAAGGGCATATTTTATCCTACTTATTAACGGGCGCCTCAGGAGCACATTAATCATGAACGCAGTCTCTAGTTCTGCCTCACGGCTTTTTTCATCTGAGTTCGGAAATTTGTCTGCCCTGGTTTGCAAGCGACTGGAACTTGAGTGGCGCTACCACAAGCGAGCGGATCCGGAGCGGGCGGATCAAGAATTGTTGCTGTACCTCCTTGAATTCGGCAAACTTTTGAATGTCGTCTACAAGTACAACCTTCTCTCTGCTCTGCGGGATGAGTGCAAATGGTATGCGCGGCTATTCGGCGCACGCGGTTCAAGGCACGATTCATTTGCCCTGGTTCTGGATAGTTGGATAATAGCCATTCAGGGATTGCTTAAACCACCCGAATGCAATGAACTGGCTCGACCGATTCAGTCCTTAAGGGACGGTCTGGACAGTTTGATCGAACAAGCGTCCTACGAGCGTAAGGCTTTGATCAAGCCGGTCAATCCTGAACTCCTCGAAAAACTCATCTGTGGGGATGTTAGAGGCGCACACGGAGTCATTTCAGCGATAGCCACAGAGTTCGCATCACCGGAACGTTTGATTGTTGAAGTGCTGCTTCCGATGATGGCCGAAGTCGGACAGCGTTGGGAAGCAAATGAGCTGGAGGTTTTTCAGGAGCACCTGGCAACGGAGGCGATCCGAAGTCTCCTGGCAGGACTATCGTTTATGATACCCGAGTCCCGGCTGGAGACGGATGCTGTAGCGATGGTATCTTGCGCTCCAGGGGATGAACATGAACTGATTCCACTGGCGCTTGCCACGTATTTGGCATTCCAGGGCTGGACAGTTAAGAATCTTGGAGGAAGCTTGCCAGCAGATCAGATAGCACTGGCGGTCGCAGCCCTCAAGCCCAAAGCGCTTTTCCTGACATTCACCATGCTCTCCAGGCTGGAGGCGGTATCAGATTTGATTGAGAAGATTAACGGCGAGTCTAAACACTGCCGAATAATACTGGGTGGTCACGGGGCGGTGGTGGCAAAGGAAGCGCTGGAAAGCCAGGGAGCTTTGGTGGCTCTTGATTTCGAAGATGGTTTTCGTTTGGCTTGCGGGGATTCTATCGATGCGTAGCCTGACCGCTTTTCGTATGGTAGCGCACGATCGTTCCTCAACAGCTGGGTCGCTTTTGGGTGTCATAGCCATCGTATTTCTGGTTGGCCAGCAGCTTTCAATACTTTTCGGTTTATTGAACTACATGTCCGTGCTCGTGGATCATAGCGGCGCAGACGCCTGGATCATGAGCGCCAACGTGCGCAACTCCGACGCCGGTAACCTTATCTCGGGGCGATTTATAGATCGCGCAATTGGAGTGGAAGATGTGGAGTGGGCGGAACCGGTTCTGATCGGCAATGGATTGTATAAAACATCTGACGGTTCCTTTGAATCGGTTCGGGTCTTAGGGGTTTCTCGTCCTCGCCTCTCAGGAGGCCCTTGGGATTTCGACAAAGGAGATGAACGAGCCTTACTTGACCTCGAGTCCGTAACCGTCGATCGACTGGATCTGCCCAAATTCGGCAACCCCTTGCTGGATCAAGTAACCGAAATTGGCGACAGGAGGGTCCGAGTTGGCGCGATAACCGATGGCGCGCGTGGTTTTCAGGGGACTTTAGTGTTCGGAACCCTGGAAAAGGTTAGAGAAATCGCTCGCACTCCTCCGGGGCGCTACACGGCCATCCTGATCCGTTTCAAGCCCAACACAAACAAGCAGGCCGCACTCAACAAAATCAAGGCGGTGATGCCCGAAAATACCGTTTATGGAACAGATGAGCTATCTCATTTGACTAGACGTTATTATTTTACCAACACCGGAATTGGAGGCAGTTTTGGTTTTTCCACCGTAATTGCCGTCCTTATAGGTGTCATCATTATTTCTCTGACGATGTATGCGAGCGTTCTGAGTCGGGCGAGAGACTTTGCGGTTATGCGAGCCATCGGCGCTAGGCGACGGGACATTGCCGTAGTTGTATTTAGCGAGGTGTTTATAATTTCAGGTGTAGGCGTGTTTGTGGGTTTTCTTATGTTGGCGATATTCCTGAATGTGACTCATGGGTCTTCCATCCCCAGTTTTTTTCCGATACAGATTCCTCCGATACTTGCGATAGGGACTTTGGCGGTCAGTTTTCTCGGTTCTCTGATTGCACTGCGTGTTGCTCTCAAGGCAGAGCCGGCATCGGTGTTTCATTAAGGTGTCAAGAGGCTGTATTTGGCGTTCCTGAAGTTGGAAAACATAGCCAGAGATTTCTCAGATGGTCGTCAGATCAGGCGGGTCCTTTTTCCGACCAATCTGGAATTTGAGCCTGGGTCATTGACGGTGCTTTCCGGGCCATCCGGCAGCGGCAAGACTACGCTTCTCTCCATTATGGGGTTGGTGTTGCGATCCTCCGAAGGATCACTGTATCTCGAAGGACGAGATGTTACAATGCTCTCTGATAACGATGCGGCAATGCTTCGGTTGCAAAAATACGGATTTGTATTTCAGCAACCGATGCTGATAGAAGGCTTGAGCGTTATGGAAAATATCGCTCTGGCGTTTGCTGTACAGGGAGCCAGATTACCTCATGATTTTATCGACAAGACAGAAAGTCTGCTAAAGTCACTGGGACTGGAAGATACATCTCCCTTGCAACCTAGGCTTCTCTCAGGGGGTATGAAGCAGCGGGCTTCAATTGCCCGAGCCTTAATCAAGAATCCTGCCATTGTTCTTTGCGACGAGCCTACATCGGCGCTGGACGCAAAAAGTGGACAGGCGGTCATGTCCATCCTGAAGCGCATTGCGCTTGAAGAAGGCAGGGTTGTCGTCGTTGTTTCGCATGACGCTCGCGTTTTCCCTTACGCGGACCGTTTGATCAAGATCGAGAATGGGGGCATTGTATCTGATACTGTTGAACGCTATTTTGAGAGAGAAGCAGGCAAATGAAAAAGGTTCGCAAGATTTCGGTTTTTATTCTTCTTCTTGTTGTGGGGATCGGTATTTACTACATTCAAACATCATTGCTAAAAGCTTCCACTCCACCGGCGCCAAGTCGAACGCCGTCGCTGGAAACTGCTCCAGTGCGTCTGTACGGACTCGT
>CAZVOU010000009.1:0-1592 GCA_964628605.1 uncultured Syntrophaceae bacterium
TTTATTAACCAATTTGGTCCATCGTGCCCTCACCGTTCGTTACAAGAGGTCGGCCATAGGGTTTCTGTGGACCATGCTGAACCCGCTTATAATGACCGCCGTTTATACGGTGGTGTTCTCAACCATATTCAGGTTTGGGACGGAGGATTTCATCATATATTTTCTGTCCGGATTCCTGGTGTGGAATTTTTTTGCTCAAAGCACGCTGGACGCATCGAGATGTATTGTGGATTCGGGGCCGTTAATCAAAAAGATATATGTCCCAAAGCAGGTCTTTGTTTATTCGACTGTTACCTCAAACCTGGTCAATCTGGGCTTTGCCATGATCCCGCTGTTGGCGCTGGTAATGGTTATGGGTAAAGGGTTCACGCTCACGTGGTTCTATTTGATACCTGTCACCATAATGGCCATGCTTTTTACTCTGGGGATAGCCCTGATCATCGCCGCCATGACCGCTTTTTTTCACGATGCCGGGGAAATGTACAGGGTCATGATGACCCCATGGATGTTCCTGACACCGGTCATGTATCCGATGGACATAATACCCCAGAAATATGTTCTGTTTCTGAAGCTAAATCCCATGTTTTACTTTGTGGAGTGTTTCCGGACGCCGCTCTACAAGGGGGTGGCCCCGGATATGACGATTCTTTCCATTTCCGCTATACTGGCTATATTGTCATTCATGGTTGGACACATCATCTTCACACGTTCGGAAGACTCGTTCATCTATTATGTTTAGGGGGGATGCAAAGCCTGAGATGGCTTCAGATGTTATCGCTCTGTCGGGAGTGACTGTAACATACCGCTTACCCAAGCAGATCATCAGATCATTCAAGGAATACGCTATTCACCGGCTCAAAGCCGGCCGCTATGATTACGAAGAGTTCAAGGCCCTCAACAATGTGGACTTCCATGTCAAGGCCGGTCAGGCTGTCGGGATAATCGGTCGAAACGGAGCAGGCAAAAGCACCTTGCTAAAGGTAATCGCCGGTATAATCAAACCTCGCGCCGGTACCGTTTCAGTAAGAGGGAGGATCGCCCCCCTGATTGAACTGGGCGCCGGTTTTGATCCCGAACTGACAGGTAGGGAAAACGTCTACCTTAATGGGACCCTGCTGGGAATGTCCAACAAGTCACTCACCGAAAAGCTGCCGGGTATAATCGAATTCTCAGAACTTGACGATTTTATAGACGCCCCTCTCAGGACATATTCCTCCGGGATGGTGGCGCGACTGGGGTTTGCCGTGGCCACGGATGTAGACCCGGACATACTCATTGTCGATGAAATCCTCGGTGTAGGCGATGACGCATTCCAGAAAAAGTGCAAGAAACGCCTTGATAAATTCAGGGATAGCGGTGTGACTGTGCTGGTGGTGTCACATAGCCTCGGCGAAATGAAATCCCTCTGTGATTTTATCTATTGGCTGGAGAAGGGCCAAATACTGGAGTCCGGTATTGCAGATGAGGTTGTTGATGCCTACAAGGCCGCTGGTGATTCTTGAAATCAGAAACTACCATTTCCGCAATTAGGTATACTATCAAAAAACGCAGCATTAGGATCCGCAAATGGCCAACAAAATGGAAATGGGCTA
>CAZVOU010000010.1:0-49305 GCA_964628605.1 uncultured Syntrophaceae bacterium
AATTTTCAGCAGGATGGACTCAAATGGCTGATTTGATTACTTTGGAAGAACATAACAGATTACTGGAGGATGGTTGGCGTTTCAGGTTCTCCGCCCAAGAGCCGCGTGTCACCGAAATGAAGGAATTCTATGAAGATATGGGTCTGGAGACTTTAATCCGCACAGGGGTGGTTGATGACGGCGCCGACTGTAAGTGTTGTTTTGCAGCGGAAGGCTTTCAGCAACTTTACAAGACAGTTTATACGCGAGGAATTAAGGATAATTTTAACCGTTTCGATGAAGAAATGTATTGAGAGTCTGGTCAGGGGGATTAGATTGCCCAGGGTGGTGTTCTGGTCATGATATGACATTTTGACTACATTAACCAGAGTCGCGGAAAACAAGATTGTAAGTGTCAGTCATTTTTTAAACAAAAAGGAACATAAATATCTTGACATGTTACCATGGTAATAGTAAAAATCTGTGTTTACATGTTTGGAGAGGTGTTTCATGAAAACGTGGACCCCAAAACTCGGGGAAGTTGAAAAGAAATGGTTCGTCATCGACGCTAAAGACAAAGTATTGGGACGACTCGCAGTTGAGTGCGCCCGAATTCTCAGGGGAAAGCACAAACCACAGTTCGCCACACACGCTGACAATGGCGATTTCGTCATCGTGGTGAACGCTTCCCAGGTGAAGCTGACTGGCCGTAAGATGAGCCAGAAAATGTATTACAACCACAGTGGTTATCCAGGCGGATTGAAGGTTACCAGCGCTGAGAAACTCATGAAGGAAAAGCCGGAAGAGTTGTTTCGCAGGGCCGTCAAGGGTATGCTTCCCAAAAATTCTCTGGGTCGCAGCCAGATAACCAAATTAAAGATATATGCGTCTGACACGCACCCGCATGAGGCTCAAAAGCCGGAGATCTATCAGTTCTAATCGTGGAGAATTAAATGTCCCAGGATATTTTTTATGCTACTGGCAAGAGAAAAAACGCAATAGCTAGAGTCCGGCTGAGACCAGGCGCGGGCAAATGTGTCATAAATGAAAGACCAATGGATGATTACTTCGGCCGTCAGACTTCACGTATGATCATTCTGCAGCCCTTTGAACTGACTCAGACAGTCGGGCGCTTTGACGTAGTAGTGAACGTCAGTGGTGGTGGCCTATCCGGTCAGGCCGGCGCCATCAAGCATGGCATAAGCAAAGCGCTTCTTGAAATAGACCCCGGTTACAGGGCCCCGCTGAAAAGCGCCGGCTTCCTTACCAGGGATTCGAGAATCAAAGAGCGTAAAAAATACGGAAGAAAAGCGGCACGCGCCAGCTTCCAGTTCTCCAAACGTTAATCATTTCTTTCGCTCTTTATGTTTTAATGAAACTGTCAAAGGACGTTCTGCAATGTTGCCGGAACGTCCTTTGTATTGTCATGCGACAGCCCTGCCCCCTCAGAAGCCTTTTTGTTCCATCCCTTCGAATTCTTTCATTATGTCCCTCATTACCCTAGCGGCCGAGCCTTTCACAATGAGGTCCATTATCGGGTCGTATGGAGTCGATGACAGATTTACCAGCAACAGTTTGGCGCCTGATCTCTTGGCGCTGACAGGTAGCATTGAAGCGGGCTGAACCACCAGGGACGACCCTATGGTGATGAACAGGTCGCAGTTTTGGGAGTGATCGAAAGATGCCTCAAGGACCTCTGAAGGAAGAGACTGTCCAAAAGCTATGGTGGCGCATTTCAAAGGTCCACCGCAGGATTCGCAATAAGGAACATCGATTTTTTCGCGTTCCATTTTATGTGTAATTTCCTCTCTTGGCCAGCGCAAATGACATTTCAGGCATGTCACTTCCATGACGGTTCCGTGTATCTCGTAAATCATTTCTGGGGAGGAACCCGCCCTGTGGTGCAGTCCATCAATATTCTGGGTTATCAGGGCTTGCAAGCGCCCCCTTTTTTCAATTTCGACCACGGCCAGATGGGCGCTATTTGGTTTTGCGTCGCGCATTGCAGGATACCGTGATTGATCGTATTCCCAGTAGAGCTTCCGATATTTTTCACCTGACATGAACTTCTGGTAAGTCAGGTCGTCCTGGTTATACTGAGACCAGACGCCACCGGGGGATCTAAAGTCCGGTATACCTGATTCCGTAGAAATGCCCGCTCCTGTAAAAACAACAATCCTCTTTGCCTTAATTATCATTTCCGCAGCTCGTTCTATTAATTTGCTGTCCATGAACATCCTCTCATTCACCGTTTCAGATTATTTGAGCCGCCCAGATTGAAGCGCCGATCAAAGCGGCTTTATCATTCGTTATTATTTTAACCGGTATGGAGCCCATTAATTCTCTGAACCGGCCCTTGTTGTTAAAAGCCTCCAAGAATGGGCCCTGCACAAGTTTTGGAAGTATTTTCGGGCTTACTCCGCCCCCAAGGTATATGCCGCCGGTGGTCATTGCCGTCAGAGCCAGGTTTCCGCATATTGAACCCAGTATCGAGACATAAACATCCAGAGTCTGATTACACAGAAAATTATTGGCCTCAAGAGCTTGCCTGGAAATAGATTCCGACGGATTGTCCGCCGAGTTTATTTCATGGGCTAGGGACGCATCCAAGTTGCCGGATTGCAGACAAAGCCAGTTGAATATTTCCAGCAGTCCGGGCCCGGCCGCAATCCTCTCTACGCTGACTCTCCCCAATTTTTTCATCATATGATCCAGTAAAGACATCTGCAGCTCATCAGTGGGGGCAAAATCCACATGGCCGCCCTCAGATGCCACCGGTTGATAGGATTCCCCCATCCATATCATCAGGGCCATTCCAAGGCCCGTTCCAGGCGCGACAATACCAAGGGCGCCTGTGGGGTCACATTCTCCGGTATTGAGAATCACATATTCATGTTCAAATAGCTTGGGCGCCGCTATGGCTGTCGCCACCAGATCATTCACCAAAACCACTTTTAGGGTGTTTAGATTAGTCTTCAGATTTTCGACGGAGACTACCCATTTGAGGTTGGTTGTTCTGCATTCGCCTCGCAAGACAGGTCCAGGGACTCCGAAGCACGCAGTGTCAATTGACCCATCCGCCGTCAACATGAATTCGGAGATTATTGACTCAAGCGAATCGTAACCTTGACTAGAGTATGTCATGGAATGTAACAGTTTTGGTCTGACAGGACCTCGTTCAAATAGTCCCAAAACCGTTTTTGTGGCCCCGATGTCCCCGGCAAGTATTCTCATCTGTCGATTTCCTTGTAAGTTACTCTTTCAGGCGCTCGATAAAGTGTTTCAGCGCAAGCATATCAAATCCAATGGTTGTTGTCGTGTTCTAGTCCTGGTGAGGAATGAGTCCGCAGGCAAATTTTTCAGTGAAGATAAGGGAAGAAGTTTTTGGCTATATTTTTTCCAGCCCCATATTTGTATAATACTGCGCTGATGGTTGGAGGAGTCCGAGCATTCTGTCTCGTAAACCTTGAGAGGTAATAGTTTGAAAATAGCGTATTTCCAGTGTTTTTCCGGAGCATCAGGGGATATGATCCTGGGTTCGCTTCTCGACAGTGGACTTGACATCACATCCCTCAAGAGAGAATTGGATGAACTTGGATTGGTTGGATTCAAGCTCGATGTCCAGAAAATGATCAAAAAGTCCATCAGAGCTTCCCAGGCGGAAGTCCTCGTCGATGAGAACGCCATGGTTGAATCCAGGAGACTCTCCGGAATCAAATCTCTCATACAGGATAGCCGTCTTTCTGACACAATCAAGGCTGATTCCTTACGCATATTTGAACGACTGGGCGAGGCGGAAGCTTTTGTGCATGGCGTATCTATGGAGGAAGTGCATTTTCATGAGGTCGGCGCAGTTGACGCTATTGTTGATATAGTCGGATCTGTCATTGGCCTCAACCTTATGGGCATTGAGAAAATCTACTGCAGCTCCTTTAATGTGGGAGGGGGATTCGTGAAAACGGCCCACGGCATTTTACCGGCCCCTGCGCCGGCAACGCTTGAGCTGATAAAGGGACTGCCCTGTTACTCCACAGGAATGCACGGCGAGCTATTGACGCCAACAGGGGCAGCCATACTCTCCACGTTGTCTTCAGGATTTGGCCCTGCGCCGGAGATGAAGATAATATCAACAGGCTACGGCGCCGGGAAAATGGACCTCGAAACCCCGAATGTGCTCAGGCTCATTATTGGCGAGGCGGAAGAGTCTCCGGCGCTACAATCATCTGAGTCAGTGGCTGTGATGGAAACCAACATCGACGACATGAGTCCGGAGCTATATGATTTTATATTTGAAAAGGCGCTTAACGGAGGCGCATTAGACATCTCGCTGACCAACATTCAGATGAAGAAGAACAGGCCCGGAGTTCAACTACAGATCATATGCCCCGTGTTCGCAGCGACATCTCTTGCTGGAATGATTTTCAGAGAAACAACCTCTATCGGACTAAGATGGAGAATTGAAAACCGTATGGTGGCCGACAGGAAGATCCATGAAGTTACAACCAGGTTCGGTGTTTTGCGTGTCAAGATTGCCTACTGGAATGGGCAAATTGTAAATATTGCTCCAGAGTATGAGGATTGCAAGAGACTGGCCGTAAAAAATAATGTCTCCATCAAACAGGTAATGATGGCTGCTTCTCTCGAGGCGTCAGAATCTTTTCAGTCGAGGCCGTAACGATGAAAATTGAAATGTTGCTATATGCGTCGCTCGGGAAACTAGCGCCCGACAAGAAACCGGGCAGTCCCTTTTATTTGGAACTGGAAGATGGCTCAACAGTCCTCAATGCCTTGGAACAAGCCTCAATACCGACAACCATCCCGATGATAATATTTGTTAACGGTCGTCATTCCAGGTTAGACGGTGGGCTTGGCGATGGTGACAGACTGGCGATATTTCCTCCTATTGCCGGAGGCTGACACTGCGACACATTAGACGCCATTATGTCAAAAAAGTCATAACTACTTAAAATAATTATTCTTTTTAGCGCTTTCCCCTTGACTCTTTCCGTTGGTGGATTTAAGCTTCCAAAACTATCGTTTAGCAATCTTGAAACGTCTATTCAGAGCAAAGTAATCCAACGGGTTCTTTAACTCTCCACTAACCGCTATTACGAAGAGGGAGAAAATCAATGGACAAGATTCTTAGGATTGATATGGGGTCTGCGGGTGGCCCGAGTTTAAACGTGACACCGGTGGGGCCGTATGCGGGTCTTGGTGGAAGGGCTATGACGTCGGCAATAGTGTCGAATGAAGTCCCGCCATTGTGCCATGCCCTAGGGGCCGATAACAAGTTGGTGATATCTCCAGGGTTATTGAGCGGATCCATTGCTGCTAACTCCGGAAGGTTGTCCATCGGGTGCAAGAGCCCATTAACAGGTGGCATAAAGGAATCGAACGCCGGCGGTCAGGCAGCCCAGGTTCTGGGCAGACTTGGTTATGCGGCAATAATAATAGAAGGCAAGCCTAGGGACAACAACAGTTACAAACTGGTCATAAACAAGGACGGCGCCAAGCTAGAGGTTGACAACAGCTTGAAGATGTTGGGTAATTACGCTGCGGTCGAAAAACTTGCCAAAAGCTACGGCCCCAAACCGTGTTTTATAACGATTGGTCCGGCCGGTGAAATGAAGATGGCGGCCGCCTCTATAGCCTGTACGGATATGGAAGGACGTCCGACTCGACATGCGGGTCGTGGCGGCGTTGGAGCGGTAATGGGTTCAAAGGGTGTCAAGGCCATAGTGCTCGATGACACGGGAGCCTCAATGAGGGCGCCTAAAGATCCTGAGAAGTTCAAGGAGGCCAACAAGAACTGGGTGGCGGGGTTGAAGAAGCATCCAGTTACCGGTGAAGGCCTGGCCGCTTATGGCACTAATGTTCTGACAAATGTTCTCAATGAAGCCGGAGGCTATCCCACCAACAATTTCTCATCGGGCCGGTTTGAAGGTCACACAAAAATAAGCGGAGAAACGCAGGCTGCGCTTGAAATTGAGCGTGGCGGACTGGCTACCCATGGATGTCACCGAGGCTGTATCATCAGATGCTCGGGCGTATATATGGACAAGAACGGAAATTATCTAACCAAGCAGCCGGAATACGAGACGGTCTGGGCTCATGGCGGAAACTGCGGTATAGATGATCTGGACGCTATAGCCATGCTTGACCGACTGGACGATGACTATGGACTGGATACCATTGAAATGGGCGCCACCATAGGGGTTTACATGGAAGCGGGACTTGCCAAATTCGGTGACGCAGAGGCGGCCATCAACCTGATCAAGCAGGTGGGAGAGGGCACTGAGCTTGGAAGGATATTGGGATCCGGAGCGGCAGTTACAGGTAAGGTCTTTGGAGTGGAGAGGGTTCCGGTGGTCAAGAATCAGGCCATGCCGGCATACGATCCACGAGCGGTTCAGGGTATTGGGGTGACTTATGCCACCACAACGATGGGCGCCGACCACACTGCCGGATATGCGGTGGCCTCTAATATTCTGGGTGTCGGTGGCTCCGTAGACCCATTGTCTCCTGTGGGCCAGGTCGAGTTGTCCAGAAACCTGCAGATTGCCACGGCCGCCGTAGATTCAACCGGTATGTGCCTATTCATCGCATTCGCCGTGCTCGATCAGCCGGAAACTTTCCAGGCGCTCATAGACATGTTGAACGCCTTCTACGGACTCAGCCTTACCGGTGACGATGTGGCCGAACTCGGCAAGTCGGTTTTGAGAAATGAGCGTGAATTCAATGTCAAAGCGGGGTTTACGTCGGCTCATGACAGGCTGCCCGCCTATTTCTACAATGACGCCCTGCCGCCTCATGACATAAAGTTCAAGGTCACAGAAGCGGAACTTGATCAGGTTTTCAACTTTTGATTGATCTGAGATTCTCTAAAATATCGTAGCCGGTTTCTGATATTTTCTACGGGCGGTTTGGGATAAAATCCCTGACCGCCATCATCATTAAAAGGATATTTTGATGCTGATCGGCCCCGACATCCTGGCAACCGTTTCGAGACTGATGATGATCATATACCAGCAAGGTTTCATGTTTCAGACTCGATTGGGCGCCGATGTAAAATCGACTTTGGTGTCGGAACTTGGGCTTGAACCCGAATTTGTTGACAAGCGTGTTCAAACCGTCTTCATGGATGGCAAGGCGGTCGATGATCTTGAAAATGCGCTGCTGAGAGAAGGTCATATCCTGACGCTTTCAGGAGCGATGCCCGGCCTTGTCGGAGCGTGTTTCAGGAAATCAGGAAAATACGCCTCCTTTCGCTCTGAAATATCGTACACTCCCTCTAATTTGACGACATCCACCAACAGAGGCCTTATAACTGTAAAGCTCTTCAATGCTCTCATTCCGGAGCTTGGGCCAAAATTCCTCGAACACGGCATTCTGATTGACAAAAGTCAGTGTGATGATTTGATGGCGGCTGTTATGGAATCCAGGCACAGATCATCGATAGAAAAGATCATGAAAATTGAACAATCGGGTTTGGACCGCTTCAGCGTGACACTGATCTGAAAGAACGTCGTATACCCCAGTCTTTAGCCTCAGATTCGCAAATTGTCCGATCATAAATTCCTGCACACAGACCTCACCTCGCTCCATCGGTTTGACTCAACAACACGCCGGTGATATACACAATAACGCAACATCAACCGGAGAGTGTAGTTTGAATAAAGATATCAAAGCATTAATGGACAGAATTAATACCAGGCTTAAGTATGCTCATTTCGGTTATATCAAGGAAAAGCTTAGCCAATTTGCCTCAAATTCCAAGGAGCCGGTTCAAACGCTCGATGTCGGATGTGGCCCGGGGAACTTGGGACTGTACTGTCGTGACGTCAAAAATGTCGATTGGCACGGAATAGATTTGTGGGTAAACGAACTGGTTCAGGCGCAACAGGTGAATTCTTACACGGGTCTGGGACAAGTGAACCTGGTTAATGGGATACCATTCAAGTCAGAGACCCTTGATTTCATCGTATGCAATGAAGTGTTGATGTATATGCCAAACAGCAAGAACCTTTTGAGCCAGTTCCATCACGCTCTGAGACCTGGCGGTAGACTCATGGTCTACAACCCGGTTACTGTAGCGCCCGGATTGGCTGCCGGAATAAAGAAGATCATCAGAAAATGGGCTCAGGCAAAGGATTCAATAGCCTGGGATTCACAGAGTGACTGGAAAAGAGCGGTCAGGGCGACAAGAATTAATTACTATTCCTACGATTCACTATTGAGTGAAATAGCCGAAAGCCGCTTCAAAGTGCTCGACGTAGGCGCCTTCAGAATTTTTCGCAATAGGCTCAGATGGATGAACACACTTGAAAACAACAAACTGTATAGAGAAAAGATTATAGCTTTGGCCTCTCAATTTCCCAGGTTTGCTTCCGACATAATAGTTCTCTCATCGAAAGACTGATTATAAAAATCGGCCGATGTTAGAAGGACGACAGGACACTCCATTTAGCAGTTCCCGATTCTTTGAATCAAGGAAACAATTTTCTTGATTTTACCTGTGGGAATGTTATTTTTCTGGGAAGAGGCGCCTATTTTTTAACGCCAACTGAGGCGCCGAACAAAATCTCATCAAAAGCCTCATCCGGGGGGATCATGTGTGCGACACATATACCAAACGAAATACCACATCCGTTAAAAATCCATAAGGTCTTAAAATTCAGAACAAATCAGGCCGCGTGTCGGTGATTGTCAGTCTGGGGGGACTGTGTTGGAAATACCTTTTAATAGACCGTTCATTGTCGGCAAGGAATTGTACTACATTGCGGAAGCCACTCTAAAGAACCAGAGGCTTGCAGGGGCCGGGCCGTTCACGAAAATGTGCGAACAATGGATTGAGGACCAACTGGGGAGTTATAAGGCTCTTCTAACGCCATCATGCACGGCGGCTTTGGAAATGGCGGCGATGCTTTGTGACCTTAAGCCCGGTGATGAAGTCATAATGCCCAGCTTCACCTTTGTTTCCACGGCCAACGCTTTTGCCTTGAGGGGAGTGACCCCTGTTTTTGTGGATATACGCCATGACACGCTCAACATCGATGAGAGGCAAATCGAATCCGCCATTACTCCAAGGACCAGGGCAATTGTTCCTGTGCATTACGCCGGAGTCGCCTGTGAGATGGACTTCATAGGCGATATAGCTTCCAGGCACGGTTTGTTTGTGGTGGAAGACTCGGCGCAAGGATTGTTGAGTTCCTATAAATCTCATCAACTCGGTTCAATAGGTGACTTTGGCTGTTTAAGTTTTCATGAGACTAAAAACATAATATGTGGAGAGGGTGGGGCTTTGCTGGTCAACAACCGAAAATTTGCGGACCGGGCCCGGATAATAAGGGATAAGGGCACGAACCGCCATGAATTCTTCGAGGGTAGGGCAAGCAAATACACTTGGGTGGATATCGGATCGTCGTATTTACCCAGCGAGATCACGGCAGCGTTCCTGTGGGCCCAACTGGAAAAGGCCCAGGAAATAATAGACAAACGGGTTTCACTGGCTGAGAATTACCTCGAGCGATTGGCTCCGCTGGCCGATAAGGGATTGATAGGGCTCCCGTTGCCTCCTCAGGGAAATTCGACCAATGGTCACATCTTCCACATTCTATTGAGGTCAAATAACGTACGTGACGCCCTCATCGAACACCTGAAAGCCCGTTCCATCACGGCGATCTTTCATTATGTTCCTCTGCATTCCTCACCGGTGGGAAACAAAATAGGCAGATCCCACGGTTCGATGGCTGTCACTGATGACGTAAGTTCAAGATTGTTGAGATTGCCCCTATTTTACCAGATGACCACAGATGAGATTGGAGTGGTAGTCAAACACATTGGTGACTTTTTTGGCGTTTGAATTCAGGAGACTTTCGGCCGATAAATCTTTAAAACCCCAAGATCATTCCGGCGAACTTTGACGGATTAAACGGAGGAAAATTTGGCAGGAGGGGATGCTCGAATATCTGTCGTCATTCCGGTTTACAACGGTGCGGCCACTATCGTCGAACTCGTGTGGAGGCTTGAAAAATCTCTCAGGGGGATATGCAAGGATTTTGAGGTCATTATGGTCAATGATGGCAGTCAGGACGGCAGTTGGGAGCAGATAAAGAAATTATGTAAACAACATGAGTGGCTCACCGGAATAGACCTCATGAAAAACGTTGGCCAACACAACGCATTACTGTGCGGTATAAGATCGGCCAGTTACGATTATATAGTGACCATGGATGATGATCTGCAACATCCTCCGGAAGAAATTAGCAAAATGCTGGCAAAAATTCGAGAGGGGTATGACCTTGTATATGGGATAGACGAAGGTGTGAATCATTCGGTAATTCGATCGATCGCTTCCCGAATTCTCAAGTTTTCGCTGTCAGTGGCCTTGAATGAGCCGTCACTAGAAAAAATGAGCGCCTTAAGAATTTTTCGCACACGATTGAGGGAATCTTTTGAGTCATATTCGGGCGAGGCTGTCTGCATAGACGCTCTTTTATCATGGGGATCGAAAAACCGATCTCATGTCCCGGTAAGGATTTCCCCGAGGTTGAATGGCAATTCAAACTATCGAATGTCAACTCTTGTCAGACAGGCTCTCAACACCTTCTCCGTTTTTCAGGCGTTCCCTCTAAAATTTATGAGCCTGGTCGGTCTACTCTTCGTTGCGCTGGGAATGGCTCTTTTGTGCTTCATTTTGACAAACTACATCATTCATGGATCAGTTGTTCCCGGCTTTGCGTTTCTTGGCTCGATCATTGTTCTGTTCTCTGGAGTTCAGTTATTGTCCTTATGTGTCATGGGTGAGTATGTAGCGAGAATTCACGCCTGTGTTACCAACAGGCCTCCATATTCTATCAATGAGATAGATAGTGGCCAAAAGCAATCTGCGCCAAATTAGTTTCAGGGGGATTAAGATGAGTCATGATGAATTTCCGTCCGAGATAGACGGCACGATTGAGGCCCGAGTGTTAGAACTCGGTGTAGGGTGTGTTGTGGCGCCCGGAGCGAAGATTTCCGGTATCGACGGCATGGCCGAAAGGGTAAAGCTGGGTGATTTCTGTTACATTGGCCCTGGAGTAAGGGTCATGGCTCCGGAATTCGAGATAGGAGACTACAGCAAGATACATGAACGTTCCACTTGCCACGGGAAGCATCCTCTGATCATAGGCAGAAACTGCTGGATAGGCCCCAATGTCATGCTTGACAGCATGGGAGGTCTTACCATAGACGACAATGTTGGAATAGGCGCCAACAGCCAGGTCTGGACTCACATGCAGTTTGGTGACCTGGTGGAAGGATGTCGTTTTTTTTCAGCAAAACACCTCTACATACCAAAGGACGTCTGGTTTGTGGCTCACTGCATTGTGTCGCCTGTTATTATCGGCGAGAAGAGCATGGCCCTGGCCGGATCGGTCATAACGAGTGAAATGCTGCCCAACCACGTTTATGGAGGCGTCCCAGCGATGGATCTGACGTCAAAACTGGGGAATCAGTTCCACAACAGGAGTATAAAACAGAAACTGGAGGTCATGCGCTCGTTGATCGATGAGTTCGTGAAAAATCACCCGATTTACGAGGGAAAGCTCCAGGCTGTAGCCTCGATGAAGAAGCGTGTGGATGGCGTCACATATTTTGACATATCCACCAGAAAATACACAAAAAACTATAGTGAAGCGGAGGTCCGGTTCCTGAAGACGCATGTTCCTTTGGTGAAGTTTACCCCGATGGAGCAGAGCCCAGGTGATTAGTCATGGCCGAATGGCCATGATGACCTGATCCATTTTTGGGCCATCACAAACCAGTTGAGGGTTGATGAATCCGCTTTGGGTAAGGTCATCACAAACTTCGTCGAGGGTGTATGAATTTCCCGCCCTGGTGGCCACCAGCATGTTAACTGCGAAGATTGCCCCATCGGGAGGTCGGGTCCTGGAGTCATCCATGATAAAATCCCTAACCATAATGGCCGCCCCGGGTTTTAGGGACTGAAACAATCTTGAATACAGGGATCTGTTGGCTTCCCTGCTATTGATATGAATTACCGCCGACAGAAGAGCCAGGTCGTGGTCCGGCGGAAAATTGTCAACGTTGTAATCGCCGGCGATGAAATCGACACGTTCCGAAAAACCTTCCGATTCAATCCGTTCCTTAGCCATTGGTATTACCTCCGGCAAATCGAACAGGGTTGCTCTCAAGTTTTGGTTTTTACGCATAAAACTCATGATGTAGGTTCCCGAAGCCCCACCGACATCGATCATCCTTGTGAAACCGCTGATATCGAGTTTGTTGACAAGCTTTTCAGCCTTTTTAGCTCCAATGACATGCATTGCGCCTATGAAGGCATCCATTTCCGCCTTGCTGCGCTTTTTCTTTTCCAGGAATGACAACCCCGTTCCGGTTCTAACGATTTCGGTCAAATTAGACCAAGTGTTCCACATACGGGCCCTGTGCAAGACCATTGGCAGAAATGAGTCCGGCGAATCTTTACACAAAAGGTGACATATCGAATCATCGACGCTGTAAATATTTTCCGAAGTTTTGTTAAGTAGACCCATCGACACCAATGCGTCCATCAGAATTGTGAGCCCGCGCTCATCAAAACCAGCTGAGGCGCATATCTGTCCCGACGATTGGGGAGCGTCTTTCAAAACGGTGAACAGATCGATCTCCGCAGCAGTGAGCAGAATTCTGGCTTTCATAAAGCTGGAACAAATTTCGTCAATCGATTCCCTGGTCTGCATAACATCCATTGTCTTTTCCTTGATTGTCCATGATTATATATCCTGCATTGTAATATATCCAAAATCCGGCGCAAGCGTGAGCGATTATATCGCCAAAAAAGTTCAGGGATAATGGATGTCTCTTGACGCCGGCTATCTATGCGATATCTTATTTTATAATAATTGTTATGGAGAGTATTTATGAAAACATTGATCGGAGCGTTGATAGGTTCTTCAATCGGCTTTGGTCTATATTGGGTTAGTTCTTGCGCCGGTCCTGGATGAGTCCTCTGGAGTAGCCCATATATATCGGTCCTGCTCGGGGCCGGAATAGGGGCGGCAATGGCCTCAGGCTGAGGCAATCAAACTAATGTTGTCATGGCGCTGCAAGCTGGTAATTTGGAGACTCTTTAATTTCATAAAAATAAAAGTGGTATTTTCCGTTTCAGGGGACCGCAGGCCGCCCGATTTTTCAGGTGTCAATATCAATCGGGCGGCATAACGAGTTTTTCTGTTCTCTCACACTTCAACTACAAACCAACCCTTCAATATATTCGAGCTAGAGATTCACCGACCTCATAAAAAGAGTAATACTTAAGCATATTTTACTTTATATTAGTTAATCTTTTACTTGATATTAATTGACAAACCTGCATGTCAAATATATCCTGCCTCCGTTTCTATTTTGGCGGTTTTGGGCTGTGTCACACGACGCAATCACACTCTGGTAAATGAAAATAGAACAGTTAAATTGAATACTTCAGAAGTTTTAACAAGATAGTTTCTCAAACGGTGGGCAGGTAATTGCATCCTTCCAGAAACGTACAACGTGGTTTTTCGGTTAATGAGCAATTTCTTGGTCCGCTGAGGAATGTGAAAATTGTTCTTGTTGGGACGACCCATGCGGGGAACATTGGGGCCACCGCGCGTGTCATGAAAAATATGGGCCTGGAAAAGCTTACACTTGTAGCTTCAACCGATTGTGGACCAGATTCTGAAGCAAAGTCTATGTCATCAGGCGCTTATGAAATTGTTGAGAATGCGTTTTTCTGCGATACCCTGGAAGAGGCCTTAGCTGACACGGTCATGTCAGTTGCGACATCAGGCCGTCTTGGTTCGAAAAGGACGTCTTCTCTAACCCCGGAGGAGTTGGTTCCGGAAATGTTGAAAATGTCGCAACTAGGTGATGTGGCCATAGTATTTGGAAGAGAATCCAGAGGATTAACGAACAGTGAATTTACTCTTTGTGATCATCACATGATTATACCAACGGACTCCAGGTTTGCGTCCATGAATCTGGCTCAGTCGGTTGCCGTCACGGCGTACGAGATATTCAAGGTGGTCTGTAGGCCCGTAGGTTTTCAGGTGGATCGCTTTAAACCGGTGGATTCGAAAATGCGCGAAGACATGTATGGGCATGTTGAATCTGTCCTATTACGTTCCGCTTTTCTAAACACCAATAATCCTTTGAGAATGATGAGGGAAATAAGGCGAATCCTCGACAGCGCGCGCCTGGACGACAGAGACGCTAAAATTATCCGGGGCGTCTTCAGAAAGATTGACGGGATGATTAGAATAGCTGACAAGAAAATCAGAACTTTATCTGATAAAGTTGAAAAGTTGGATCAATGTGAAAAACATCCAGGGACGAATGGTTCCCGAGACAAATGAATTCAAGTCACGCTGAAAATTATTTTTTGATAGATCCGGTTCTGTTCAGGCTCGGACCGTTGGAAATCCGATGGTATGGACTGATGTACCTTGTAGGCTTTGCAATTGCCTACTTCATCATAAAGTCAGAATTCAAACGTAGAGGTGGGCCATTACCAACTGAGGTTGCAGGAGATTTCCTGTTTTATCTGATTCTTGGTCTCATGCTTGGCGCAAGAGTCGGCTACGTTATTTTTTATAATTTTGATGTCTATCTGCATCAGCCTTCGGAAATATTCGCTGTGTGGCGGGGGGGGATGTCATTCCATGGCGGCATGTTGGGAATGATAGTTTCCGGTTGGGTATTCTCAAAAACCAGGGGGGTTTCTTTCCTGGTGTTAGCGGACATAGCTTCCCTATCTGTGCCGCTCGGTCTCATGGCTGGTCGCATCGGTAATTTCATCAACGGTGAACTGTATGGAAGGGTAACAACGGTTCCGTGGGGCATGATCTTCCCCGGAGCTGGGGACTTGCCTCGCCATCCATCACAACTCTACGAGGCCTTTATGGAGGGCCCAGTCCTGTTCCTGATTCTATGGTCCCTGAGACGCCGCATGACTCTCCCTGGCTCCATTTTGGCTTTATTCATAATTCTTTATGGAGTTTTCAGATTTGTTGCCGAATTTTTCAGGGAACCCGACGTTCAGTTGGGATACCTGCATTTTGGCCTGACCATGGGGCAAATACTCTGCTTGATGATGATCGCTGGAGGATCCATCCTGATGCTTGCGCTCCGAAAGTACTCGAAGACGGACAAGGTGGATTCAGGTTCCGCAGGATAACAAAGAACTCCGGGGGCCTTAAAATAATTTTGTTCAGGATCCCCGTTTAAAAGGTGAGAAACACAATGAGCGCCACGAAGAACTCAGCCAGGTCAGTCCTAAAGATTTCTGCGCTGGTCATGATAACCGTTTTATCGAACGCAGACGCATTCGCTTCTTCAAAGTCAGCCGGAAACGAGACAGCAGGAAAAGACATAAACGTCTCTGTATCCAACTCACAGGAATCATACGATATTCCGGAAGAATTTATTCCAGTGCGCCCGGAAATTGCGACGTCTTTCCTGAAACCGGTTGTCTCGGTTCTCAAAGCTGAAACTAGCGAGTCAGCGCCACCTGCTGCGGACGGAAATACCTCACAGACGCCCGACAACAAGCCTGTTGAGCCGGAAAATGAAGTCAAATCGACCGATGGCCAGGACAATAACAGGAAATCTGCAGAGACGGTTACTCAAAATGGCGCGACAAAAAAGCCTCCGGCTCTGAACGAACTGATAAAGGTGGCCACTGAGTCCAAGGCTGCGGGAGATCAGAAAGGCGCTTTAAATGCACTGGAGCAGGCCTTGAAGTTGGCTTCGTCAACCAATGACAAGAAGGCGGAAGCTCTGATTTTGCGCTCTGCCGCAGAAACAGCCCGTGAATTGGGCGCTACGGACGTTGCCGTTAACTATATAGGTAAGGCAATTGAACTCAACAAGACTTTGAAGAACGCCAGGGGACGCAGTCTTGATCTGATTGTCGCAGGTAAGATACTGCACGACAAACAGAGATATACAGACGCATTAGGGGCGTTTGAGGAAGCCATGAAAATACTCCCGGCTTCCGAACAAGCTGAAACTCCTGTTATATTAGGCAGTTCAGCAGATATTCTAATTCGTCTTCAACGCTATCAGGACGCGTTAAGCGCATTGAACAGGCTTGGGTCCTATTACGTAAAAAACAACATCACCCAGGCTCAGGCAGCCAATCATGTGAAAATAGGGCAGGTCTACCTCCTGAAGTCCG
Organism: uncultured Syntrophaceae bacterium; assembly: GCA_964628605.1. Taxonomy (GTDB): domain Bacteria; phylum Desulfobacterota; class Desulfomonilia; order Desulfomonilales; family Desulfomonilaceae; genus CAITZA01. Next base: position 16,193 of record CAZVOU010000010.1, read on the forward strand.
ATCATAAGAACGCCAGGGCGGAGTTCAGAAAAGCCGAGAAAACTTTCAGGGAAACAAACCAGTCACAACAACTCGGTGAAACCTTGCTTAAAATCGCTTATCTGGATCAACTGTTGGGAGATTCGAAGGAAGCCGCAACAGCGTTGGCGGAAGGACAGAAGCTATTAGGTCAATCGGAGCGTTCAGAATCCGGCGGACTGTCATTATATGTAACCGGAATGTCCCTGTTCTCGGAGGGAAAGAAGGATGAGGCAATCAAAAGCCTCTCTCAGGCTCTTGAAAAATACCTTCAGGCCAAGGACCCGGAAATGACCGTTCGTGTGCGGTATGACCTGGCCAGGGCAAATGCTGAAGCGGGCAAATTCACAGTTGCGTCGGAAAATGCCAGGCAGGTCATCGAAGACCTTAAGGTGGTCAATATTCCGGAATGCGAATCCGGGGCGTTGCTGATACTTGCCGAGTCCGACATGCGTTCCGGGCAATTGAAGAGATCAGTGGAGTCAGCGCAGCAAAGTTTTCAGATTGCCAAAAAGCTGGGGGCCAAGGACACCGCAATAATGGCCAGACTGGTCATGGCTGAGGCCTATGGAGACCTCGGTTCACCTACCGCCTCTGTCAAAATGATTAAAGAAGTCATTGAAGACGCCAAAAGTGGGGTATCCGCCAAAACGGCTAATCAGGTCCGGCTCTCGATAGCAAAATTCAGGCTCTCGCGCGAGTCTACCGACAAGGCTATAGAAAGCGCCTCGGAAGCCAGAAAAGGTTTTCTGGAATCCAGAGATGTTGTTGGAGTCGCTGAGTGTGATCTGATCATAGGTATGGCGTACGAACTGGCCGGTGAGAGTGGAAAGGCCGGCGATCCTCTAAAAAATGCCCTCGCAAAGTTCACCGAAGTGGGGGATTCTTTTGGCGTGGGAAAAACTCTCACAGCCCTGGGTGTTCATTACAAGAACCTTGGCGATTATGACAAGGCGCTGAACTATTTTACAAAAAGTCTGGAAGCTCGAAAGCGCATAGGTGATAAACGCGGCCAGGCCGCCAACCTTGCCAACATCGGCAATCTTGTGAGACGTAAGGGCCAAACGGCGGAGGCATTGGGTCATCTCAAACAGGCCTTGGTCATCTTTCAGGAGACCGGTGACAAGAAAGGCGAGGCCGACATTTACACAAACATGGCCCATATAGAACTTTCTGAATCAGCGTCAGGTCCCGCCCTGGAAAAATTCAAAAAGGCTCTGGAGCTGCACAAAGAGGTATCAGACATTAGAGGGTCCGCCATCGACTTGGTCGGCATTGGCGGCATCTATCTGGCACGTGGCGAAGTTGACAACGCCGCATCCTATTTTAAGGAGGCGGACGCATACACGAAACGCGTGAACAATCCGCGTGCCGAAATTGCCCTGTATTCCGAGTTGGCCATGTTCCATCGAGCCAGGAGAAATAACAATGAGGCCTTGGCCAATCTCAGGCGGGCTCATGACCTGGCGGTAAAAATCAAGGACACCAACGCCGCCTCAGCGCTTAATGTAAAGACAGCCACGCTTCTTGAAGACTCGGGAGACTACGGTAAGGCTATTGTGCTGTTAAAACAGTCTCTTGAGCAAATGAACAAACAGGGTGACAAAAGAGGCGAACTTTGGGCGATCGGGGCGATGGGTATAATTCAGGCGAAGATGGATGACTATGAGGGGGCTCTCAAGAATCTGGAAACGGCGTCAAGATTGCGTTCTCAAATAGGCGTCACTCCCGCTCGCTCCCAGGAAATTGACTATCATCTTGGTGAAATATATGAGGCCTTTGGAGACTACGAGCGTGCTCTGGAGAGTTATCACCAGGCCCTTTCTCTCTCAGAGACCCGAGGGGCGGATGTTCTGGTCGGGAGGATTTATGACCGGATCGGTAACATTTATTTCAGGACAGAAGAGTACTCACGGGCCAAGGAATTTCTCGAGGAGGCTTTCAGGACGCATTACGAAACCGGCGCCCTGGAAATGCAAAAGACTGAATTAATTCGGCTTGGGGACATTGCCAGCAAGATGAATGACCTGGAAGGGGCTCTGAAGTATCAGCAACGAGCTTTGACACTCACAAGGGACACCAAGGACCGAAAGAGTGAAGCCAGGACTCTAACAAGGATAGGGACTTTAAACCAGACCGTAGGCAAACCCCGGGCAGCCATGGAAGATTACAGGGAGGCCATGACCATTCGTTCCGCCTTGGGTGATCGCCGGGGTGTGAATGAAAACCTCCTCCAAATTGCCATGCTTAGCACCACTCTTGGGGATCATGAGTCCGCACTGGAAGACCTTAGAAAAGCCCTTGAAATTGCACAGGCCTCGGAAGACCGGAGCATGATGTGGAAAGGGTATTTCATTCTGGGACGAACACTTGAGGAGAAAAAGAATTTCGGAGAGGCTCTCGAAGCCTACCGCAAGTCACTCAGCATAGTTGAAGCAATGGAAGCGGATTACACTGAGGAATCCGATGAAGATGAGTTCATATTTGGTGGCAAGACGACTCTGTTTGAAACCACATTACGCGTGATGATGAACCTTGCCAAGAAGGACCCCGGGGGAGCGTATGACAGTAGAGCCCTCAGGATTGCGGAGAGTTTGAAGGCTTCATCCTTCGAAGGAGCCTTGGCCAGAATAAATGTTGAAAATTTTTCCGATCTCCCCAATGAACTCCTGATTAAAGAAAAGAGCCTGAGACTATCCCTGAAGAGACTCAACGACAAATTGATGGAAGAGCGCTCAAAGGCCAACCCGAATCAGGGGGTCATAAAGAAGCTCATAGAAGAGAGAAAGATTAAAGAAAAAAGTTACGGCACATTGAGGGAGCAATTTGCAAGGGAATATCCGGCCTATGTAGACTTGAAACGACCGAGGCCCATGTCGGCACATGAATTGCAAAAATCGCTCGACCCGGATGAAGCGATAATTCAGTACACGGTTACCAGGGGCAGAACCTATGTTTTCGCCATTGACAAACACAGGTTCCACACTTTTTCCGTAGATTATCCTTACACCGAACTGGAAAAGGATGTTGACAGTATTGTCAGGCCTCTGCAAAAGGTTGACATTCAGTCAAACTGGGACCCATCAATCGCTTACAAGATATACTCAAAGATATTTCAACCGGTTGAGTTCATCCTTAACGGCAAAAAAACTGCGGTGATCGTTCCCCATGGACCGCTTAACTCGTTGCCGTTTGAGATTTTAGTGGATTCAAAGACTCACCAGTCCAGGAGGTTCTGGTCTGCGACGGAGAGGCCGTCATTTCTCGTGGAGAAATATGCGTTTTGTTATGAGCCGTCATCATACCTGATGGCATGGTCCAGAAAGATTCATCACACCAAGCGTCCCGGATGGAACATAGTGGCCTTTGCAGACGCCTTATACACCGATTCCGATAAAAGTCGTGAACTCAATCCCGGGGCTCAGAGATTGCTCAGTTCTCTCAACGCCATGCCGTATTCATCCCGTGGAGATTATTTAAGACCGTTGCCCGGCTCCAGAAAAGAGGTCTCAGAGGTTGTAAGACTGTTAGGCGGACCGACTCAATCCTATTTTGGGCATGAAGTCACAGAGACACTTTTCAAGAAGGCTGATCTGTCTCGGTACGCATACATCCACCTGGCCACTCACGGTGTTCAATTAAAGGGGGCGGGAAAGTTCCAGCAACAGCCGGCAGTAGTATTTTCCACTTACGGTGACCGTGAAAATGACGGTTTCCTGCAGTTAGGGGAGGTTTTTGGACTAAAACTGAATGCCGACCTGGTGGTTGTTTCTTCAAGCCTGGCGCCGTCAAAGACTTCATCGGGAGAGTCCTCCGGACTATATGATCTGTCGAGGGCATTTCTGTTCTCCGGAGCAAATTCAGTCATATTGAGCATGTGGCAGGTGAATGATGACAGCACAGCCAAACTGTTCATTGAAATGTACAAGAATCTACCTGACGGTTCAAAAGCCGAGGCCTTACGCAAAGCCAAAATGGAACTTCTGATGAACCAGGGAACCAGCCATCCATATTATTGGGCGCCGTTCATTCTAATGGGCGACTGGAAGGTGAAATTCGGGCCAAACCTTAAAAAAGAGGCTCCCGAGGGCGTTGGCTTTAATTCCGTATCCACCTGGCGTAAACTGTTGAGCATGTAGGCTGGACATGGGTTAATTGACCATATTCAACGTTTAGTAGATTACTTTATGGGTTCAGTAATGAAGCAAAAATCGTTGAACATCATGATTGGCGGCGAGGCGGGTCAAGGGCTGGTCACACTTTCACAGATATTGACCAAGGCTATAGTCAGGGCCGGTTATCAAATAGTGGTGACCCAAAGCTATCAGTCACGCATCAGGGGCGGTCACAACACTTACATGTTACGTGTGGGGCCCGAAGAAATTTTAGCTCCGAGAGAAGGTATAGATGTTCTTCTTGCCCTGAACAGGGAGACGGTTGATATTCATTCGAAAGAGATGAAACCTGGTGGAATAGTGGTACTGGATTCCGCATTAGGTTTCATGGAAGCTTCATATGTGGCCGTTCCGTTCAAGTCATTAACTTCCGACAAGCACTGGAACGCTACCGCTATTGGAGCCCTCTCTGAACTTCTGGGCTTGGATGAAGCCATAGTGACATCGGCGGCGAGTGATTTTTTTTCCAGTCACGCTGCAGATTCGCTGGATGAAAATCTCAACTCAGCGTCTGCCGGTCGTGAATGGGTTAGAAAGAACTCATCAGTTTTTTCTGGGTTGACCAAACCGGAAACGAATGGGCGTCACCTCATGATGAATGGAAACGAGGCGATAGCTCTTGGGGCGTTATCAGCGGGCATGAAAGTGTGCTGTTTCTATCCGATGACCCCGGCCACATCTGTCGCCCTGGCCTTATGTGGACACGCCAGGCAAATGAACATAGTCACAGAGCAGGCGGAGGATGAAATATCGGCAATAAACATGGCCATAGGAGCTTCTTTCTGTGGGGCTCCAAGTTTGGTCCCAACGTCAGGCGGAGGCTTTGCCCTGATGGCGGAAGGTTTGAGCCTGTCGGGAATGACTGAAACTCCGGTAGTGGTAGTTTTGGCTCAACGTCCCGGACCCTCGACCGGTTTACCGACCAGGACCGAACAAAGTGATCTTGAGTTTGCTCTCCACGCCGGTCATGGTGAATTTCCCCGAGCCATATTCGCCCCGGGCTCAGTGGAAGAATGTTTCTGGTTAACCCGCAAAGCTTTTGAAATTGCAGACACTTTCAGGATACCTGCAATAATAATGACCGATCAGTTTCTCGCTGATTGCTATTGCGCAGTCGAACCATTTCCACTCGAGGAACTGAACCCGGTTGATGTGTGCGCTGATTCTCATACGAATTCAAAACCTCATCTAACTTACAAACTTACTGACTCAGGTGTCAGCCCAAGACTTTTCCCGGGATTGTCGGAAAAATGCGTGGTGGCTCGCAGCGACGAGGAATTGGTCATAGCTGATAGTGATGAGCATACCGAGGATGGCCATCTGACAGAAGATCTGGCCATCAGGGTGAAGATGGTCGATAAACGCAACAGAAAACTCGATGGAATCAAGCGGAGTCTGAAGGATTTCACATTCCATGGAGATAGAGAGCCTGAATTGCTGATGGTTTGCTGGGGATCAACAAAAGGCTCGGTCCAGGAAGCATGCGATGAGTTGAGAAATGAGGGCAAAAAAGTAGCCTGCGTCCACTTTTCCCAGGTATGGCCGATTAACACCGAATCTGTCAGCGATGTCCTGAATTCAGCGAACCGGGTTGTCGCAGTTGAAGGCAATTCAACCGGTCAATTTGCCGGACTACTGCGCAGAGAAACCGGTTATCACATATCCAGGAACATATTGAGGTACGACGGGCTTCCCATAACGCCCGAATACATTCTGGAAAAGCTAAGAGCAGAGGCGCAGCATGATCAAGCTCAGTGATTACGGGGAATACATCACGGCATGGTGCCCGGGTTGCGGCAATCATTCCATCCTGAAGGCAGTTAAAGACGCCTTGGTCAAACTTCAGATACCGCCTCACGAAGTCCTGTTTGTTTCAGGAATCGGACAGGCGGCAAAAGCGCCTCATTATCTCAACGCCAATGTCTTCAACGGTTTACATGGTAGGTCATTGCCCGTGGCCACCGGCGCCCGGATCGGTAATCCGGACCTCAAGGTGATTGTTGAGAGTGGAGACGGATGCCACTACGGTGAGGGCGGTAATCATTTCCTGGCTGCAATCAGACGAAATGTCGATGTTACGGTCATAGTCCACGACAACCAGGTTTACGGGCTGACCAAAGGGCAGGCAAGCCCGACCTCGGCTCCCGGGTTTGTCACAAAGACACAGCCGCAGGGTGTCTATAATTATCCCTTTAACCCGGTTCAGGTGGCTGTGGCGATGAAAGCCGGCTTTGTGGCACGCGGCTTCTCAGGTAAGGTGGAACATTTGTCTGAATTGATACAACAGGGGATTGAACACAGGGGTCTTTCGTTGATAGATGTTCTGCAGCCGTGCGTGTCTTTCAATAAGGTCAACACTTTCGGTTGGTACAACCAGCGATGCTATATTCTGCCGGATGACTATGATCCTACTGACCGCACAAAAGCTCTGGAGATATCAGACGAATGGGGTGACCGAATTCCATTGGGCGTCATTTACAGAAATGACCGGCCTGCATTTGAAGAAAATTTTCCGGCTTTGAAACTTGGTCCGGCCGCCTCTAGAACCAACGACGTAAATGCGCTCAAAAAAATCATGAACGCTTATCTTTAAAAACTGAAGTCGGACGCAAAGCGCTATATCAAGAGAAATGACAGCACGCGAGTTAGCATTCATACTTGATGAAAGACCATGGTTGATGGTTGGTTATTTTGTGGGATTGCCTTTGATGGCCTGGATAATGACAACTGTTCATGGTCGAAACAAAGGATCTGAATCTCCATGGAAATATTTCCATTCAATCCTGGTTTACTTGGCCTGTGTTCCGGGAGTGTTCTCTGCAGTGCTGACTGGATATGTGATCTTTTTCACAAGGGAAAATCTGCTTGACGCCAATCTGTTAATCCACGCCGTTCCAATTGTTTCAATGTTCATTACCCTTGTAATCATCCGTAAAAGCGTGCCCTTTGAAGATATTCCGGGTTTTGACAGACTATCGGGCCTGATGACGATGATCGCCGTCACGTTTATTTTGATACTCGGCATTTATAAGACGAGGATCTGGCTCATCTTCGGTGGGTCGGTATTTGTGTTGGCAGCTATAGCCTTGGGTCTGTTTGCTCTGATGAAATGGGGCGCCTATACGGCCTTCAGGTCCAAAAACCAGCCGAAGCTCAAGGCGCCGTCATTTGATCTGAAGAGATAGTTTAAACCCGGGTTGGTGGTGGCTCAATCCATAGCATGATCAGAGCCGTGGGAATCTATCCCGTATTCCTTGAGTTTGTTCTGTAAAGTCCGTCTTGTGATTCCCAAAAAGCCGGCGCTTCTGGTCCTGTTGCCGTCATTATGCTCAAGTGTCACCAGTATCAATTCCTTTTCCAGTTCCCTAATTGTCATGCCGGGAACTATTCCGGCTCTAGACGTTGTTGGGATGGCGCTGGCTGATTCTCCTGAAATGGACTCAGGCAATTCAGAAAAAGACACATACTCGTCCATGGTGAGAATGACGGCTCTCTCCACTACGTTTTCCAACTCTCTAATGTTTCCGGGCCACGAATATCGCATCATGGCGTCCAACGCTCTCGGATGGAACCCTTTGAGATGCCGGTTGTTTTTTTCATTGTAGATGTGAAGAAAGTGGTCGACTAATAAAGGTATGTCCTCTTTCCTCTCTCTGAGCGGAGGCAGGTTTATGGGAACGACGTTCAGTCTGTAAAAAAGGTCCTCTCTGAAATTTCCTTTCTTTACCTCATCTTTCAGGTCCCTGTTGGATGCGCTTATTACCCGTATATCGACTCTTACCGACCTGGTCGAGCCCAGCGGTTCAAATTCCCGTTCCTGAAGAACTCTGAGCAGTTTGGCCTGAGTTGAAAAAGTCATTTCGCCAATTTCATCGAGGAATATTGTGCCGCCGTCAGCAAGTTCAAACCTGCCCGGTTTCCGGCCAACGGCCCCAGTGAAGGCTCCTCTTTCGTGTCCGAAGAGTTCGCTTTCCAGGAGGGTCTCCGGCAAAGCGGCGCAATTGATCTTGATGAAACGCCTTTCACTGCGGCTCGACCCCTGATGTAGCGCGTTTGCAATCAACTCCTTTCCTGTCCCGGATTCTCCAAGGATCAGTACCGAAGCCTCTGTCGGAGCTACCATAGCCACTGTTTCGAGGACCTGACGCATCTTCGGCGAGCGACCAATGATTCTGGAAGCGTCGAACAGATTCTCTATACGTCTTTTCTGAAGTATGTTCTCCTCTTTAAGTCGCCAGAACTCCAGGGTCTGCTGGACCTTGATCCGAAGTTCATCGATGTCCAGGGGTTTGGTCAGGTAATCGTGGGCTCCTGACTGAAGGGCCTCAATCGCAGTCTCCACCGATGCGTAAGCAGTTATTATTATAACCGGAATTCCCGGAGATATTTTCTTGATTTGCTTGAGCGCCTCTATGCCGTCCAACTGGGACATCCTGTTATCCATGAGTATCAGATCGAAGAACTCTTCCGATACCCTTGATATGGCAGTCTTTCCGTCATCAGCCTCATAAACCTCATATCCATCGAGGGACAGATTTGCCTGAAGCATTTTTCTTTGGGATGGCTCATCATCCACAACCAGTATTTTAGCTTTACGTGATTTCATATAATTCCTGTCCAAATCAATAGATAGGTTTTGAGTCTTGAAAAACTTTTTTAACTATTAAACGCCTCAGGCAGTCCTGAGCGCATTGTACTCATCGAGACCTTCAGCGGCTGCCGGATCCTGATAGGTGTTGATGGTTATGATAAATCGAGTTCCGTTGCCGGGTTCTGATTCAACTTCTATCTCTCCACCATGCCCCTCTATGATGCTTTTGACAATCGCCAGGCCAAGGCCGGTACCCTTCTTCTTGGTAGAGAAGAACGGATCGAAGAGCTTGTCAATATTTTCCCGAGGTATACCTTCACCGTTATCCTCAGTGATGATCTGCAGCCTGCCTTGCTCGTCCGTCCTTGCACGAATGGAAACGGACCCTCCCCTGGGAGTGGCTTCAATAGAGTTTATGAGAATGTTGAGGAACACTTGGGTCATCTGGTCGGTGTCAACCAGCACAAGAGGCAGATCCTCCGATGACTTTTCCCTGATGATCTGAATCCCGGCCTCACTAGCCTCGCGCTCAACTATCCTGATGCAGTGGTCCACAATTTCATCAGCAGACCTGATCCCTAAACGGGGCTCTCTAGGTTTTGAATAAGCCAATAGTTTTGAAATAACCCTGTTCAGCCTGTCAACCTCAGTGAGCATCAACTCTGTGTATCTGAAATCTTCCGGTTCCAATTTTAGTTTTTTCTGGAAATACTGAATGAAACCGCGAATAGAGTTCAACGGGTTGCGAATCTCATGCGCCACACCAGCGGAAAGCCTACCCAAAGCGGCAAACTTTTCACTCATGATGACTTTCTGTTCCAACTCACGGATCATGGTCATGTCTCTGAGAATTACTACCGCTCCACGCGCTATCGATGACTCCGGGTCCTTCAATGGTGATACGGAAAGGGTGAGGAAACTTTTACCCTTTCCCTCAGTGGATATCTTCACTTCCTTTTCAAGGATCGATTCCGAATCGGACAAAACCAGTCGGATCTCATCCTCAAGCGGCAAAAGACCCGATATGGGCCTGCCATCCATTTCTTCCTTGGTCTTTTTGAGAATCTCCAGAGCGGTAGGATTGAAGGTCGCCACTCTCAATGACCGATCAACCGTGATCAAGCCGTTGGCCATGCTCTCGAGAACATTCCTGGTGTAAGTTCTCATTTCATCAAGAGTTCTGCGAACAAGGTATGCGTTCTGGACCACAAATATGAAATACACACCAGCTGAACCGATGATGAAAAGAACTGCGCCCATGAAAATGGCGAAAATCAATTCCTGGCGACGTATTTCCTTGAAACGGTCCATCTTGAGCCCAAGAAAAAGCACCTGTTTCTTTTCCTTGTCAAAGATATCAAGTAGTTCCTGTCCGATGCGGGTATGCTTGGCGATTATTTCGGTCTGGGCAAGTTGATCAGGAAAAGGAGTGAAGGGCTTCCATATCTCAAAAATTGTGCGCCCTCCAGGCAATTCCCGAGTGAAAGACATCGGCTCGCCGGTTCGTATTACTGCCCTGACTGTGTTGAGTTCCTTGCCCATTAACAGTCTCAGGCCTATTTTTGCAGGTTCACTGTGAGCCACTATTATCCCGTCACTATTGATCAAACCAACCCATTCGACATCCGGATCCTTGGCGGCCTGTTCGATCAGCATCTGGAAATACTCTATGCCCCAGTCACCTTCCATGAACCCCGTTCTAGTCCCCGCCTCCAACGTCCTGATTACCGAAACGCCCTGCCGGGCAGTAAATTCTTCCATTCTTTCATTCTGGGCATTTATGTTGCGAATAGTAAAAATTATCACTATAGCCAGCAACACTATAGCCACAAGAACAATCGACACAACCGGCAGGTAACGTAAAAGACCTCTAACACTCATGACTTTTCTCATGTAAAATTGAAATCCGAACCACGACTCATTCCAATCACCGAATGTTACATTCCGACTTTCAAAAGACTATCTCCTCCTTTGGCGATATTCATCGCGTCACCTTTCTTAAGGAGGAGATTTATACCTGACACCGCCCAATATGTCCCTGAAAACCATTCTGAAATCCGTCCAAATCAATATCATATTACCACAAAACCAGGATTCTGTTCAGTCAAAAAAATTATAACAGAAATATCTTGATAAGTTAAAATTAATATGCTATTCAGCGGTTTAATAAATGAGTATAACACTTCATTTATTCTTATATTTTCAGACAACAATGTAGATTTAAGATTCAACTCATAATTTGTTGGATCATCTAATTCCAGTTCAATGGATATGGGTAAAGCTTCATGAACACAAACTCTGAGACTTCACAATTGACTCTAGTAAACCGTGGCAGGGAACTTCTTGAGAGGGGCGATGTATCTTCAGCCGTTGCTTATTACGGCAAGGTATATGATCCGGATTCTACTGATGAACCTGAAGCGCGCAACATGTTGATCGAGGGTAGGTCAAACCTGGCGCGAAAATACTTGCCGGAGGCTCTGGACTGTTTTGAGGAAGCCTTATTGATGGGGTCTGAAATTCAGAGGCGTCAGGCTTTGGATGGGATATCATCGATTGGCGCAATCAGGGCTCAACAGGGTGTTTTAACCGAGATGCTGAAGTCGGGCCTGAAAGCTGTGCTGAGAAAAGAGTCTGAGATTTCAATGGGTTTATCATTCATTTCTGGAGATGAGAACCTGGTGCTCATTTCTGAACAGGCGTTCTGCAGTTTGCCGCCGCAATTCATTAGAGGCGCGAGAATTGTGCCCATTCCCACACGACTGGCCAATACAGCCCTGCCCATAGACGCTCGCAGATGCATAGCCTACACAACTGAAGAAGACATAAACTTTATCATCGAGATAGCAGAAGCTCTGAAAGAAAACTCGCAATCATTGCCTTCGGAAATGTGCGCATCGTCGCATCTCTGAGAAAGTTTATCGAGGGGCGGATTTTTACCCTCATCTCTCCAATATGCTTGACACGCAAATTCTGATTAATACAATCGCCTCTGTTGATCATTGTGTTTCTAGGGGAAGGGCTACGCATTGCGAATACTAGGATTGGATATTGGATCAAAAAGAATTGGCATGGCATTAAGCGATGAGCTTGGTTTCACAGCCCAGGGGTTGAAGACGTTGGAGTCCCGGGGAGGCGCCAATGACATCGCTGCAATTGTCAAAACAGTCAATGAGTTCAGTGTGACTGAAATTGTAGTGGGAATGCCTTACAACATGGATGGCTCGGAAGGCCCGCAGGCTCAGAAAGCTCTGGCTATGATAGAGGAACTAGCGCTGGCTACCGGTGTCCCTGTATCTAAGTGGGATGAGCGAATGTCCACCATGGCTGCTGAAAGAATGCTTCTGGAGGCGGATCTTAGTCGGGCCAAACGCCGCAAGGTGATAGACAAGGTCGCCGCCGCCATCATATTGCAGGGATATTTGGACAGCAAGAGGAGATGAGGTTTTTGTTCGGATGAGACTGTCATTATCGATTATCATTAAGAGCGTTTTCCTGGTGGTTGTGTTGGTTGTTCTCGCCATTGGCGGACATTTTCTCTACACCCGCTTGCCAAATTTTATAAATGAACTGGCGTCCAATAAGACTCAAACAGAAGCTTCATCCCGTCAAGATGTCATAATTACAATTCCTAAAGGCGCTTCCCTTTCTGAAATCGGGGAAATCCTCTACGACAACAATGTTGTTTCCAGCAAGCTTCTTTTCAAACTGGTGGCGATGATCAGGGGAGAGCAGCGTAATGTGAAGGCGGGAGATTACCAGTTGAAAACCTCAAGTGACGCCGGGGAAGTGCTGGATCTGCTCATCTCCGGGAAAACCCTGGTTTATTCGGTAACTATCCCAGAAGGCTACAACATTTTTCAGGTCTCGGACCTGCTCGAACAGAAAGGCCTCGCCACCCGCAAAGAGATTCTGAATCTTGCTCAGGATGAAGCGTTCATGAAAGAGCTTGGCGTGGAAACCTGCTCGCTGGAAGGCGTTCTTTTTCCCGACACCTACTTGATGAGGCCCTCAGAAAAAGGATCATCCAAAGCGATTGTCAAAAAGATGGTAAACCGCTTTAAACAGGTGTACGACCTAAATGTCAAGGAAGCTGCAGAGAAAAATGGATGGAGCCTGGCTCAGGTCATAACTTTGGCGTCCTTAATCGAGAAAGAAGCCAAGGCAAACGAGCATGCGCTTGTAAGCGCTGTTTTTCACAACAGGTTGCGCAAGAACATGCGGCTTCAGTCCGATCCGACGGTCATATACGGCATTAAACCGATGGGAGCCAAAATTACCAGAGCTGATCTCGATAGAAAACACCCATACAATACCTACCAGATATCGGGTTTACCTCCAGGACCCATTGCAAACCCGGGAAAAGACTCACTGATCGCAGCCGTCAATCCTGCGAATGTGGATTATCTGTATTTCGTGTCCAAGAACGACGGCAGCCATCAATTCTCAAGTAACCTGGCCGACCACAACCGTTGGGTAAATCTTTATCAGAGACAACCAGTCACTTTAACACAGTGAGTGACTCAAGGCCTTTTGCTGTTAAGCGCTGCCCTCAACTAGGGCTGGCTTTTTGAATAGGGTCAAGTCGATCCCGAAGTTACAGGCGCCGTAGACGTCACAACAGTTGTGTTCGTATTGGTAGGAAGCGCAGTAACCACCAACGGAAAACCAGCGCTCGCTATTTGAGTGTTAGTAGACACTGCACTCGATGAGTCGCTGGAAACATCCCCTTTCAAACTTTGTAAACGTTCCAGCATTGTCTTGGTCAGCGCTATTTGATCCTCGATTTCCTTTAAAGCCCCTACGGAAAAGGATGAAAGGTCGGTGGTCATTTTCTGGATGGAATTTTCAGCCGTTAGGCTTTGAGCCTGAAGGTCCTGCTTGAGCAAGTCCAAAGATTCAAGCTGTAGAGCCAATTGTTCCTGCGACCGAAGAACCTCGTCCTGGACACGACTTTTCGCGAGTGTTATCTGATTGTCGGTATATTCCCTCGTGGCCTTAATCTTTTCCAATTGAGTCGATATTTTCTCTTTAATACTGCTAAGTCCCAGATCGTAACTGGTGGACGTTTGACAAATGCCGGGAGCAGGTAAACACAGAGCCGCTAAAACAAGCATCTTAAGCGCCAGGAGCTTTTTCATGTTCGTTTACTCCAAAAACCTCGAAATTATTTTTATTTGCTAATTATATATCATATATTTTAAATAGTTGAAACAAAAAAATAATGTAGTTTCTAGATTATGTGACCCATAGGAAAAATCAGGCGGGTATAATGTGGGGGAGCCGGACAGAGCGGATGTTTTTTCAGTAGCAGATGACAGGAGTTCAGGCGCGTCTTGTCGAGGCGGGAAAAGGCGCGAGGGTAATTTCAGCAGATCAGTCCATTTATTTAGCGTCGTCACGCAGAAGACCGAGCATTATTTCAGGGTGTCCAATAATATTTGGATTTCTCGACAGATTTTCTTCGATGTATGAGATGGTTCGGTCGATGGAAGATCTGTATCTGTCGGTTTTTCTGACGGTGGTCTGGTATCCGAATGTGCCCAGGGCCTTGATGTTTCTCTGCAGTGCGGTCATATCGAACATGAAACCGAACCTGTCGCGGGATACTCCGGAGAGACTTTTTGTTGCCTCAAAAAATCTCTCGGTCAATGACTGAAGCGAAGCCGGGTGGAGTGTCACGTAGGAATCTCTCAGGAGTGAGGCCAGATCGTACTGGATTGGCCCCATGCGAGCATCCTGAAAATCTATCATGAATAACTTTCCATTGTGAACCATTAGGTTTCGGGCATGGTAGTCCCTGTGAGCCAGGAATCTGGGTTCCCCGGCAAGGGTAACACACAAAGCATTCAGACTCTCCCGAAGTTTATTTTCAGTTTGAGAATCGAGGTTACGGCCAAGGAAACCAAACACGAAATGTTTGATGAAGAAATTCATTTCAAATGACAGCTTTTCAAAATCAAAAGCCAAATCGTGGGCCCTACACTTCAATGAGCTTGAGTCGTCGGCCACAATCATTTGTACAATCAAATCCACAGCCTTTTCATACAATTCGAATCCCGATTTTGCATCCAGAGTCTGAAGTGAGTTTTCAAGAAGGTTGTCGCCCAAGTCATCCAGCACTAGTATCCCAAATTGGTGAAACTCGGACAATATGGAGGGTGTCGGAAGGTTGAGACTCGAGAGGTATTTCTGCACTTCAATGAACAAATTTGTCTCTGAGATGGATACAGCCGGATAGCACATGGCGATGGCCGTGTTTCCGGATTCAAAATGAAGCCTCAGGAATACTCGGCTCGAGGCGTCACCAAGCAATTTTGTGACGGCTTTCAAACCCTCGAATTCACTGCTGAACAATGCCAGTCTTTTCTTAAGGTCTTCAGTGACCGCCAATCGATAGATGTCCATTCAGTGTTATAACCTCATGTTTGTGCACGCCGGTGACTTTAACTCCGCTGCCGATGATGCAGTCCACAACCTCACCATCTTCTGCTATGACCGAGTTTTCCCACACTATGGAATTTATCACTTTGGAACCTGCTCCAAGGATGCAGCCGGATTCCAAAGAGCAGTTACGCGTTAGCGCCTGCGGATGGATTCGGGAATTCCCGGCAATGAACGAATCTGAGGGTGAATCTCCTAGTCGGCCTGATAACACGTCCTGCACAGCCTGCAAGTATCCCGAGGGGCTCCCCAGATCGTTCCAGTATCCGTCAACACGATAGCCGATTACCCTACGACCGTCCTTCAAGGCCCTTTTGTAACCCTGTGAAATTATCTCCTGAAAAACTCCGTGCTCAATATATTTAAATATGTCCGGCTCAATGATGTGAATGCCGGTGAATACATAGGTTTCAGAGGTTGGATCCACGGCATTTGGGGCGTCAAGAAAATTGACGATATTGCAATCGTTGTCCATTCGTAGCGGAGTAAATCTGAAGGGAGGATTCTGTGGCGCCAGCAATAATGTGGCTAGTGGTCTGTTCTTACGATGAAAGTTGATTGCCTGATTGATGTGGAAATCGAACAGTATATCGCCGTTAACCATCAAAAAAGTGTCGGTCTCGAAAAATGACTGGTTGGCCTTGAGCCCTCCGCCTGTTCCGAGGATTTGCGGTTCTTGGGAGAAGCTCACTTCCCCATTGACGGCGCGCTCGTCATCAAACAGCCGCTCGATAGAATTGGGCATCCAACTGAGATTGAGCCTGAATGAGGATATGCCCTGTGCGCTCAAATTTTCAAGCGTTCTGATTATCAAAGGCCTTCCACAAACGGGAATGGCGGGTTTTGCACGTTCCAGGGTGAGCGGTCTGAGTCTCGTTCCCAGACCGGCAGACAGGATCATAGCTTTCATGAACAGTATCTGTCGGTAGAAAAACGGCTCCTGACTGCGTGTCTTTCAAATGCCAATTCTATAAGCCGGTCTATCAGGGATTTGTAACTTAATCCGCAGGCTTCCCAAAGCTTGGGGTACATGCTGACGGAGGTAAATCCGGGTAATGTATTAATCTCGTTGATAACTATCTGGTCACTGGAATCAAGGAACATGTCAACCCTGGCGAGTCCTGATCCATCAACGGCCTTGAATGCGGCTACTGCGACCTTTTTCGCTCTTTCGGCAACAGGCGCAGTTAAGACTGCAGGGATTATCAGTTCGGCAGTGTCCTCCAGGTATTTTTCCTGGTAGTCATAAAAAACCGAATGAGAAACAATCTCCCCGGGAACACTGGCTTGCGGCTCATCATTTCCTAAAACGCTCACTTCCAGTTCTCTGCCGACAATGGCGTCTTCAACAAGTATTTTCCTGTCAAATGAGAGTGCAAGCTCGATTGCACGTTCGAATTCATCGGGTCTTGAAACGCGGCTAATACCGACGGAAGAGCCAAGGTTTGCAGGCTTTATGAAAAGCGGACAGTCTCTTCGTTTCATTCGCTCAATTATGCTACCCGGGTCGTTGATCCATTCGGATTTGAGAAACCAGAAAAAAGGCCCTACTTTTATGCCAGCGTCTCTAAAAGCCGCCTTCATGATGACTTTGTCCATTCCTACCGATGAAGCCAGAGTTCCGCAACCCACGTATGGCACACTTGCCAAGTCCATCAATCCCTGCAAGGTTCCGTCTTCACCGTACATACCGTGAAGCGCCGGGAAAAAGACATCGGCGGACAGAGGAGTTAGAAAACCCTCCGGGGATATCTTCAGGAGCCCCTGATGGCAAGGATCAGGAGAAAAGATCAGTCTGTGTGTTTTCTCAAAATTAGCCGGATCTGTAAAAGATTCGACCTTGGAAGGAGCCTGATACCACTCACCCTGTTTGGTAATGTAAACCGGTATGACTACATACTTCTTCCTGTCTATAGCCTCAAAAACGGAGCGTGCCGATCTCAGAGAGACTTCGTGTTCTGGTGAACGTCCACCGTAGATAATGGCGATAGTGATCAGGTTGCCGGACATAAGGCCTCCGAACGGAAAATTACTCAACGGCTCCTTATCACAAAGAGCTTTCATTAGAAACCTTTTTCAGAATCTTAACGCTTTACAAATATGAATGTAGCCTCAAGTTGCATCTGAAAGGTTATTTTGACTATAATTCATTCCGACAGATATATGTCTGGTAATGTTTCCTTCCGGCATTAACCGTGCCAGGCGAAGAGGATTAACCAATGTCTCTCAAAGTTCGGTCAAAAATATGGGTCCAAAACGATGAAGGCAGCCTGGTAATTGGCACAGGGAGGCTTCGCATCCTGGAGGCCATTCAGGAACTGGGATCCATGAACAAAGCGGCTCAAAAACTTAAACAACCTTTCAGGGCCGTTTGGGGAAAGATCAAAGCCACTGAACAGCGATGTGGCTTCAAACTGGTTGAGACTACCTCAGAAGGATCTAAACTTACCAGGGAAGGTCTGGAGTTGTTGTGGGCTTACACCAGGCTCAGGAATCGTTGCGAAAAATATGTCGATATCCAGTTCAAGGAATTGTTTGAAGAGATAGAGAAATTAAAATAATGAAGAGTCAAGGTTTGTGGAGCTGACATGCAGGAATTCATCGACACACAGAATGGGGAGCGTTCCGACGGGAATTCTTCGGGTTCCGAGAAACTGGTAGTGGAAATAGAGGGCTACCGGTTCAGTAACGGGATCCTGCATGGTAAGCCCATACCTCTAGCCAGAGAGCTTCCTTACACTCTGTTTGTTAATGACCGTGAAATATTGTCTATATCCACCCTCCCGACCCATCTGAAAGAGTTGTTCGTAGGATTTTTGATAGCTGAGGGAGTGCTGGTTCATAAATCCGAACTCACCGAAATTCACATTGATGATCCAGGACGTTTGGTCCGCGTTTACATTGACGCTCCGGACGAACGGCTGAACATTGTCCAGAAAAAGGGGATGCTCACTTCCGGATGCGCCGGAGGAATGGTTTTTTCAGTTCAGTCAGGACTTACACAAGGCTACAGACAAAGTCGTTCTGCACGAATAAAGGTTTCCTCGGTTCTGGCCAGAATGAAAGAACTTGACACTTTTGTCGGCATCTACAGCGTCACCAAAGGCGTCCATGCCGCATCCGTGGCTGACAATGATTCCACAATTATGATACAGGAGGATTTGGGGCGACATAACGCAGTAGACAAAGTCGCCGGTTGGTGCTTTCTGAACAATGTCTCCAACACGGATAAAATGGTGTTGACTACCGGCAGGATAACTTCAGAGGTTCTGATTAAAGCCTCAAGGAGTTCATTCCCAATCATAATTTCCAGGTCCAGCGCTTCTTCAATGGCAGTTAGCATGGCTCAACAATCGGGCATTGATGTCATTACCTATGTCCGAGCGGGGCGATTCAACTATTTCTCCAACGGTGGAGTGGAATTAATAAATGACATGGAAAAGCCTGTCCCCCATGATAGCGATATTTCCGCCCAGCCTTAAAGCCATGATCATGAAACCGCGCCGGACCTTTGAAACGGTGAATACGCAATCGCCGTCAGGTCATCGACGCTTTCTGGTTTTTATGAAGCAAGTGGGGTCCTCCGCCAGGTAATCTCCGTTGGACAAAGCCATGGCCCGGCCTCTACATCCTCCGCATACGCTGCTGTAAATGCAATTTCCGCATTTACCCTTCATGAGGTTTTCCCTGTTTCTCAATTCGTTCATAACTGACGAATTTCTCCATATGTCCACGAAACCCTGCTTCAGAACGTTGCCGCAATCCACCGGCACAAAAGGACATGGCCAGACATCGCCATTTGGCTTGATATAGACAAATCCTCTTCCAGCGGAACAACCATGGAAAAGTTTTTCCGCCAAGGCCATTTTCAGTTTGCTCGCTGAACCGTTTTTTTCCAGCAAGTATGGCCAGTACTGAGGGCCCGCCACCGGTTCGATGATGGTCCGGGCTGTTTTCTGACGTTCTCTTATGAACTGGATCAGGCGTTCATTCTCCCCGAGGTCCAGGCCCGCATCCTCAATATCAAGACCTCTCCCAACCGGAACCAGCTGATACATCAACATAATGCCGGCCCCGCATTCATCAGCAAGTGATATGAGTTCATCAAGGTGATCAAAATTGTAGGACATGGCTGTCACGTTGATTTGAAGCAGTATGCCGGCCCGATTAATTGCCCTGATTCCTCTCATGGCGCCATCAAACGCATTTTTGTGGTTCCGGACATAATTGTGAATACATGGATCGGCTGAATCGAGGCTGACCGCAGCCCCCACAACGCCGGTCCTTTTCAGCTCCCCGGCCATCCTTTCATCTATTATAATTGCGTTGGTCGCTATCACATTCCGGAATCCTACCTCCTTGGAGTGCGCCAACAACTCGAAAATATCAGGACGGATGGTAGGCTCTCCACCCGTGTAGACCAGCATTCGAAATTCATCCACCGAGGCCATATCCGTGATAAAACGCTTGGCCTGTTGGGTGTCCATTTCGTCAGGTGAAGGCCGGCCTCCAGTCGCATGGCAATGTATGCAGGAAAGGTTGCACGCGCTGGTGACCTCCCAGGCCGGATGGGCAGGAAACCCAATGCAGCCCATGCCAAGGGCGCCTGAAGAGACAGGAATCGATTTCAGGCCATGAGAATGTATCCAATGCGGCATTTTCTTCCAACCCACCAGCGCTCCGAACATCAATGCGCTCGCAGCCTGACGAAGCAGCAGGCTAGGTGGACTGTAGAAAGGTCGAACTTTGACAAGAGGTCCATTCATCAATTAAATCCCCCAGATTACATCGAACATTCAATGATCAGTAAAAAGCAAAAACAACGATATACGAAAAGGTTGTGGCCAAATTAACCACTATGGTCAAACCGCATAGAATTTCCAGTCTGGATCGTTCTCTCCAAGCGCCAGTAATAAATCCTCGAACACAATAAACAGACAGTGCGAAGGGCAGGGCATAGAAAAACAGAGCCTCAACCGGAACCCCGGCAATTACGCTGACAAAAAAGAAAAGATTACCGGTTACTGAGAAGAATGAATAAATCCAGACACCCCTTTCCCTGCCAACCCTTGACAACAGGTTCTTTTTATGCGCCTGCCGGTCACTAACGTAGTCCGGATACTCATTTGCAAAAATCACGTTGAAAATTGTGGCGCCAATCGGAGCTGATACCAACAGGCTCAAAAGTGTCAGGCGCCCAAGTGGAAGGTATACACCGGCGGCGACCGTCAGGAATCCATAGCAAACTAGAATCCATATCTCCCCTACACCGGTTGAGACCCATCTGAAAGGTGGGGCTGAATAAAAAACGCCACCGATGATTCCGAGAGCGCCCAATGGTATGGTCCATGGACCGGTACCGAAGCCCATCCAAATAATCAAACCAACCGTGATTGCAAGAACAGCGCACAGAACTCCCCCAAAAAAAGCCGATCTTCTGGAGATCATTTTTCTGGGAACAACTCCGGCTCCTCCCGCGAACCGACTTGGAGCGCCCGACCAGGCAATTGTGTCCTCCCGGTAGTCAAAACACTCTCCCAGCAGATGTGTGGCGCCCATGACCAACATCACTGCCGTCACACCCAGTAGCCATAAAGACCAGTCAAAATGTCCCGTTTCCCGATATGCTACCAGCGCCCCCAAAGTGTACGGAAATACCCCCACCAAATGAAATGCCGGACGCAACGCCGTGACCCAAGACATCACCCTGACTCCGGAATCAAAATGTTTGACCGCCTCCATCAACGATTCCTCCGGTTTTGAGTATATCCTGTTAGAGTGACCATGTGGTCATTATGTGGGCTTTTTAAGAGCGGTCTCTCGACCGCTCTGATTTTTCTCGTCATGAAGCTGAATATAGCTGAGCTATATTAAACGGCTTCGGCCAGATCAGCCTCAAGTTTTTCAACTTTTACAGCGCATACCTTATATTCGGGGATTTTACATATAGGGTCGAGAGCCGCGTTGGTAAGTTCGTTGGCATTGGCTTCCATAAAATGAAAACTCATGAAGATTGTGCCCGGTTCCACGGTGTCAGTAATAAAGGCCCGGGTGACAACATCACCTCTTCGAGAGCTTACACGGCATTCTTCCAGGTTTTTGATATTTAACGTCTTGGCGTCGTAAGGATGAATCTCGAAGTGTCCCTCCGGCATTTCATTGTGGAGCGTTGGTGAGTTCCTGGTCATCGTGCCGGTATGGTAATGCGGGAAATAGCGCCCGGTGGTCAGAAGCATTGGATAATCTTCATCGGCCAGCTCCTCGGGAGGTCTATATTCAATTGCGTGGAACAAACCTCTGCCACGTGTGAAACGCTCCGTGTGGAGGATGGGAGTTCCCGGGTGATCCTTGTTGGGACATGGCCACGCTATGCCACCGGAATCTATCTTATCGTACGTCAGGCCACCATAGCTTGGAGTTACCTGTGCGATCTCATTGAAGATTTCTTCGGCGGATTCGTAGGACATAGGCAATCCGAAACGTGTGGACAGATCGCTGATAATGCGCCAATCCGTCCTGGAATCACCAACCGGTTCGACGGCTTTACGGACACGCATGACCTTTCTTTCGGTGTTGGTGAAAGTGCCATTTTTCTCCGCAAAGGAGACTCCGGGGAAAACAACATGAGCCAGCTTTGCCGTGTCTGTCAGGAATATGTCTATGACCGCCAGGAATTCAGCTTCCTGTAGAGCGTGTTTCACGTGACGGGCGTCCGGGTCGCTCCCAACAGGATTCTCGCCAAGAATTACCATACCCTTGATCGAGCCGTCTTCCAGGCCATGCATCATCTCCATGATGGTAAAACCGAGTTTTTGTGAGAGCGTGGCCTGCCATGCGTCTTCAAACTTCTTCCTGTTATTTTCATCCGTTACTGCCTGATAGGCCGGATAGACATTGGGTAAGCCGCCCATGTCGCAGGCGCCCTGAACATTATTTTGCCCCCTCAACGGATTGACGCCCGTGGAAGGCCGACCAATCTGTCCTGTCAGCATGGCTAGGTTCGCCAGACTCTTCACATTATCAACCCCGTGTGAATGTTGAGTAATACCCATTGCATACAGGATTGTCGATTTCTCCGATTTGGCAAACGTCTCGGCAATAGCCACAATGTCCTCAACGCTCACTCCGGTGATTTCAGTAACCTTCTCTGGAGGATAGTCTTTCAGAAGTTCCTCAAGTTTTTCAAAACCCTCGGTCCTCTCCTCAATAAAAGCCGGATTATGTAGTCCTTTGGTCAGGATAACATTCATGATTCCGTTGAGGAGAGCTACGTCGGATCCCAATTTCTGTTTCACATTGATATCTGCTATCGAACTTACCTGGATTCGACGCGGATCAGCCACAATCAGTTTTGCTCCCTTGGCTTTCGCCTTGAAGACCCTGCTGGCGATCAACGGGTGTGCGACCGAAGTGTTTGACCCTATGATAAAGATACAGTCCGCATCCTCAATCTCAGGAATAGAATTCGTCATTGCTCCACTACCGAAAGCGGCGGCAAGACCTGCCACCGTCGAGGAGTGTCAGAGACGCGCGCAATGATCAATGTTGTTTGTGCCGAACCCAACCCTGCAAAACTTCTGAAAAACGTAATTGTCTTCGTTTGTGCATTTTGCCGAAGTGAGGAAAGCCAATGCGTCTCCGCCGTGAGTGTCCTTGATTTCCTTCAGGCGATTGGCGGCAAAATCGAGAGCCTCATCCCAGTCAGCTTCTACAAGCTCTCCATCTTTTCTGATCATGGGTTTTGTAAGTCTTTTGGGGCTGTGAACAAACTCATGCGCGTTCCAACCCTTGATGCAAAGTTTTCCTTGATTCATGACATTAGTCTTGGAAGGTATTGTGGAAACCAGCTTGCCGTCAAGAGTTTCAAGAAGGAACTCACATCCACATCCACAATATGGGCACGTGGTTCGGACAAAATTTAGGTCCATTTACTTCTCCTGATTTAGAGAAACAGCCGGATCAAACAAGTGTATCCGGACTGACATTGCTGCAGCCGTCTCATTTGTCCCTGAAACTAACAGAGACTTGAACTGTTTTATTGTGAAGAATTAATGAACGACATTTTCGGCCAATAATTTAGCACCGAAATCGCTCTCAATCAAGTTCGATTAACTCCATTGACAACTACTTTCCCAATGTAAACGTCAGAACATGGAAACGCTCCCAAAACCAAGTCAAAAAGCCCTGCCCCATGATATTGCGCTACACCTCTGACTGAAGGACACTGTTGCCCGTTACAACACCCGCCTCACAAGTTGCGGACAAAAAAAACCAGGTCAAACGAGGACCTGGTCTACTCAGGAGGTAACGAAGCATTCTTTGAATCTGCTGTTGAAGTTATGCTTCATGTATTAAATGTAACATACCAAAGATGAACGATATTGTCAATAAGATAAGCCGTTGGGTTGAATGGTCGGGGGAGAATGTGTCAGGCCGGGTAAAGTTAATGCCCGGCCCTGGATGAGGCTATTTTTTGTATGAAGACCTGGTGAGTTGGCGAGCTGATTTGAATGCGAAAAGCCATCCGAGAGTTGCCAGGTTGAGGAGGAGGCCACCGATCTCAAAAATCTGGGTGAGTCCTGAATCCATAAAACCGGCGTCAGCAAGCCGTAGTACGCGAAACAATATAACCGGGGTGTCTACCAGGAGAAAAACAATCGCAGGCATAAGCGCCCATTTTTTTTCATTCCAGAATCCAAAGCCGAGTAATAGAGCTGGAATGAAAGCTATGGAGAAATAGACTATTTCAAACAGGACTGCGGAGTCATACGGGCCGGGATCGGATCCTATCATGAACAGAAAACAGATGTAGAGAAAACCCTTTAGATAGAACCACAGACCGGCAAACCAGTAAGCCAGTGGAAAATCCAGATCAAATCTCCTCTCCGGAAAGAGGTTCAGGCGGTTGAGGATATTATTCTGACCCATCTTATAATCCGTTCTTTCCATAAAGTGGGAATCTGCCGCACATTTCCAATACCTGGTTTTTAATACGCTCTAGTTTCAATTCATCATCCTTGACGGCAATAGCGTCATCGATTAAAGCGGCAATTACTTTCATTTCCGATGTTCCCATGTTTCGGGTGCTTACTGCAGGTGTTCCGATCCTGATTCCGGAGGCCCTTCCAGGAGGCAATGGATCGAAAGGTATGGAGTTTTTGTTTACAGTAATTCCGGCCTTCTCCAGAATGTGCTGGGCCTGCGCGCCTGTCACGCCTTTTTCTGTCAGGTCCACGAGAATCAGATGGTTGTCAGTGCCACCTGAGACTATGGTAAATCCTCTGTTCATCAATTCCGCTGCGAGAGTTTTCGCATTTTCGACAATCCTGGTCTGATAAATCTTAAAATCCTCAGACGCAGCCTCCTTGAAGGCTACCGCCTTAGCAGCGATGACATGCATGAGCGGTCCACCCTGCATACCGGGAAATATGCACGAATCCAGAGAAGCGGCGTATTGCTGTTTACACATGACAATACCGCCTCGAGGCCCTCGAAGGGTTTTGTGTGTTGTGGTGGTGACAAAATCCGCATAGGGAGCTGGGGAAGGATGTAGTCCGGTGACAACAAGCCCCGCAATGTGGGCAATGTCGGCCAAAAGGACGGCCCCAACTTCGCTGGCGATTTGTCCGAATACGTCATAGTGAATAGTTCGAGGATATGCGCTCGCTCCCACTATGATCATTTTCGGGCGATGCTTGATCGCAAGCTCACGGACCTCGTTGTAGTCGATATGTTGATCCGAACGTCTTACAGAATACGGAATGACCTTGTATATCTTGCCCGAGAAATTTTTGGGATGTCCCATGGACAGATGACCGCCATGGGCCAGGTCCATGCCCATGTAGCAATCTCCCGGTTCCATTGCAGTAAAGTACACGGACATGTTCGCCTGAGTGCCGGAATGAGGCTGAACATTGACGTGCTCTACATTGAACAGGGATTTCGCTCTGGTGCGGGCTATTTCCTCCACGACGTCAACATTCACACATCCGCCGTAATATCTCTTTCCGGGATAGCCCTCGGCATATTTGTTGGTGAGGATACTCCCCTGAGCCTCCATTACCGCCCTGGAAGTAAAATTCTCGGAGGCAATGAGTTCCAGCCGGTTTTCCTGCCTAGCCCTCTCTTGTTCGATTAATCCGTAAATTTCTGGGTCTGTGACCTGCAACGGGCTCATGTTGATCCTTTGTTGATGGTGCCGGATAAGACGTAAAATATCCTGAAATAGGCATTCTCAAGCTGTCGTAAGAATGACCGAAAAAAATAGTTATGAAAGTTCATCGATCAGGTTGACACGCCTCAAGTGGCGATCTCCCTCGAAATTTGAGTTTAACCAGGCAGCGACGATGGACAAGGCCAACTCGCTCCCAATGACTCGACTGCCAAGACACAAAATATTGGCGTCGTTGTGCGCCCTGCTCATTTTAGCGTGATATTCATTGGCGCAAAGGGCTGCCCTGATGCCTTTGTATCGATTGGCCGACATGCTCATACCGATACCGGTCCCACAAATCAGAATCCCGAGCGGGGCTTCACCCTTCATGATCAACTCACAAACATCATGAGCAAAACGAGGATAGTCACATGAAGTTGACGACTTGCACCCAGCGTCCACTATGTCGAACCCGTTTACACCCAAATAGTCCATGACAATCAATTTTAGGTCATAACCGGCGTGATCTGAGCCAATAGCAATTTTCATGATAATTTAGACCCCTTTAAAAACCAGGGCGGCATTCTGGCCCCCGAAAGCGAAGCTGTTGGACATGGCGCAAGCGACCTGTCGGTGGACAGCGACATGCGGTGTGTAATTAAGATCGCATTCCGGGTCAGGATTATCTAGATTTATTGTCGGAGGGACCGTCTTTTCGCGTATCGCCATTATACTGAAGATTGCCTCAACTGCGCCCGCCGCTCCTATCATGTGGCCGGTCATCGATTTGGTGGAACTGATTGAAACCTCCTTGGACATGTTTCCAAAAAGTTTCTTGATGGCCAGGCTTTCAATTTTGTCGTTCAATTCCGTAGATGTGCCATGAGCGTTAATATACTGAACCTCTTCCGGGGTAACTCCAGCTTCTTCCATGGCAATTCTCATGGCGTGAAAAGCTCCAGATCCTTCAGGATCGGGCATCACTATATGATAGGCGTCCCCTGTGGCTCCGTAACCTGCTATTTCAGCAAGAATCTCCGCTCCTCTAGCCTGTGCTGTTTCCATTGATTCGAGGATCAGAATGCCGGAGCCTTCCGCTATGACAAAACCATCCCTGTCCTTGTCAAAGGGCCGGGAAGCCTTTTGAGGTTCATCATTACGAGTCGAAAGAGCACGTATGGCGTTGAACGAAGATATGGAGAGCGCGCTCACCACAGCTTCCGTCCCACCGGTCATAGCCACGTCAGCATGCCCACCGGATATAAGCCTGTAGGCCTCACCAATAGCCGAAGCTCCTGAGGTGCAGGCGTTAACCACCCCGAAGTTTGGGCCTTTGAACCCGTATTTCATCGACAATTGGCCGGGAATGAGGCTAATAACAACCATGGGGATGACAAACGGCGGCATTTTTCTGGGGCCCTTGGCGCTCAGTATCTCGTAACCATGTTCCATGGTTTCTAGGCCGCCCATGCCTGAGCCAATTACTACGGCGCAACGATAGGGATCCGATGGTGGCGACTGAAGTCCGGAGGATGTGAAGGCTTCATGGGCGGCCACCATGGCGTATTGCTGGTGCCGATCCAGACGGCGCAATTCTTTGACGGGAATCGCTCCGTGTATGTCAAAGCCGGCTTTAACTTCACCTGCGATGCGAGTCAAAAACCCGGTGGTGTCGAAATGGGTAATTTCTCCGATGCCCGATTTCCCCGTAGTAACACCCTGCCAATTGGTTTTCACGCCGCTTCCAAGACATGTAACCATGCCCATGCCCGTTACTGCGACACGACGTTTCAAGGGATCCTCCATAGCCCTGGACAATATTTTTTGCTCTTGATCAGGCCTGTTTCTGGGCCTTTATGAAGTCGGCCACATCCTGAACGGTCTGGATCTTCTCAACTTCCTCGTCGCTTATCTCCATGCCGAATTCGTCTTCGAGAAGCGCGATCATGTCATAAATGTCAAGAGACTCAGCGCCCAAGTCTTCCACAATCTTGGAATCAAGCTGGATGTTGTCTTTGTTAACGTCCACTAGAACTTCGGCTACCAGATCCACTATTTTTTTTTCGATTTCATCCATGGTGGATATCCTCCATACCTGTCTAAGGCTACATAAAACTTTATATCAAGTTTTCGATTGAACTATTTCATATATCAATTCGGAGTCCCTGTCACATGTAAAGGCCTCCGTTGACCCTGATGACCTGACCTGTGATATAGTTTGACAGATCCGAGCACAAAAACACCACGGAAGCGCATACATCCTCGGCTGAACCCAATCGGCCAAGAGGAACATGCTCCAGCACAGCCTCAGTCTGTTTTTCACTCAACTGGTCGCTCATTCCGCCACTAATCAGGCCCGGTGAGACGCAATTAACCAGAATGTTCCGCGGCGCCAATTCCCTGGCCAAAGACTTGGTAAAACCTATCAGTCCAGCTTTGGAGGCAGAATAATTGACCTGACCTCCGTTGCCGACTTCGCCTGCCACACTGGCCATATTTACAATTCTACCGTACCGGCGACGAATCATGGTCTTGGCCAAAGCCCTGCACGTGTTAAAGGCTCCTGACAAATTCGTTTCGATAACTTCATGCCATTCAGCCGGTTTCATCCTTCCGAACAGACCGTCCCTGTTCGTTCCAGCGTTGTTAACCAGCAATTCAATAGACTCTCTTTGCGCCAGAACTTCGCCAATAGCCCTGTTAACACCCTCAAAATCCGTCACGTCAAATTGTTTGAGCATCCCATCACCGCCGTGGGAGCGAATGATGTCGAGTGTTTCTTGGGCGAGGGAATCCGATCCCTTATAGTTAACAATGACGAATGCGCCGGAGTCTGCCAGAGAAACGGCGATAGCCCTTCCCAGACCTCGTGACGCTCCTGTGACCAAGGCGGTTTTGCCTGTAAGATCCGCGCAGAAATTAAACTTCATGAGCACGCGCCTACAAAGGCTTCAACATCAGCCAGTCCGGAAATTGTCCTACATTCGGCGCCTCGGTCAATCCTCTTCATCAATCCGGAGAGAACCTTTCCGGGGCCAATCTCAATGAAACACTCAGGGGCCATGGTCTGCATGCTTGATATAGTGTCGTTCCACAGGACCGGGCTGACGATCTGCTCCGCCAGCAGCCTCCTGACCTCGCACGAATCATTCGGGAAGACCGATGCCGTTACATTAGAGATGACCGGGAAAAGAGGCTCCTTGAACTCAATATCATTCAGGAATCTTAGAAGTTCATCCTTGGCTGAGGACATGTAATCCGTGTGAAACGCCGAGGAAACAGGCAGCATGACGCAGCGACAGCGCTTCTCCCCACTAAATAATGCGGTTGCCTTTTTTAGGGCCGATAAAGTTCCGGAGAGCACCGTCTGGTCGGGAGAGTTGAAGTTGGCGATTTTCACCGAATCGTCCTCGGGCATGCCTTCCAGGATTTCACCCACTCGCTTGACCGACAATCCAACCACAGCCATCATACCACACTGTCCCGGAGGTTGAGCGCTATCCATGGCTACAGATCTGACCCTGATGCAGCGAAGGGCATCCTGGAAAGTCAGCGCCCCAGCCGCGCACAACGCCGAATATTCCCCAAGTGAGTGACCGGCGGCCACTCGTGGAAGGATAGCGGTAGCGGCGCTCAATATGTTCCACAGCATGAGTGAATGAACGAAAATGGCCGGTTGCGTGAACACGGTCCGACCAAGCTCATCCCCGGTCGGATCTGCCATTATTTTACTCAACTCAAAGCCAAGAACGGCGTCCGCCTGAGCCATGAGATCACGCGCCGACCAGCTTTGCTCGAGCAAATCATTAGCCATTCCGGCGAACTGTGAACCCTGGCCGGGAAATATAACCGCCAACCTTCTGTTGGAGGACGCGCAGCGGTCAGACATTGACTCGGCCCTTATGACGCAGGCTGAATGACGACCCTGTTTTTATAATACCCACATGATGGACAAATGCGGTGCGGAGCCATGGGCTGCGAACATTCCGGGCATTTTGACAAGTTCACGAGGGTCAACGAATGATGGGTCCTTCTTTTATCTCGTCTGATCCGAGAAACCCGTTTTTTTGGAACTGGCATGATAAAACCTTCTTAACCTTTTGTTTGTATTAAATCTTATGGCAAGCTCTTTAAAGCTCGCACAAGTTATGAGTCGATTTGATCCCTGATCTTCTTCAATTCCTGCCATCTTGGGTCTATCTGTTTGCCGGAATCACATTTGCACTGATCTGATCCTCGGACAAATCCGCAACTAGGACAGATTCCCGGGCAATCCTCACGACATAATGGCTTCATGGGAATGTCAAGCAGGATTTCCTGAAAAATTATGTCGCTCAATTCTATTTCCGGACCACGAACAGGTATTTCATTGTCTTCCAGTTGAGCCTCATCTTCAATTGATTCAGCCTTGGTAACTTTTAGCGCCAAATCAATGTCCGTCGTCAGTTTAATCTCATGATTTACAAGGCATCTGGAACACGGCAGACAAACAACCGACTGAACGGAACCGGTCATTAATATTGTATCTTCATCACGCGTAAGATGTAGACTGCCCGTTATGTCCCGGTTGACTACAATATCGTCCTTGGGCAGAATCGCCGCGCTTGGAGCAAACGCCCCCAATGAAGCGTCGGTAAGCTCAATTTCAAGGCCGTATTCGGGAATGTCTTCCAATCTGATACGCACTTTTCACAAACCATTCAATCCAGTTTAAACACAAAACATATATGCAGACTAGATTCTAAGTCAAGCAAAAACCTAAAATTGTTGCAACCATGAACGAATTGTCGGGTAGAGTTCAGTCTGAGCCTTCAATCCCACGAGCATGTCAACATGGCCATAATCCTGTTCAAAGCCATTTTCCCGTCCAGCCACCAGAAGGCGCCTTGTCCGGTGTTCATCATTAGAGCGGGCGGCCGGGACCACCCAGTCCATGGGCGCCACCTCATCTCTGGAGCCGGCGATCACGTAAACCGGAATATCCAGGTTTTCTACCTTCTTTAAAATAGGGACGCCATCCGAAGACTTGAACTGACCCGACTCAATGAAACCTGCAAGGTCCAGCCACAACATGCTGGGCGAAATCAATTGTGATGCGACAGTGCTGACACACCTTGCCACGCGAGGGTCCATGTTGGTCCTGCAGTACATTCCATGAACAAAATTGGCGCCTTTTGTTATGACAGGAACAAGAAGCCTGCCGAAAAAAGGCAGAGGATTTACCGGACAGAATTTCAGCGCAAATTTTAACTTGAGCGCTCCTTTAAATATATGTCTTTGGTTTTTGTCGAAGGCTACAGGGCTGCCGATAGTGACCACGGACGATATCCTTGCATCATGATTTTTGGCCAAATGAGAATAAATCAGCATGCCTCCCATGCTATGGCCGATCCAGATCGCTTTTGGGCTACCGGTCTTCTCTGTGACGAAATCGATTATTGCGGGCACGTCGAAATCAAGATGATGACCAAATCCCCATCTGTACGGAGAAGCAGACCTAAACAATCCCGGAGTGTCACTCAATCCTGAGCCTCTAAGTTCAGGAACCCACACATCGAATCCATTGTCCCTCAGATAACAGGCAAGCGATGGAGCCCCCTCCATGTCGAAAATGAAACGGTTGGAAGCCAATCCATGACAAAGGATTACAGGAACACTTCCGCTGTTGGTTTCAGGCCTGTAATGATGAATTGCGATTTTCCAACCATCTTGAGTAATTATAAAATGAGTAGAGTTTTGGCGGCTTCTGGAGGCATAATACCAGTTGAGAAAATAAGCGAAAGAGATTACAAAACCCGTCAACAAAAACACTACAAACAAAAAATCAAGCATGGCGCACCTGTGCTTTCAGTGATAGAGCTTGATTGGCTCACTCTACAATTAAACCGTTAAACACACAACACCGATGACACTGGGACGGAATGTCTCAGGGTAGTAGAAATTAAATGGAATGATATCAGCTATATTTAAGCTTAATAATTGACATTTAGCACATACTTTGATAATTGCGAGCGAATCCGTCAAGTTGGCTTTCAGCCTTCATTCGGATACAAGGAGTGTCCCATGTTTGCCAACTTCCGAGCTATTTTGCATCTTGGGCTCGTGACGCGTCTTATAGCGATCATCGTCGCTCTAGCTGTTTTATTTCCCGGCCAAGCCCTTGCGGATGACTGCAAACGGGTTCCCAACATTCTGGTGCTGTTTGACGCATCGGGTTACATGAGAGAGAAGGATCACTACCAGGCTCTTCTTAAACAGATGGGTTTCTTCGAAAAAGCGATACCTTTGACGGCCGACGGATTTTTTAACATTGGACTGAGGCACTATGGTCTCAAGGTTGGAATGGGTTGTGAAAACACTGAGAGCATCCTAGCGGTTCAACCGTGGGACCCGGAGCGCTTCATGAATTCGTTTCCACGCTCGGTTTCGTACGGGACAAGCTCACTTGGCGCGGGTTTGAGGGCTGCTGGGGACGAAATGGCGTCCATAGACGGCAAGACCATGATAGTGGTGATTGGCGGAGGAATAGAATCCTGTAAAACGGATCCCATCAAAATAGCCGAGCAAATAGTAGCCAACAATCCTGATCTCGAAATACACACTTTTCAAATCGGCAATTCCCAGGACGGAGCGTTCTACCTTCGTGGGATTGCCCAAAAAGGGAAAGGGACCTTCCACTCCTACGGTGAACTAACATCCCCGGCTGTCTGGCATGGATGGATGAAACAGTTTTGGGTCCAACCCTGCAGGCCATCGGCTCCTGCGCCGGTTTCGACGGGATTGACGCCACAGGGGACACGAACTGCAGTGACTTTTGACTTCAACAGTTTCTCGGTGCGATCAACCGACCCAGTGGCGGACGCTTCGAACCTGGCCGCCATGGAGGCTGTTGTCGCTATGATGAGGCAGACCCCATCCGCAAAGCTTAATCTTCACGGTTTTTCTGATGGAAAAGGGAAGCCGGATTATAATCTGAATCTTTCCAAAAAGAGAGCAGAAGCCGTGGCGCGCCATTTATCGAGCGCTTATGGTATCCCCATTTCCAGGATGCGGGTAGTTCCCCATGGAGCCACATCTACAGGCGCCATGAGGCCGGTGGAAGACAGAATGGGCCGGCGTGTGGAATTCGAGGTCATTCCGTAAACAGGTTAGGCTCCGATATAGATTTTCGGGCCGTTCATTATTCATGACGCTTCAGTCCAAGTTTTGTTCAAACAAAACTACGGGATGTTCTCTTTCTGAACCGACCCACTCAATTTCAACAGATGCTCCTTGCTTCGACAAATTAATCCTAATGGTCCAGAAAAGACAGGATTTCCCTGCGCCGCTTCTTCAATTGTTTTACCCGGGTGTCAGGATACGCAGTTCCGGAAAAAAAGTCCGTCATTCAAAGGCTTTTACTCTCATCCTGTATATGCTGAAACATCTCCGCAGCGGTCCCGGTGTCAAAATCCGGCGCCCAGACAGGAGAAACATAAAATCACCCGGTTTCAAGGGCAAACATCTTTCTATTTTATTAGTTTGGTCTTATTTTAATGTGTAAAATGATGTTGGACAAGAATTTCAATTTAATATTTTTCCAGTGGCCCACATGTGGTAAACTACATTTTTTTGTGAAAGCGATTGTTGTGGTCTTTTTCCTGACATCTCTCGGACATGCGCAGGTCCAGGTGTCTTCTGATGTGCAGGCTTCAAAGCTTTTCAATATAGGCAAGGCCCTGTCGGAAAGATC
>CAZVOU010000011.1:0-5185 GCA_964628605.1 uncultured Syntrophaceae bacterium
TTTCTGAAAAGCATGAAATAGCGGCTCAAATTAACAAAATAATCAACATCCTATATGACATCTTCATCAGTTACGACTGCTCACTGGTTGAGATCAATCCATTAATCATCTCTGGCGACAGGGTCCTTGCGCTCGACGCAAAGGTGAATCTTGATGATCATGCGCTTTTCAGGCATCCGGAACTGGAGAATCTACGAGACAGATCTCAGGAGGACATCCTGGAGTTGTCAGCGCGACAGGATGGATTGAGCTACATAAGGCTCGACGGTGACATTGGGTGTATTGTAAATGGGGCGGGCCTGGCGATGGCCACGCTGGATCTGATATCTCTACACGGAGGATCCCCTGCCAACTTCCTCGATGTAGGAGGCGGCGCCAGTGAAATGGTTGTCTCTGACGCCATGAGTATACTGCTGGACGACCCCAGGGTCAGAGTTGTTTTCATAAACATCTTCGGCGGAATACTTCGCTGCGATGTCTTGGCTCGAGGCGTTATCGGCGCTATCAAGCAACGGGGCCTTGAGTTGCCTGTGGTGGCAAGAATCGAGGGCACAAACATTGCCGAAGGTCTTCAACTGTTCAAGGACTCGGGCCTTCCAATAGAAATAATACCCACGTTGGATGAAGCCGCCAGGGTTATAGTTCAAAAAGCCAAATCTCTCGACTCTCAGGCATCGTAGTGGAGGTTGATCATGGCCATTCTTGTTAACAAGGATTCAAAGGTAATCTGTCAGGGCATCACCGGTCGTAATGGAACTTTTCATAGTCTGGCCTGCCGCGATTACGGAACCAGCATGGTTGGGGGAGTAACGCCTGGCAAGAAGGGCGCGTCGGTTGACGGTATCCCTGTGTTTAATACGGTGAAAGAGGCAGTCAGAGAAACTGGGGCAAATGTTTCCCTGATCTTCATACCGGCGGCCCATGCCAAGGATCCCATACTCGAAGCGGTTGACGCAGGCATTCAGGTTATTGTTTGCATCACCGAGGGAATACCCCCCCTGGATACAGCGTCAGCCCTGTTTACTGTCAAAGCTGAGGGCAGGCATTTAATAGGTCCCAACACCCCGGGAATCATTTCACCAACTGACGCCTGCAAGGTTGGCATCATGCCGGGCTATATTCACAAACCGGGTAGAGTCGGAGTGATATCCAGGTCAGGCACTCTGACCTATGAGGTTGTTGACCAGCTTACAAAGGCCGGTATAGGTCAGAGCACCTGCATGGGATTAGGTGGTGATCCGGTGGTGGGACTAAGTTTTGTAGACACCTTGAGAATGTTCAATGATGATCCGGATACGGATGCGGTCGTTTTGATCGGAGAAATAGGCGGCTCGGCGGAAGAGCAGGCCGCCGAATATATCAGGAGTAACTTCAGCAAACCGGTTGTAGCTTATGTGGCTGGACGACTGGCGCCTCCGGGCAAGCGGATGGGACATGCGGGGGCTATAATTTCCGGAGGATCCGGAACTGCTCAGAGTAAGATTAAAGCATTGTCTGACGCCGGTGTTCATGTCGTGGAAAACCTCACCATGGTCGGCTCAGCAATGCGTAATATTTTGAAAGACAGTTAGTGTTTTGTGACCGAATAATCATTCAGGGAGAAACTCATGTCCGCAAACCAGGAAAAGTTTGAAGAGCTTGCGCGAAGACTTGAAGAATGTGATCAGGCAGGTGGACCAGACAAGGTCGCAAAGCATCACAAAGCGGGAAAGATGACTGCCCGGGAACGCGTTCTCGAAATCCTCGACGACGGTTCCTTTGAAGAAATCGACAAATTCGTTAGCCATCGATGCCACGACTTTGGAATGGAAAAAACACACATTCCCGGGGAAGGAGTCGTCACCGGATTCGGCAAAATAAATGGCAGGGGGGTATACGTTTACGCCCAGGACTTCACCGTTTTTGGGGGAAGTCTGTCCTTCACTCATGCCCAGAAAATGTGTAAAGTCATGGACCTTGCCTACAGAAACGGTTTTCCGCTGGTTGGGATAAATGACTCAGGTGGAGCGCGCATTCAGGAAGGTGTTGAGAGTCTTGGCGGATACGGAGAAGTCTTTTACCGTAATGTCCGGGCTTCAGGGGTGATACCCCAGATTTCCATCATCATGGGCCCTTGCGCTGGTGGCGCCGTTTACTCACCAGCAGTGACTGATTTCATCTTCATGACCGAAAAGACCTCTTACATGTTCATCACGGGTCCTCAGGTAATTAAACAGGTGACCAGCGAAGTAATAGACCCGGAGAGTCTTGGAGGCGCCAAAGTTCACGGCCGCGTTTCAGGGGTGTGTCATTTCCATTACCCCTCCGAAAAGGAAACCCTTGAGGGAGTCAAGGAGCTTCTTTCATTTATCCCGGACAGTAACAGGGTAAAGCCCCCAGTTGTTGAGACGAGTGATCCGTTTGACAGACTTGTGCCCGAAATCGATTCAGTAATTCCCGACAGCTCCAGGCGACCCTATGACATGAAGAAAATCATTACGCCAACGCTCGATGACAAGAAGTTTTTTGAAACTCACGCTCACTACGCCAGGAATATAATCACCGGGTTTGGTCGTCTGGGCGGTAAAACGGTCGGAATTGTAGCCAACCAGCCCAACTGGATGGCCGGATGTCTGGATACAGAAGCCTCAGTCAAGTGCGCCAGATTTGTCAGGTTCTGCGACGCTTTCAATATTCCTCTCTGGACTTTGCTGGATGTGCCAGGATATCTGCCAGGAACGCAACAGGAACACGGCGGAATCATCAAGCACGGCGCCAAGATTCTTTACGCATACGCCGAGGCGACCGTCCCAAAAGTAACTCTCATTACTCGCAAGGCTTACGGGGGGGCGTATGTCGTTATGTCGAGCAAACATCTGAGAGCGGACATCAATCTTGCTTATCCAACGGCCGAAATAGCTGTCATGGGACCCGAAGGCGCCATACAGATATTGTTCAGAAAAGAAATAGAGGAATCATCCGATCCCGCAAAAAGAAGGGCCGAACTAATCGAGGAGTATATCTCAAAATTTGCCAGTCCATACAGGGCGGCTGAACTTGGGTTCGTGGACAGGGTCATCTATCCTCGTGACACCAGATCCATCCTTATAAAGGCCTTTTCCCAGCTGGAAAACAAGAAGGAAGAAAAACCTGACAGAAGACACGGAAACATTCCACTGTAATATGGCTTGTGTATAGGGGTTTGCGAAACTCGACATTTCAGACAGCGCCTGGTTAGTGTGGTCGGTCAACTGACACTTGGTGTCCACCAGGTATTTGAACCAGAAATAGTTTCGGCTAATAACCAGCTGGACGCAATTTAGCAAAAGAGGTTTTACCATGGACAGAAAAATTAGGGTTGTCGTCGCCAAACCAGGTCTGGACGGACACGATCGTGGGGCAAAGGTGGTGGCAAGAGCTTTGCGTGACGCAGGAATGGAAGTTATTTACACCGGCCTTAGGCAAACTCCTGATGCCATCCTGCAGACATGCATACAGGAAGACGCCGATGTGCTTTGCCTGAGTTCACTGTCCGGGGCGCATGATTACCTCTTCCCGAGGATTGGCAGACTTTTCAGGGAAAAAGGAGTGGATGATGTGCTGATTCTAGGTGGCGGAATCATACCCGAAGAGGACATTGCCAACCTGAAGGCAAATGGAATAGAAGAAGTGTTTGGCCCCGGAACCAGAACTGACGACATAGTCGAATACATCAAAACACATCTCAAGAAATAATAGCGACAAAACATTCACACGCGTGAGCCTGGCTTTAACAGACATGGCCCGCCACGGCGGGCCTGTTCCGCAACTTTTTTTTCACACCTTTTTATAACATAATAACGAGCCCTTATAGCGTTTTAATAATTTCATTACGCTATAAAATGGATTTATTATTTAATTTTTAACTTGATTTTTAGCTATCAACCAAATAATAGAAAGCATCACATGGTCAACACCTTATTACCAATAATAATATTAAGGAGATAGCAAATGACAGTAAAGCAGATAAGAATTATGGCCAAAGACGTGGGAGTGAAAAACATCACTAAATATCCCAAGGAACAACTGATCAAGACCATCCAGGAAACAGAGGGAAACAGCCCCTGCTTCCGGGCGATCATGGGATGTGGTGAGGTAGGTTGTGTCTGGCGCCCGGATTGCCAGGGTTAGGAATCTGTAAATGTGATAAATTACATATTTGTGTTGTTCAATTCTTCCAGAGGTTGCGTTGTCAGCGATTGACTTCGCAACCTGTCCCTGTCTTCAGCCCCACCGCAAGTTTTTTCTTCATAACAGCCTTCTTTTTGTAAAGTGTCCCTAGCTTGTCGTTGAGAATCGTTCCCACATTCGGGTAATATATTGTCTCTCCTCTTAGCTTGGCTTAAAGATGCAGTGTAATTGTGTTTTGACCCCACAACCTGAATTTAAAGGTGTGGGAGTAGTGAATATCTCAAAGGAGTAGACATGCCTAAAACAACAATCCAGACCCTTCGGGACAAAAAGAGTCGCGGGGAGAAAATGACTTTTCTCACGGGCTACGATTATCCGTTTGCGATGCTGGAGCAGAAAGCCGGTATAGACGTAATACTGGTGGGGGACTCAATGGGAATGGTCGTGCTCGGATACGATTCTACGCTTCCGGTCACTATGGATCTGATGATTCCCCACGTCAAAGCAGTTCGGCTGGGAGCGCCGGACGCCTATCTGGTGGCGGACATGCCATACATGAGCTACCAGATTTCTATACCGGAAGCTATACGAAATGGGGGCAGATTCATGGCTGAATGTGGTTGTGACGCCGTAAAACTCGAAGGCGGGCGCGAACAGGCGGCAACGGTGCGAGCCATGACAGACGCAACCATCCCCGTGATGGCCCACATCGGCCTTACGCCACAGGCCGCCGCTCAACTAGGAGGCTTTAAGGCCCAGGGACGGGACCTCAAGACAGCCCAGAAAATAATTGAAGACGCTATGATCCTCGAAGAGGCCGGCGCGTGTTCGGTACTCATGGAGGGTATACCCGCAGAAATTGCTGAAATAATAACCAGGAGATCATCCGTTCCGAAATTTGGAATTGGCGCCGGGCCTCATTGTGATGGTCAGGTCCTGGTAATCCACGACATGATCGGGATGTTTGACAGATATACTCCCAAGTTTGTTAAAAAATATGCTGAAATCGGTAAGCTGGTCGTTGAGGCGCTTGAAG
>CAZVOU010000012.1:0-30906 GCA_964628605.1 uncultured Syntrophaceae bacterium
GTTGGCTTCTGAGTCGCTGCCATTCCGAACGATCTGTTTCCTGAGTTCTCCCATGAGTTTAGTCATCATGGCATATTCTGGTCCGAATTTTTTTTCCAAATCTTCCCTGATTCGGCGTGCCAAAGCGGGCGAGGCCCCTCCGGTGCTGACCGAGATTATCAAATCGCCTTGAGTAATAACCGCTGGAACAATGAAAGTGCACAAATCCGGAACATCCGCTATGTTACAGGGTATCCTCCTGCGCATGGCCTCATTGCTAAGGCTGACATTTACTTCTCTAATGTCTGTTGCCCCAAAAACAAGGGTTATAGGCTCAAACTCATCTAACTGATCCGGAGAGAACCGTTCCGGAACCCACGAAATTTTTGATTCGTTGTGAAGCTCCTGAAGTTCTTCCACCAATTCCGGCGATATGACCGCTACATTTGCCCCGCTATCCAACAATCCAATCGTTTTCCTGTAGGCCACCCGGCCTCCACCAACCACGACGACTTGTTTGTCCTGCAGGTTCATCATCACTGGATATGGTTTCATCGCTTCAACTCCTTCAGACAACAAATTAACATAAAATTCCGAATACGATCAAGTAATGGCCAAAACACGTTATAAAAAGCTGCTCACACTAATTAGCGATGACCATTCAGGCGACAGAAATTGTGAAAGAAGCAAACTAATTCTCATGAAACTTGGTCAAGCATGAGAAAGATTTAAAATCATTCGGGATTTTTGACCGACAGTTGACGGAGGATAAATGACTGAGACTGAAAAAGCAGATGTCACTGTTGGCAAGGAAAACTGAAGGCCGGGAATCTCAGGATCCAATTTAGTCTAAAAATTCCGTATTGAGATCTCCATGAGACGGAATTCCGATCACCACTATCCCCTTGGAATTTGCCAATTCAAGCATGTCCTCTTTTTTCGGTAAAAGAGTTTTATGAGCCTCAACCGCCAAAGCAGCGGCTTTTGCCTCGATCATGCTCTCTATCGTCGATGGGCCAACTCCGGGAACATCAAATCTCATGTCCTGATTTGGTTTGGCCATCTTTACCACAACGCATCCAGAGGCCAATTCGGCGGACCGTCGGATGACCCGGTCCGTGCCTTCGATAGCCTCAACAGCAATCACGGATGTTTTCTTGACGACAACGGTTTGACCGATGTCAAGCGCCCCAATCCCCTGGGCCATTTTTCTTCCGAATAAAATATCCCTTATTTGTTCCGCAGTAGGTTTACGTCTGGACAGAACTCCAAGAGGCGCCATGAGTTTTGGGGCCCAGCCAGTGATTTCCTCAATGGTCAACCCCTCGCTATTCAGTTCCGACGCAATGGCTTCCAAAATCGTGTCATCGCGCCAGTCCTTCAATGACCTTATTATCTTAAGGGCCCTCCTGTCGGGCCGAAGACGCAATAAATCAAGTAGATTGCTTTTTTCTATTTTTCCGGCCATAACCACACGGCTTACGCCATTAGTTTTAAGCGCCTCTATGGCTTTCCCCACCTGTCCGAGCTTCAGCCAGCAGACTCTGGACGCAGAATTTTCGATCTTTGGATTCGTGAAGCCTTCAAACGCGACCGCCACAACTAAAAAACCCCGGCCTTGGGCCTCTCTCCCAACATGGACAGGCAAGTCACCCGATCCCGCTACCAAGCCTATAGTCTGCATACTCAAGAAACCCGAAACGCATGTTTACTGAGAGAAACTCTGGCAGTGCCTCTCCTGGAACTAGCCAGAAAGTCGGCAAACTTGATCGCTTCCGGCGTGTCGGCCATTTCTGATCTGATTTTTTTTACAGCTTCATCAACTTTCAAAGAAGACCTGAAAGCCAATTTAAAGGCAAGTTTAAGTGCCCGAATGGTGCTGGAAGGGAATCCGTTCCTTCGCAATCCGACTTCATTGAGTCCATAAACGTAAATCCGGGATCCACTGGCCAATGTGTATGGGGGCACATCCTTGGCGACTCCGGAAACCCCGCCAACTAGAGCATATTCTCCCACTCGCACAAACTGATGCACCGCTACGATCCCGCCCAGAATGGCTCTATCGCCAATCTCAATATGACCGCCAAGATGGGCTGAATTAGCCATGATGACACCCTTGCCGAGAATGCAGTCGTGAGCCACATGGCAGTATGCCATTAAATAGCAATCATCCCCGATGACTGTCGTCTTGCGACCTTTAAAAGTGCCTCGATGAACCGTGACATATTCCCTGATGTTGACCCTATCCCCTATTACCACCGTAGTGTCCTCTCCGCGGTATGAAAGGTCCTGAGGCGGCGCCCCGATAGATGCAAACTGGGATATTCTGACACCGGCGCCGATCTTTGTGTGCCCCTCTATAACGACATGAGGACCGATTTCGCATCCAGAAGAGATCGACACATTCCCACCGATTACGGAATAAGCGCCTACGGTGACGTCGTCGGCAAGCAGTGCCCCGGGATGGATTACGGCTGTAGGATGAATCATGGTTTGTCCTTAGAATCTTTTTCGATGAGTTTTTCGAGCTTTCTTATTCTATCTAGCAGCTCCGGGAGCTTTTTCATAGCCGTCTGAACCCTCAGGAACAGCTTATGGGGCATGGCAGGGACTGAACCGGCCATAATGGCTCCGTCCGGCACATCCCTGTAGACACCAACTCTTGTGGCCAGCACAACACCGTCACCGACCTTAACGTGATCCCGTATTCCCGCCTGGCCGCCGGCCATGCAGAACTTTCCTATGGAGGAACTGCCCGCTATCCCGACTTGAGACGCCAGAACTGTCCCTGCGCCCACAGAGACATTGTGAGCAATCTGGACGAGGTTATCAATCTTGGCCGATCGCCCTATTCTCGTAACCCCGGCCAGCGCCCTATCCACGGCGCATAAGGCTCCAATTTCCACGTCATCTTCTATGACAACGGCGCCACTATGATATTTCTTTATGATTACCGGAGTACCGTTATCATCGAAGCCTTGAGCGTAACCAAAGCCATCGGCTCCCAGCACTGACCCGGCATGGATGATCACTCTTTGACCTATCGCAACGTGGTGATAGAGAGTAACATTTGGATGAATGACAGTTTCATCGCCTATAGAGCAATCCTCTCCTATGACCACCCCTGCTCCAATTTGAACATTGTCACCGATAAAACACCGGTCGCCGACTACCGAATAGGGCCCGATAGACGCGGAATCAGAAATTACGGCTGATGGGGATACTGAGGCCACATCTGAGACACCGGTTGTCGCTTGCCTGGGCTTGTAGAAGACCTCGGTCAATAGAGCGAAATCTGCTTCCGGCGTCTTGGATCGAATGAACGGGACACCTGGATCAGGTAACCCTACCCCTATGATTACAGCTCCAGCTTCGCTCTCGGCAAGTCTGGGAAGGAATCGATCATTCTCCACGTAGGTAATGTCGGTGCGCTGAGCGAATTCCAATGGCCGCGCCCCGGAGATCTCGGGGCCCGGACCTTGGGAGGCATCCCGTTTTAGAATCTCGGCTATTTTTTCCAGAGAAAGGGAAATCATGCTCGAAATAAAGCTCTCCTTTTATCTGGCAGCCGGGGCTTTGGGTTTGGCTGGAGCCGCCGGTTGTGCCGGAGCAGGTTGCTTGGGCTTTTCCGCAGCAGGTTTACCGCCAGCGCCACCATCGTAAAGCCTTATAATTTCATCAGTAATATCGTATGCGTCATCAGCGGAGAGAATGGCCATCGAGTTCAATACCATGGTCAAATTCTTCTGGGCTCTCACTTCGGATATTATCTTGTTTATGTCTCTCATCATCAATTCCTGAGCGGCCCTGAACTCATTTTGCAAATCGCTTTCGGCGGCTTTCTGGGCAAGCTTCAGCTCCATTTCTTTTACGCCTAGCTCCTTGATTTTGTCGTTGCGGGTTTCCTCTTTCAGCATTGGCCCCTGCTTCTGGAGTTGTTCCTGAAGATTGACCAGCTCGTTCTTCTTTTTCTCCAGATCGTTTCTCTTCACATTACTCATGTCTGTGAGCTTTTTCTGGAGATCCTGAGCTTTTTTTGACTTAGTTTCCAGTTTCTGAAAGTCAACGAAGGCTACTGTTAAAGATTCAGCCTGAACGATGCCTGAAAAAAAGGTAAAACCCAGAAAAAGCGCAGTTAGCGCCAGTGTGAAGGATTTTGACATGATAAAAGCTCCTTTCGATGCTGTAAACTTATGTATAAACAAGTTAAACGAAACCAAATATGTTTACCCGTACTAGTTATGTGGGCGGGAGGAAAACCCCAACTTTCGAGTGGAATTAATATCAATGAACCTCAGAAATTGCAACAAAGCAGTGACATCCTGGCGAGTTTTACAGTGCTGACTGTCCAGTAAGCCATATTGAGCAACTTTTGACAAACTCTTGTTAGAACAATTGCCCCATGGCAAAAGCAAAAGCTCCAGGCTCCTCTCCCCTGTCCGGATTGACTTTCCAGCCGTATTCGATCCTGAGCGGTCCCATTGGAGAGACCCATCTGATTCCAACCCCCACACCGGCCTTAACATCACTCATGAAAGGCCCCTGAGACACATTCCAGGAATTGCCGATGTCAAAAAAAGTCACTCCATTGAGTTTCAGTCTGTCAATCAGAGGGAATAGGCATTCAACATTGGAAAAGAGCGCCCTATCCCCTCCTATCACTGTTCCGTATCTGTCACGAGGCCCTATTTCGCCCTGCTTGTAGCCCCTTATGCTTTGAATTCCACCGAGCAGAATTCGCCTGTCAAACGGGATGGGATCAGATCCTGACTCCATCAACATAGACCCATTAGCGCGAAGCTTAAGGATAGCTCTCCAGAAGAGAGACTGATAATAGATGGCCTCTGTATAATAACTGGAGAAGGCCACATCTCCGCCAAATCCGGACAATCTGGTCCCTATAGTCACCTTGGATCCTGCCGTGGGAATTACGGAGTTGTTTCTTGTGTCCCTCCCTATGTTCATCGAGAGGGAATTTTCGCTAATGTTGAGAAACCTCTCTGCCCGGGTATTATATTGAGCATAGTAGGCTACGATGGACCTGGCAAAAACCTGTTCGAATCCCGATAGTTTGCTGGAATCACGGGCAAAACCTGTGCTCATTGTCCATAAACCGTAAAGGGGATACGACAAATGAGCGCTGAATCCATTACTATCTCTCAAGTAGCTGGTTTCGTACTGCTGGGCCTTATAGCCTCTGAGACTACCGGTTAGCGGATAATCCATTATCCATGGATAGGTTAACGACCCTTCGTAATTGCTCCTGCGACTCGAAAGATTGGCCTTTGCATTAGCCACGATCCCCATTCCAAGCAGGTTGCGCTCTTTGAGGTCTATATTGCCCATGGCGCCGTCCTGAGAAGAGTATCCTAAACCGGCGGCCAAAGACCCGGTTTTCTTCTCGATGACTTCTACGGTGACGTTCATCATGTTG
Source organism: uncultured Syntrophaceae bacterium (assembly GCA_964628605.1). Classification (GTDB taxonomy): domain Bacteria; phylum Desulfobacterota; class Desulfomonilia; order Desulfomonilales; family Desulfomonilaceae; genus CAITZA01. Next base: position 5,414 of record CAZVOU010000012.1, read on the forward strand.
GGTTGGGAACCCGGAGATGTTTTGAGTTTTACCGCTTCAAAAAAGTCCATGCCCTCGAGATTGCTTTTGGTGGCTTCGAAGCTATCCGAGTTGTATACATCCCCCTCGCTGATCATCAAGGCTCTCCTGATGATCTTGTCTCGGGTCCTGTCATTCCCTGTGATGTCTACGCGTTCAATGGAAACCTTGTCTCCTTTGGTCACTTTGAAAGTCAAATCGACAAAATCATGCTCATCGTTGATCTTTTGCATGGGCTCTACGTCGGCGTATGCGTAGCCCTGGCTTGTGTAGAGTTTTGTAAGGGTTTTAATATCTTCCGCAACCGCAGACCTCTTAAACCAGGTCTTCGGTTTTACCTGCAAGTCGGCAACCATTTGATCAGCCGGGGCTATCAGATCTCCCTCGACTTCAACTTTTCGAACCTGAAACCTGTCCCCTTCCTTGATTGGAAAAGTTAGTTTGACAGCTCCATCTGATATATCTATTTTTGGGGCGCCTATTTGAACATTTATGAATCCGTTCTCCAGATAGGTCGCCAAAAGCCTCATTCTGTTTTCTTCAAGCTTTTCCCGAGTGAAAGATCCTGATTCGTCGAGGAACCAGAACCAGCTTTTTTCCTTTAGTGTCAAGGCTTTCTTGATGTCTTTCTCATCGAGCTTGTTTCTCCCATCGAGTACGATTTCGGTGAGATAACTTTTTCTGCCTTCATCAATTTTAAACGTTAGGGACGCTTCATTCGGGGACAGTTCCTTTATTTCATAATCGACCTTGGGCTCGTAATAGCCATCCTTCTCATACATCGCCTTTATTTTTTCAATATCATTTCGAATCTTCTGCACACTGGCCACAGAAAAAGATTTGGTGGTCAATGCGTCCAGGATCTCATCTTTTGAGAAGAGTTTTACTCCGTCAAGTTCAATACTTTTGATAGATGGGCGTTCTTTAAGGGTTATGTAAATGTCCATTTTGCCGTCAGCGGCCTCTTGAGCGCGAATTTGGACATCTTCAAAGTACCCCATTGAATAAATTTCGCGAATCTCATCACCTATGGCAGATTTTCGATATGGCGCTCCGGCCTTCATTTCAAGCTTGTTGAGTATGGCCTCTCGTTGAATTCTTTTATTTCCTTCAATTTTTATCTCACCAACCTTGGGACGGTTGAGAACAGTCCCGCCTATCTCAGCTGATATTTCGCGCATACGCCCCATCAATTCGGCGTTATCTTTTGCGTTGGCAGTGAATAGTCTGGGCCTTTTGCCATCTTGAGTCGCCAGGACGGACAATTCCAGGGACACCCCTTCATCGAGTTGGGTGATGGCGCCCCAAATTATGGCTTGAGCCCCCATCCTCTCACCAATACGGACGAGTCTCTGTGGATCAACTTTCTTTTCCTGAATGGCATTGGCGAAGGACATACCGGAAATGACCTCCACATCACCTTCCCGGGATAGTTCGGCTCCTAGAACACCCGCAAGTTCATTGTTGAGCTGATCGGCCGGCACGCCCTTGGCTACAACTTTTAACGGAAAAATCATCACTTTCCTGATTTGCGCTTCCTGGGATAAAACAATACCCGGAAAACAGATCACGGAAATAATAAGAGCTATTAATCTGATCATTGAAGCTCCACCAACCTGCCGCCATGAAGGGTGACTCTCCTGTCCATAGACATCGACAGAGACTCTTTATGCGTGACAACTACCAGTGTAGTCATTGTAGATTCATTCAGTTCTCTGAGCAAAGTCTCTATTTCGTCACCAGTGTCAGGATCAAGGTTGCCTGTTGGCTCGTCAGCTAAAATCACGTCAGGCCCCATGATTAGTGATCTGGCTATGGCAACTCTCTGTTGCTCTCCGCCAGACAGTTCTCCAGGCCTATGCTTTGACCGATGACTTAAACCGACTGCGTCAAGAAGTTCTAACCCCTGCTTTTTCATGGTTCTATAATTTTCACCTGCGATCAATGCAGGCATAAGGACATTTTCGATAGCGCTAAACTCTGGTAATAACTGAAAGAACTGAAAGACAAAACCAATTTTCCTGTTTCTCAGTTTAGCCGTTTCCACTTCGGAACACTGGGTGATATCGGCGCCGTCAAAACGAACACCACCGTGAGTCGGTTTGTCCAGTAAACCCATTATGTGCAACAGAGTGCTTTTACCTACACCAGATGGTCCCACAATAGCCACTGTCTCTCCCTTTTCCACAGAAAAATCCAGACCTTTCAGGACCTCGACATCACCGCCAGGATGTGAATAATTTTTGTGCAGGTTCGACAACTCATACAATGGCGGTTTATTCATAGCGCAAGGCCTCCACAGGTTGGAGGCGAGCCGCCTTGAATGATGGATACAATGTGGCCAGAAAACAGATTGTGAGAGCGACACTACATATGATCACTATGTCCAGGGTGTTTATGGCAACCGGCAAGGTAGATATGGTGTAAATTTCCTCAGGCAGTTCGATGACGGGATAGCGAGCCAGCAGCGCAGCGCCGCCAAGCCCCGCCAAGGTCCCTAAAAAGGTCCCTGCTGTGCCTATTATCATCCCCTGTACGATGAATATTCGCATGATCCGATCTGATGTAGCGCCCAAAGATTTGAGAATGGCTATGTCCTTGCTTTTCTCCATGACAAGCATGATCAGGGAAATAACAATATTGAAAGCTGCGACCAGCACAATGAACGTGAGAATGATGAACATGGCTATCTTTTCCAGTTTCAGCGCACTGAACAGATTTCGATACATGTCCCTCCAGGTCCTGGTCCAGTATGGCGCACCGAGACCCGCTTCAATCCTGGCTGCAAGCTTGGGAGCTATATAAATGTCTTTCAGGTTGACCTCTATACCTGTTACACCGTCTCCCATTTCAAAAAACTTTTGCGCTTCCGCCAAGTCCATATAAATGAGATTGGAATCAAATTCGTACATTCCGGATTTGAATACGCCCACTATTCTGAAATTCTGAACCCTTGGTATAGCCCCAATCGGAGTTCTTTTTCCCTGCGGTGAAATGAGCTGAACACTGTCCCCTACTCTAAGTGAACTGGATGAAGCCAATTCCTTGCCGATTATAAGACTTCCCAATCCTTCATAAGAATAGGCCAAGTCCTGTAAGGTCCCGGATTCCAAATATTTTGGCAATGAGATTACATCACCCGCGGAAGCGGGATCAATCCCACGAACTATGACGCCACGAACCTTCCCCTTTGACGACATCATGGCTTGTCCGTAGATATATGGAGTGACAGCCTTCACACCGTCAAACACGACGAGCCTGTCCATCAAGCTCTGCCAGCCTGACAGTGAGCGGCTCGAATGATTCATAACCACGAGGTGCGAAACTGTGCCCAGGATCTTATCTTTTAGATCCCGCTCAAAGCCGTTCATTACTCCCAAAACAATGATCAGCGTCATGACGCCGAGCATCACGCCCAGAACACCAAAACCGCTAATCACAGAAATGAAGGCTTGCTTGCGCTTCGCTCTCAGATAACGCAAGCCTATTCTGATCTCGAGAGGTAACTTCATCCAAGCCCTTTTTCAGGTCTCATGTGGGGAAATAAAATGACCTCTCTGATCGATTGCGAGTTGGTCAATAGCATTACCAGTCGATCAATTCCCAGTCCTTCACCGGCAGCCGGAGGCATCCCATATTCAAGCGCCCTCAGAAAATCTTCATCCAGATAGTGAGCTTCCTCGTCTCCTGCGTCTCGCGCCTGAACTTGCTGCTCGAACCGGCTTCGCTGATCAATAGGATCATTTAATTCGGTGAAGGCGTTAGCCATTTCCCGTCCACAAATGTACAATTCGAATCTGTCAGTCACCGTGGGATCTTCGTCGTTACGCCTAGCCAACGGGGAAACATCCACCGGATACTTGTGAATAAAAACCGGACCCCAGAGCTTTTCTTCAACAACCTCGTCAAACACACTCATCCAGAGTTTTCCGAGGGAGTCCTCTTTTCCAACCTTTAAACCCATTTCAACAGCCTTGATAAAAACAGCATTCCAATCGTCTATTTCGTGTTCATTCAAAGCGTTGTAGTTAATCAGAGCGTCCCTAACAGTCATTCTGGGCCAAGGCGGCGTAAGATCGACTTCAATGTCCCCATACAGAAATTTGCTGCCGCCTGTTATTGCGATCGCCACTGAGGACAACATTTCTTCCGTTATGTCCATCAAATCTTCGTAAGTCTTGTAGGCCTCATAGAATTCCAACATAGTGAATTCAGGATTGTGCTGGGTTGAAATGCCTTCATTCCTGAAATTTCTGTTGATTTCAAATACCCTGTCAAAACCGCCGACAAGGAGTCTTTTAAGATACAACTCGGGAGCGATCCTCAAAAAAAGGCTTCTGTCAAGGGCATTGTGATACGTTTCAAATGGTCTGGCGGTAGCGCCACCCGGGAGAGCTTGCATCATGGGCGTTTCTACTTCCAGAAAACCACGATCTGCAAGAAAACTTCTCAAGAAGCTGATGATCTTGCTCCGAGTGACAACAATGTCTCTGGATGCCTGGTTTACGATGAGATCTAGGTACCTCTGACGATACCTTGTCTCCACATCAGACAAGCCGTGCCATTTTTCCGGCAAAGGCCTGAGCGCTTTGGTCAACAAAGTGAACTGTTCGACAAGCACGCTGATCTCACCGGTTTTGGTCTTGAAGGGCTTGCCTACAACGCCGATTATGTCGCCAATATCCAGTTTCTTTGCAATCCTGTATGACTCTTCCCCAACTGTGTCTTTACCCATGTAAATCTGAAAATCGCCGGCTGCGTCCCGGATCCTCATGAACGCAGCCTTTCCCAGCAATCTGATTGCGACTATTCTTCCGGACATGCTAACCGCACAATCAATTGTTTGATTTTCGTTTAGATGAGCATATTCTTTTTTAAAGTCAGAAGAGCGCAACCCGAGTCTGAAACCTGTAGCGTATGGCGCTATACCTTGGTTGATTAATTCTTCTATTTTCTTGAGTCGAACTTCTGTGAGGGATGAAGTTTGTGTGTTTTTCGTATGTTGAGAGGAATCCGACAATTTGCTAATTCTCCTAAAAATTTACCTTAATTGAGCGAGCTTTTTACCTTTTTTGGACGCAAAAGTCAAGACCGACTATGATCCAGTCGGTTTTCGACCCCTTGCAATGCCCTAAATCCACTTCCTTTTCCTGAAATATGCGATCATGGTTAAGGCTACCGATACAGCCACGACAATTACCATTGGATACCCGTATTCCCATTTTAGTTCCGGCATGTCAGGAAAATTCATGCCGTACCACCCGCAAAGAAAAGTCAAAGGAATGAAGGTTGTTGAAATAACGGTAAGAAATTTCATGGTTTCGCTAACACGATTGTTGACGCTTGAAAGATAAATGTCAATCATGCCGGAAGTTATGTCCCTAAAGGCCTCTACAGTGTCTATGGCGTGGATTGCGTGGTCCAACAAATCTCTCAGATACGGTCTCATATAGTCATTGATAAAATGGGATTCCCCTACTAACATGCGACCTATCATCTCTCGCAACGGCCATAGCGACTTTCTGACAAAGATCAAGTCTGTCTTGAGACGGTGAACCTTCCCCAGTGTTTGTGGCATAGGCCTTGATACCAGCGCGTCCTCGATTTCTTCTATCTGGTCTCCGATTCTTTCGAGAACCAAAAAGTAGTTGTCCACAATCACATCTACACATGAATAAGTGAGGTAATCAGGCCCACTCTCCCTAAGACGCGATTTCTCCACTTTAAGCCGTTGCACGACAGAGTCAAAAATGGGATGGAGCGAATCTCTGAACGTGATTACAAAATTGCTGCCCATAATTATGCCTACCTGCTCGGACTCTGCTCTCGCATCCTCTTCGTCATACCTCAAACTCCTGATCACAGTAAAAAGATAGTCCTTGAAATCATCCATCTTGGGTCTCTGACTCGAGTTCAACAAGTCTTCCAGGACCAGTGGATGAATGCTGAATCTTTTGCCCAGCCTCTCAATAGCGTCAATGTCGCCCAGTCCTTTGACATCCAGCCAGAGTATTTTCCCCGGCTCTGTTATGGTTTCCGGCCCATCCGGTTGAACTGATTCAGAAATGGTCAGCGCATCTGAATTAAAAGAGTAACTGTCTATTCTGGTGAAATCCGATTTGATCTGTCCTGCGTGTACCAATGTTCCTGGCGACAAACCCGCTTTGTGACGCCTGTTTGTTAGATAGCGATTCGGCATATTGCAATCTCCGGACAAATATTGCTTGACAAAACTCGTAACATGGTTGCACGATCAAAAGGCTGATACATATCGACAGGTCTATATATCTGAAAGTTTTACGGTTAGTCAAAGATGCTTTACGCTTGCAGCAATTTTAGTCAGAACTCTGGTTTGGGATACCCCTGGTTTTTTTATTGTTTCCGCGCCAGGGTGGAGTCTTGCAATCAGCTCTGACACCAATCAAGCCTGTTTTTAAGACCCACCTCTCATGGTGGGTTTTTTTATTTTACTGGAAACGAAGGATTGATAATGAAACTAGTTGGATCCTTTTCCCCGCCGGGAGACAAATCAATATCTCACAGACTGGCCCTGATCTCATTGATAGCGTCTGGAAAATCCGAGATTCAAAACTTTTCAAACGCCCGTGATTGCATTACCTCTTTGAGGCTTTTGGCGGGAATGGGAGCTGACGTAAAATGTGACCCTGCCCAGATAGTTATCAGTGGACTTGACTCCCGGCTGAAGACCGGCCTCAGACTCGACTGCGAAAACTCCGGAACCACCATCAGACTGCTTATGGGTCTACTTAGTCCAAATAAGGGCGAGTTTGTGCTCGATGGCGATAGTTCGTTAAGAAACAGACCCATGGAAAGAGTTGCGATACCTTTGAGATGCATGGGGGCAAACATCGAATGCTCCGACAATGGAAAGCCTCCCGTGAGAATACGAGGCGCCTCGCTCACCGGTATTGAATATGAGTTGCCTGTGCCAAGCGCTCAATTGAAGAGCGCAATACTCTTTGCCGGCATTCAGGCTGAAGGTCTGACACATGTTGTTGAAACTGTTCCCAGTAGAGACCACACTGAAATTCTTTTAGAAAGTTGTGGAGCGAACATTCAGAAAACCGCTGACGGATGGTCTGTGTCCAGGTCCTCGCTCACCATGCCGCAGAGGTATCATGTTCCGGGAGACATCTCGTCGGCGTGCTTCTTCCTTTGCGCATCGATTATTGTACCGGGCAGCACGGTTTTGGCGCAAAGGGTTTTGTTAAATCCGACCCGTATCGGGGCCGTAAATGTGCTTGAAAGAATGAACGCAAACATCAGGGTTTTCGATCAAGTTCTAACAGACACATCTACTGATGGGCGCTCCGGAGAAGTTTACGGAAAAATAGAGGCTCAATTCAGCAAGGATTTGTTACCCTTTGAAGTATCAGCCAAAGAGACGCCTTTGCTGGTTGATGAGGTTCCCATACTTGCTTTGGTCGCCACCCAGGCGAATGGAACATCCATATTTAATGATGTGTCCGAATTGCGCGTGAAAGAATCCGACAGGGTTGAGGCGATCATGAGTCAACTTAACTCTATGGGCGCAAAAATTGAGACCGTTGGTGATTCCCTTTTGATTCACGGCCCCACAAAACTCAGAATGGCCAAAAAATTGAGAAGTTTTGGAGATCACAGAATAGCCATGACTCTAAAAATAGCGGGGTTGCTTGCGGATTACCGTCCAGAAATAGATGACGAGACTTGCATTGAAATTTCATACCCCAATTTTGATGACACACTGAGGACACTTGCTAAATGAGAGTTTACTGTCTTTTCGGGGATCAGCGAGTCACCAATTCAAAATCTCCGTTGATGCACAACAGGGCTTTTGAAAAACGCAACCTCGACGCAAAATATGTCAGTTTCGGTATCCAGCCTGACGCTTTGGGAGGGGCCATCGCAGGCTTCCGAGAGCTTGGGTTTCATGGCGCAAACGTCACTATACCTCATAAAGAAAATGTGGTTGGGTTCATGGATGATTTGACGCCAACGGCCGCCAAACTCGGCGCAGTAAACACCATCATTCATAGAGAGGGAAAACTCATTGGTGAAAACACTGATGTAGGAGGATTCTGTGACGCTATTTCGTCACTCGACTGCACGCCGGACAACAGGAATTGTCTCGTGATAGGGACCGGTGGAGCCGCCAGAGGCATGGTCATGGCTCTGGGTTCTCTGGGCGCGTCAACAGTTTTTGTGACAGGACGCAACATCATCAAAGCCCGAAAAATTACCCAGGACATTGGCGCTCAACTATTGGAAATAAGACATATTTCTGGCCTATCTCAACCGTTGTCCGTGATTGTCAATGCCACATCGGTCTCGGCTCCCGAGGAGGCGGACGAGACAATTACCGAGATTGCGTTCTCTCTAAAAGCTCAGGAACCGGAATTAATTTTTGACATAAATTATGGTCGCTCCCAAAACATCTGGGAGAATTGCGCAAAAAGAACCGGTTGTAAATTTTCTGATGGACTAGCCATGCTTGCCGGTCAGGCGGCCAGAAGTTTCAACCTGTGGACAGGTGAATGCGCATCATTGACCGAATTCCTGACATATTTGGATAGGTGAAATGGATAATATTTACCTCACCGGTTTCATGGGATCCGGCAAATCAACAGTGGCCAGGCTTGTGTCGCAAGTTCTCGGGGTCACATCGGTAGATATGGACAAACTTATCGTCGATCGATTGGGGATGCCGGTATCTGAAATTTTCGAGAATCTGGGGCAAGACACATTCAGAAAAAACGAAACAAGAATCCTTGAAACTTTGGCAAAGAAAAAGAATCTTGTTGTCGCTACTGGCGGGGGTGTCTGTGAAAGCCCTGAGAATCGAAAGCTGATGTCTGAATCAGGGACATCAATTTTTCTTGATGCAACACTCGAGTCCATAAAAAAGAGACTTGGAAATGATGAAATTGCTATTCGACCTTTATGGAAAAACCCTTCAGAAGTTGAGGAACTCTTTCAACATCGAGTGGACGGTTACAGGGATTCCGATATAAGAATAGATGTTGAAAAGCTGACCCCAACTCAAGTGTGCGCTCAAGTTTGCAATTCGATCTTCCCGAAGCAGGAATTCATCGTAGATTATGAAGGTTACAAATCACGGGTGGTGGCCTGCTGGGACGCACCGGACGCCGTCAATCGACTGATACAGGGGAAAAAGGTCGCAGTATTGACTGACCATAATGTAGAGAAACTCCATCTGCCCAGATTCATGGAGGTTTTTAACAACCCTGTCGTGATTTCCCTGAAAGCCGGTGAAAAATCTAAATCAACAAAATCAGCAGATCAGATATACCGACAACTGTTGGACGCCAAGATTGGACGCGGAGATTTACTCGTGGCTCTGGGCGGGGGAGTTGTCACTGATATTGGCGGCTTCGTGGCATCCACATTCAAACGTGGAATTGATTTCATTCTCGTTGGAACTTCTATGGTGGCCGGAGTGGATGCTGCCATTGGCGGAAAATCCGCTATTGATGTAGGTAACATCAAGAATTCCGTAGGCTTGTTCACAAAACCGGCTTTGACGGTCCTGGATCTGACTTCTCTGCACACCCTGAGAACCAATCAAATAAAGGAAGGCTTGATAGAGGCGTATAAGACAGGCCTTGTGGCTGACCCGCGCCTCTCAGTGTTTATATCCGAAAATATTAATAATCTGCTTAAAGGCTCGGTAATCGAATTGAGTGAAGTCGTGGTTACATCAGCTCGGGCTAAATGCGATATAGTGTCAAAAGATTTCAGGGAGAGGGACCTGCGAAGAATTCTAAATCTGGGGCACACTTATGGTCATGCCGTAGAAAGCTTCAACAATTATGCGATTAGCCACGGGAAAGCCGTCTCGATTGGACTGCTGGCGGCCCTCAACATTTCTCGCGACAGAGGGTTAATTGGAAGGGAATTTACTTCAAAAACCACAAAGACCATAAAAGAGATGTTTTCATCTACTGTGAAGCTTCCTACCGCCAGTCAGGCATGGCAAATTATGCTGAATGACAAAAAGAACAAGGATGGAAAGATAAGTTTTGTGCTGCTACGAGACGAAGGAAAATGTGAAGTAGTGAACGATGTGACTGAATCCGAACTCGATTCCGCAATAACCAAAATTTGAGATCAAGATCATGAGCAGTTCCACAGGAAAAATATTCAGAGTGACCACATTTGGAGAATCCCACGGAAATGCCGTTGGTGTAGTCATTGACGGTGTGCCTCCGGGAATCCCTCTGGAAGTGGATTTCATACAACGAGAACTCAATCGCCGCAAACCAGGCACATCAAGGTATGTTTCACCGCGAAAGGAGAGTGATTTAGCAGAAATTCTCTCCGGAGTCTCGGAAGGAAAGACACTTGGTTCGCCAGTGGCCATCATGGTCAGAAACACACAAGCCAGGTCCAAAGATTATGAAAACATCAAAGACGTTTTCAGACCGGGACACGCTGACTACAGTTATTTTCACAAATATGGCCTTTCCCCTCAACCCGGTGGCGGTCGGGCTTCCGGAAGAGAAACCGTGGGACGAGTCGCCGCAGGGGCTGTAGCCCGGCTTGTACTCAATCCCAGTGGAATTAGAATCAGAGGTTTCGTCAAAAGCATCTTTAACATTCAAGGAAAGACCGTTGACTTCAATTTTGCAGAAAGTCATCCCTTACGTTGCGCTGATCCTGATGTAGCAGCCTTAATGGAACAGGCTGTCCTGAACGCGCAAAAAAACGGCGATTCCGTGGGTGGTGTCGTGGAAATAGTTATTGATGGCATGCCGCCTGGATTGGGGGAACCCGTTTTCCAGAAACTTGACGCTTCTTTAGGAGGGGCCTTCTTTTCCATCGGAGGTGTTAAAGGTGTGGAATTTGGGTCAGGATTCGCTCTATCCGGTTTTAAAGGATCCTCATCTAACGATCAGATCACCCCTGACGGTTTTGAATCGAATCACTCCGGCGGGATTCTCGGAGGAATTTCCACCGGTCAGAACATCCTTGCCAGACTTGCAATAAAACCCACACCATCTATAGCCCAAACACAGCGAACAGTTTCAACGCAACATGAACCGAGACACATCAATATACACGGGCGTCATGACCCGTGCATATGCCCCAGAATTGTGCCGGTAGCTGAGGCCATGGCCGCCATAGTCATTGCAGACGCTTGGTTGACACAAAAATCAGTAATGAGGCAGTAATGAAAGTCACAATCATCAATGGACCCAATTTAAATCTGCTGGGAAAGAGAGAGCCTTCCGTTTACGGAAACAAATCTCTCAAAGACCTCCAGTCGGAAATGGAAAGTCTGGCCGTTGACCTGAAGATCGATGTAGATTTTTTTCAAAGCAATATCGAGGGGCTGATCGTAGACCATCTGCAATTGGCCGGTGACCTTTCTGATGGTGTCATAATAAACGCCGGAGCCTACACCCATACCAGCGTAGCGATCCGTGACGCCGTCTCAGGAATATCAATTCCTGTGGTTGAGGTACATATATCAAATCCGGCAGCCAGAGAGGATTTTCGAAAAACATCGCTTCTGGCAGGAGTAAGCGCCGGCTCCATTTGCGGTTTCGGTTTTGATTCATATAAGTTGGCTTTGCTCTGGTTTTCAGGAAGGTGTTCATAATTCAATTAGCTGAACATTTGGAACATTTTGACTTGACATGGCCTCCGCCAACATGTTCCAATAGTCAGATACGAATAAGGATTGTTTTCGATCATGGGCATAGTCAATAATAGTAACCTTTTTGTTGAATCTTCGGGAGCAGAATTCCCACGCTATTATTTTGGTTTCTATTATTTTTACGGCAGTCTGCCCATGAGGTGAGGATTACCAGCCAATAAAGCTAAAAAATCCAAGGCCATGGGCAGACTACAGAGCCCATGGCTTTTTTGTTTACAGAGGCCCTGGGCGCAATAAGCTCCTGGGGCCTTTCTTTTGGAGGATGAAAATGCTCTATAAGCTTCCATACATGAACAAACTCTCTTAAAAGACTGCACTTAATATTTCACGGAGACATTCTCATGATAGTCAGTTCTTATTCCCGCCCGCTGGATGAAATCAAGTTTGATGTGAACAACGATAATTCCAATGTCGGCGATTCGAGAAAGCGGATTGATGACATTGACGCCCAGCTAATAGAGTTGCTCAACGAACGCGCATCTGTGGCCCTGGAAATCGGCTGCAAGAAAAGAGAGGCAGGGATTGGGATACTCTCGACAGAGCGCGAGTCCCAGATTATGAAACGCATCTTCCAGGCCCCGGAGGGGAACATGCCCAAAAAAGCGCTCGGGCATATATTTTCCGAAATTATATCTGCGTGCAGGGACCTCCAAAAACCGATAAGTGTGGCATTCTTGGGGCCAAGGACTACCTTCAGCCATCAGGTCACATTAAAGAGATTCGGGCATTCGACTGAGCTTGTGGCTGCATCATCAATTCTGGATGTTTTTAGTGAAGTAGAAAATGATAGAGTCAGTTTTGGAGTGGTCCCTGTTGAGAATTCGATTGAGGGTGGAGTCAGCGCTACCATGGACAGTTTTGTCACGTCGGATTTGAAAATTTCAGGCGAGATTTTCGCATCAATAAGACATTTCCTGATGTCTCGTGAAAATTCTATAACCGACATAGAAAATGTTTATTCTCACCCTCAGGCTCTCAATCAGTGTAGAAAATGGTTGAACGGCAATATGCGTGGGGTGAACGTTCAGGACTGCTCAAGCACAGCGGAGGCTGCTCGAAAAGCCTCTGTTGAAAGCGGCGTAGCAGCCATTGCATCGTCATTGGCCGCTTCAGAGTTTAATTTGAACATCCTGGCTGAAAACATTCAGGATCGTAGCGACAACACGACCAGATTTCTGATAATTGGAAAGGCTGAATGCAAGCCTACGGGTGAGGACAAAACGTCCCTGTATTTCACCGCAAAGCACAAGTCAGGATCACTGTGCCAGGCCCTGAACCATTTCTCAAAGAGAGGAATCAATCTGGGCAGAATTGAATCCAGACCTCTCAAAGAAAGACCGTGGGAATATTCTTTTTTTGTGGACTGTGAAGGTCATGTCCAGGACCAAAATTTGAGTGACTGTTTGGCAGCATTGAAAAACGACGTAGAGCAGATCAAAATACTTGGATCATATCCCAGGATGGACCCCACTCAAGGAATTTGATCCTAAACGATTATCCTTTGGAGAAACCTTTTGAATCCGGAGAACAGATGCAACTTCTCAATAGGAATTGTGGGTGCGCATGGACGTATGGGCTCATGGCTGGAGAGACAGCTCAAGCATTGCGGGCTGAATGTAAAGGGAATAGACAGAAGTTCAGCTCATGAACTGGAAGAATTTGCAAAGACTTGTGACGTGCTTGTGCTCGCCATACCAGTGAACTCTTTTCATACAGTGACCCGTGTTGTAGGACCAAGACTGAGACCGGACAGCCTGCTCATAGACATAGCCTCCCTAAAAACCGATCCTGTGGCTGAAATGTTGGAAAACAGCGTCTGCGAGGTAATTGGCGCGCATCCCATGTTCGGACCGTCAGCAGATTCCTTCATGGGGAGGTTGTGGTACATTTGCCCGGAACGTTCTACAATCTGGGCTCATAAGGTTACTGACTTCCTGAATAATCAGGGCGCCGAGGTCAACATGATTTCTCCGGAAAAACACGACAGGCTGATGGCCGTTGTCCAGACGCTTCGACATATCATCATAACATCATTGGGATTGACCTTGAAAGAGACGGGATTTGACCTTACTACAAATGCCGGGATATGCGGAGAATGGTTTCATAAACTAGTAGAGATGATGTTGAACCAGTTTGATCAACCATCCGAACTATATGCCGATTTGGCTTTGGCTAATAGGTATTCCGGAGAAGTTTTAGAATCTTTCAGGAACCAGAATGAGGCATTGGTAGAATCAGTCTTAAGAAAGGACGGGCAAGCCCTCACAGATCTCATGAATCAGGCTAGCCTATTCTCCAAGAGCCGGTGAGAGATTGTGATCAAAGCCGACTCCCAATCCCGACAATGAATTGGGACAAGTTCTTCTTGACTTTGTGACAAAATGTGGATTAAGGTCGATCTTACATTCTATATCAACTCACTTTCTTTATCTTTGAGTATTTCGTCCGTATTTTCCTGTTCCTAGGGGAATCGTAGATAGCTATATGTAGCATTTTGCGAAGGGCTAAGTACTAACTTAACCTGTTTGTTGTTAACTCAGACTCTACTTTCAACCATGGCTTTTGCCTAACCTCACATTTACCGAGGGGGTAGCAACCGATGAGAAGGCAATCGTGCGCCTATTGGCTTATCCCATGCATAATAGCGTTCAGCGTTTTTATTCAAAGCTGTGCCATCGCCGATAGTCCAGTTACGAACGGTAGGACGGCCGTGGTTTCAAACACGACCCAGATAGCGTCCTTGCCATCGGCTCAACCCGCTACCAACAAGACTCCCTATCCCATACTGACTATTGTGAGACCCATAACCATTGCGATGTTTCTGATATTCATCGGAATCACGCTCGTGGTTGTTTACTGGGCGGCCGGCAGGACAAAGACATCTGCAGATTTCTATGTTGCCGGCTCTGCAATATCAGGCACTCAAAACGGTTGGGCGCTGGCTGGCGATTATATGTCGGCAGCATCCTTTATGGGGATTGCAGGTCTGATTTCCTTATACGGATATGATGGATTCTTGTATTCGGTCGGGTGGCTCGTCGCATATGTGACCCTGCTATTGATCGTCGCAGAACCTTGCAGAAATTCAGGTAGATATACAATCGGTGATATCCTGGCGTTCAGATCCTTTCCCATTCCGGTCAGAGCCATGGCTGCGATTTCAACGGTTACGGTATCGACGTTTTATCTTATAGCGCAAATGGTGGGAGCGGGAAAACTTATGGAACTTCTGCTGGGGGTGCCGTTCAAGATTTCCATAATTCTGGTAGGGGCCATAATGATCATTTATGTTGTATTTGGTGGAATGATCGCCACTACCTGGGTCCAAATAATCAAAGCCTTTTTGATAATGACCGGTGGCCTGGCGCTGAGCATTCTTACTGCCGCCCACGCCGGATTCAGTCCACTCCAGTTTTTTGCCGACATAGCAAATAACTCCGCCATCAGGGATTGGGTTCAGTTTACGTTGCTAAATCATCCCATAGCTCAGCCGGGGATCGACTATGGTCAGCGTTTTCTGGAACCGGGATTGTTTCTGAAAAACCCACTGGATCAGGTGTCCCTGGGTATGGCCCTGGTTTTCGGGACTGCCGGTATGCCCCACATATTAATGCGATTTTTCACCGTTCCAACTGCAAAGGAAGCAAGAAAATCGGTAATAGTGGCAATGTTCGTGATAGGGTCCTTTTACATTCTTACCACCCTGCTTGGGTTCGGAGCTGCCCTGCATGTAGGACCACAAGCAATTTTTGCGACCGATCCTGGAGGTAACCTGGCCACCCTGCTACTGGCTCAGGCCTTGGGTAACCAGATTGCGCCCATTGTTGGTGACACACTTTTGGCTTTTCTATGCGCCGTAGCTTTTGCAACAATTCTCGCAGTGGTGTCCGGCCTGGTTTTGGCTGCGTCGGCGGCCATAGCTCATGATGTCTATGTCAGCCTCATAAAACAGGGACACGCCACTCAGAAACAGCAAATTACAGCAGCCAGACTCACCTCTTTGGCTGTTGGGGCCGGGGCCATAGTGATTGGTATTGCGGCTGAAAACCAGAATGTTGCCCAACTTGTGGCACTGGCCTTTGCTGTAGCAGCTTCAGGAAATTTACCCGTCGTCATTCTCTCTCTGTTTTGGAGAAAGTTCAACACAGCCGGTATAGTCGCTGGTTTGTTTTTGGGGACCATAGTTTGCATGGTTCTCGTGCTGGTTTCACCCAACATGCATTATCCCAAGCAGGATGCGGCTGAAGCCCTGGCAGTGGTGAAGACTCTGGAGAAAAAACAGAACTCTGGTGAGGCCCTGACCCCCAGAGAACAGTCCACATTGGCTAAGGCGCGAATCGACCATGAAAAATTCAAAGACGGACTGTCTGTGATTGGACTTGATCAGCCTTTATTCCCTCTGAAAAACCCGGGGATTGTCTCAATTCCATTGGGGTTCCTTGCAGCAATTCTAGTGGCGTTTGCTTTTCCTAGTGGTGGAGAAGAACAACGATATGATCAGCTACATGTTCAACAACTCACGGGGATGAGGGTTCGTTCCAGTTGGGATTGAGCCTGAACACCATTTTTTCAACATCTGATATTTTTTGAAATATCACTTACTTGAAACAATCGCACGGGTAAGAAAATGACATCCCAACTAACAAAGGAGCCCACCAGGGCTTGGGTGGTCACCATAGCAGGGGCTGCGGTAAATTTATGCCTCGGAATTCTCTATGCGTGGAGCGTATGGAAAAAGGCGCTGGTTGATAAACCAAAGGCGGATGCCGGCGAAATAATGACGGGAGTTAACGCCGGTTGGGCCTACCTGACAGATGCTCAAGGAACCTTTGCGTATTTCATTTGTGGCCTATTTTTCGCTTTCTTCATGATTCCGGGCGGTAGATTGCAGGACACGTACGGACCAAAAATAGGGGCGACACTCGGGGGACTTTGTGTGGCAGCCGGATGTATTGTAGCCGGTCTTTCCAAGACGTACCTCGGACTGATTTTGGGATTCGGAGTTTTGGGGGGTATCGGCATGGGCATAGGATACGCAGCTCCCACTCCTGCCGCCTTGAGATGGTTCGGAACTCACAGAAGAGGGCTCATATCAGGAATCGTGGTAGCCGGCTATGGGGCGGCGGCCATATATATAGCTCCCCTGGCACAATATTTGATTGATAACTACGGAATTTCGACCAGTTTCATAGGCTTGGGAATTTTTTTTGCGGTGGTGGTTGTCGCCGCCGGTCAACTATTGAGTTGGCCTCCAGCGGACTATGTGCCTCCTGGCCCGAAAAATCAGCCTGTTTCCAAACAGCCCGCATCCCCTTCGGTTGATTGGCTTCCGCCGGAGATGATGTCCAGATGGCAATACTATGCCCTGGTGTTCATGTTCCTCGGAAGCGCCCAGTCCGGGTTGCTGGTCATAGCGAACGCTGCTCCGATCCTCGCGAAAACTGCCGGAAAGTTGGAATTCTTCGCCCAGAACGCCTGGATAATAGCTGCCTTCGGAGGCGCCATCAATGCGATGGGTAGAGTAGGAACCGGCATGTATTCCGACAAGATCGGAAGGAACAACGCCTACACTGTAAATGGACTTCTCTCTGCAGTATTCTTGCTGGTTACGCCATTTGTGATCAGCCTCGAAAGCGTCCCTCTACTTTTCCTTGCTCTGGGCATTGCCTACTGGCAGTATGGAGGCGGTTTGGCTCTCATGCCGGCTTTCACCGCAGATTTCTTCGGTTCAAAAAACCTGGGCGCTAATTATGGTTTCGTCTTCATAGGTTGGGGGCTGGGATTCCTCATGCCCCTCCTGGCCGGCTACATCAAAGATTATACCGGCTCATACGATTTAGCATTCTATCTGTCGGCTGCGCTCATCATATCCGCAGTCTTGATGTGCAAATTCGTCAAAAAACCAGCTAGCTAGTCGCCCCCTCATCATCAACCGAAATGACCGGCTAAAATTGGCCGATCATTTCGGTTCTTGAGACATTTCCCTCAATACCTGATTTTGTTGTATACTGTTTTCGATTCCATTTCGAACTCTGGATTAAAAAATCGATCCACTTATTGGGGATCGATGGGGAGGATAATATGGCATCTGAAGTTTTCGTCACTGACATGTCGGCAAACTGGAACAGAAGCGTGCCCGCCAAGGTTTCTGATCTTTTCAACAAATTACAGCCGGAAAAATTTTTTGCGCCCCGAGACCTGGTGGCTGTCAAGATACATTTTGGTGAAGCAGGAAACACCGCCCACATCAGACCTCAGTTTGCAAGAAAGATAATCGAATCTCTCAAATCGATCGGGGCTAGACCTTTCCTGACTGATACAAACACTCTTTATGTGGGTTCAAGAACTGAAGCCTGGTCTCACCTCAACACCGCTTTTGACAATGGCTTTACCCGAGATGTGACAGGAGCCCCCGTAATGATAGCTGATGGATTAAGGGGTTCTAATTCTGTTGAGGTTCCCCTGGATGGAACCAGGCATGTCAAAACCGCCCATATCGCATCAGATATTCAGCAGGCCGATGGTCTGGTAGTGTTGTCACATTTCAAGGGGCATGAGTTGTCAGGTTTTGGAGGCGCTTTAAAAAATGTGGGAATGGGCTGCGCATCCAGGAGTGGTAAACTTGACCAGCATTCTAACATATCTCCGAAGGTGAAGCAGAAGAAATGCATTGGATGCGGTGAATGTGTGAGTTGGTGCCGCGGTCGAGCCATAAAAATGGTAAAGGTTGACGATTCAATAAAGGCTAAAATAGACCCTAAAAAGTGCGTCGGATGCGCAGAATGCATACTTACATGTCGTCAGGAAGCCATCAGCATTCAGTGGAATGAGTCAATTCCAATATTCATGGAAAAGATGGCCGAATATGCCAAGGCTGTTCTGTCGAACAAAGTTGGAAAGGCGCTTTTCATCAACTTTCTTACGGACGTTTCGCCACTGTGTGACTGCACACCATTTTCGGACAGAGCAATCGTGCCGAGCATCGGAATTCTGGGATCAAGTGACTTGGTCGCTATCGATCGAGCTTCCGTAACTCTGGTCAATGAAGCCCCCGGTAATGTCATGTCATGCCTCGAATCGGCTATTGAACCCGGAGGTGATAAATTCAGGGCGCTGTTCCCGGAAATAGACTGGAATCACCAGCTCGATTACGCCGAGGAAATTGGATTGGGAACCAGTGAATATCAACTGACACATTTACCATGACAATGTCAGGGTATCACTAATCCTGGACGCCTGAACGCTCTGGCCCAAACACTTAGAAACAAGTGACTGACAAACCCCATAGATTAAAGCAAGACTCACGGGGCGGGGACAGTTTTCATCCAGGGTCTCGTGAGTATTTGCACCCCATTCCTCAAACCTTTAGTACATTTGGACTACTAAACGTAAAATCAAGCGTCAGCTTGACATAACTTTCATAATTGTATAAAATATTATAGATGAATTTTGTTCACATATTTCTTTCTGTCTAACGGGTAAGCCTTTCGGCATAGACCCGAGGAGAACGCTAATGGCCAGAAAAATCAGTATGGTGATACTAGTTTCGGCGCTTTTGTGCGGGCCTTGCATGGCTCAGGGATTTATGGACTCTATATTGGGTCCAAGTGGAATGGGTCTATACGGCGGCTCCAATCCAGGACAGTTCAATTATCAACAATATCAGAATGGGAGCATGTATCCGGGCGGGCAACAGTCTATGCAGCAACCCGGTTCTGAACAGCCGGGAGGCTATCCTCCACAGCCATATGGATACCAGCCTACACCTCCCTACGCTACCCAACAGGGGGTGTATTCGGATTGGCACGTCAACCAGCCTCAGGGTCCTCAGGGACCACCACCAGTGCAGTATAGCGCACCGTCAGCTCCACAGCCGGGATACCCTCAACAACAGGTGTATGGCCAGCAGCAGCCTCAGTTAAGGCCAGGACAATATTCCCCTACATATCCCCAACCGCAAGGATTTGATGAAAATCTGCCGGCTGGAGCAGTGAGAATTACCACCACTACACCGGACGGGACAACTGTTCAATACTATCCTCCGTCTGGTGACCAGGAAGAGCAACAGATGAATCAACCACCGCAACGACGACAGAAGCCCAGGGCTGCTGCCCGTCAATCGGCGCCTAAGCCTCAGCAACAGGCTGTGGAACAAGCTCAACCTTCTGCTCCTGCTCAGACGGGTGGATCAATAGCCATGCCCAGGCCTGTGGAAATCCCAAAGGAACAGGACCCTCGCGCAGGTTGGGGAGCTGCGGTCAACCGTGCTCCTTCATCTCCGCAGGCCAGATAAAAAATTCGGACCACAATCGTTTCCAAAAGTAGCTTAACCGGGCCGTTGTTTGCCTCATCACTCAAGTGGAGGCAGAAACAGGCCCGTTTTTTTTTTGGAGACTTCCCTAAAAACCAATTATTGATGACGCCACGGGACATGTTTTGGATGAGGCAGCACAACTACGATCTTTCAATCATTCTCCAGATACGTTAAACTGACGTGATAAAATTTGGCTCCAGTGAATTAACAGAACAACGTGAGAATCTGACATGTTTAATCAACCGTCCAAAAAAGAAGAATGCGGTATCTTTGCCATTTACGGATCAGATGATCCGGCCAGAATGATTTACCTCGGACTTTACGCTCTCCAACACCGGGGGCAGGAATCAGCCGGAATAGTTGTGAGCGATGGGACGACAGTTGCGTCGCACAAAGGAATGGGGCTTGTCGCCGACGTTTTCAAAGAAGGCGCTCTGCAACGTCTAAAAGGTTCTATGGGTATCGGACATGTCAGATACTCAACTACCGGCAGTTCTCTGTTGAGAAACGCTCAACCGTTTCTGGTCGAACAAATAGACCGAGTGTTCGCTCTTGGTCACAACGGCAACATAGTCAATATCACTAAATTAAGGAGAAAACTGGAGTCTTCAGGGGCAATATTTCAAACATCAACAGATTCTGAACTAATTGCTCATCTTGTTCTTCACAAAAAGGGCCCACTGGAAGACAGGCTGGTTAGAGTTTTTGAAGAACTCAAAGGCGCATGGTCACTTGTGTTCCTTACCGCCGGAGGGATACTTGCCGCTCGCGACCCGTTTGGCTTTCGACCGCTTTGCATAGGCCGTAAAGGGGACTCCATCATTTTTGCGTCAGAAACATGCGCTTTGGACATAATTGAGGCTGAATATATCCGCGACGTCGAACCGGGAGAGATCGTCATGGCCGATCACAATGGGCTGCGTTCAATCCAGGGTCCGCGCAAGAAACATCTGGCTATGTGTATATTCGAGTACATTTATTTTTCCCGGCCGGATTCCATGATATTTGAGCACGGTGTTTACAAGGTCAGGAAGGAACTAGGTTTTCAGGTGGCCCTAGAGTGTCCGGCGGAAAACGCGGAACTGGTCGCGCCCATGCCGGCATCGGGAAATTACGCGGCTCTGGGATATTCCCAAGGGAGCGGTTTGCCATTTGAGTATGGCGTCATAAGAAATCATTACGTTGGCCGAACCTTCATACAGCCCTCTCCTGCCATCAGAAACCTGGGAGTCCGTCTAAAACTGAATCCCGTCAGAGAAATCCTCGATGGAAAAAGCGTCGTAGTTGTTGATGACTCAATTGTTAGGGGAACTACCAGCAAACTGCGAACAAGGGCCCTTAGAGAGGCAGGAGCTAGAGAGATTCACATGCGAATAAGTTGTCCACCCATCAGGTATCCCTGTTTTTACGGCATTGATTTCTCGAGTAAAGGTGAGTTGATAGCATCTTCAAACTCGGTAGAGCAAATCTGTGATTTCATAGGGGCTGATTCACTGGGCTACTTGAGCCTTGAAGGTCTGTTCAGGGCCATGCCACGACCTGCTGAAGAGTTTTGCACTGCCTGTTTCACCGGCAAGTATCCGATAAAGATAACCGATGACTCCACCAAGCTATGCCTGGAATGCTCCGGCGGAGATTTAACTGATTGGAAATGAGCATTCACCCGATGACAATTTAGGGTTTAGCCAGCTGACCCCTTCAATCAGGCGCGCCCGTGCCGGAACTGAACGCGAATTCAGGCGCACGCGCAATCAGTTCGGCTACAGCCATATCATCTCTGGATGTTATCTTGAGATTGTAGAAATTATCTTCGATTATACCAACCTCGTGGCCCAGGAATTCCATCAGGGATGCGTCGTCTGTGACTTCAATGTTGCGTTCTGCGGCAAGCTCATGCGCTCTCATGATAAGACGGGTTTGAAAAACCTGTGGGGTTCTGGCCAGCCAGAGACCATCTCGAGGGATAGTCTCCAGGGATCGCCCTACCTTTTTCTTAACGGTTTCTGTCACCGGCAAGGCAGCAAGGCAAGCCCCCATCTCGCGGGCGCATCCTATGGCCGAGCTAATGACGTTGCTGGAAACAAACGGTCTCACACCGTCATGAATAGCTACAATCTCAGAATCAACACACCATTTCAAACCGTTAAAAACTGAAGCCTGCCGGGTAGCGCCACCGGGGGCCACACTTCTTACTTTCCCAAACCTGAACTTTTCTATTATGTTCTTCTGGCAATATGATTGATCAGATTCAGGAACCGTAACCACAATGCTGTCTATCAATGGATGGCCATCGTAAACAGCAATAGTGCGGGCGAGTATCGGGATTCCGGAAACTTCCAGATATTGCTTGGGTCTATCGGCTCCCATCCTCAATCCCAAGCCGCCTGCCGTTATAATGGCTGCGCATGTCATGCTGGATCTCCATCAAACTTTCGTCGGGACACTATTGAATCTCACTCACAAGTGAATCCGTCAAGAGTGAGAAAGTCTTTGCATCTTCGCAAGGAAACTTTTTTGAGCCAATTTGATGAATTTTTCCCTGAAATGACTATTTTATTTATGGCATTTTTATTGGAGGCGGACTAGGTATTGTGTGTTGTCTCATATTGGCCCTGTTTACCTTGTCCGCATGGACTGTTTTTTAGACCGACAGGCCAGTGGGCATAACCCTTCTGGAATTAAAAACAAATTGATTGGAGCCGGAAATGGATGAGAAAATAATCGAAAAGACAATAATGGATAGAATCGAAGCGCCTGGTTGGGTAACCACTAGAGGAGTGCTGCGTGACCCTTCGGGTCAAATGGCTGATGAGGAATCCAAAAAAGTGGAAACCGTAATGAAAGCTCTAGCCGACAAGAATCTGGTAACATTGTGGAAACTTGTAATGCAGGACAACGGAACGGAACTGTTGGTGGCGGCCAGGAATGGGTTGGCGCTGGACAAGGATCTTGAGGCGCGTAACGCCTGGGCAAAGGCAGTCCCTTTCAAGGAATAGCATGTTTGGGCCAGAGAGAAATTGAAGACTCTATTTGATCGCCAGATATATGAGCAATTTACCGAGCCTATTCTGGTAAACGCCAGGCAATTCTTGTGGATTGCTACAGCCAACATCAAAATGACTCTTGTTCGGTTCAAGAACAGGTTCATATCCTTTCCGGACATGATGGCCATAATGATTGGACGTGGCGTCGCAATAAGAATTATTCATGCTGAGTTGCCGTCTGGCCCTTTCAGGCAAAGATATGACAGAATTGACCAAAAAGGTCGCTTGAGTTCAAGTGTCGAATTCCTTTTTTGTCCCCGAACACATGCCAAAATATTTATCGTCGATGGAGTTCACACGCTGGTGGGCAGTTCAAACCTGACCGGCGCAGGAATGGGAGCGAAAGCGTCCAACAAAAGGAATTTTGAGGTGGGCCTGCTGGCCGAAAATGTTGAAGAGAGCAGGCCGTTTGTGGAATACTTTGATAACCTGTGGATGGGAGGGCATTGCAAGGATTGTGGACGTAAGGATATATGTCCCGGCCCTCTTTAGAAAACAAGACAAATAAATGTGAGGCGGCACAATTTGGAAAGACGCGTAGGAGTCTGTTTTATAGGAGCGTTGGGGTCAATTTCGGTAACTACTATCGTAGGCGCCCTGGCGATAAGGAAATCTCTAGAGGATTCCACCGGAATGGCTACGGCTGCTGAGCCATTTGACCAGTTGGATTTAATCTCAGTGGACAACTTGCAGTTCTTTGGGTTCGACATACGGAAGGAAAAACTTGGAATTGCCGCAGAGGCTCTGACTGAACACCCATGCGGATTGAACCCAAGACTTCTGGCTTCCTTGACAGCTGATCTGAAAGACATAGAGCCAAACATTTTCCCTGGTTTCGTCATGAATTGCGGCGACGCAATTACTCAGCTATGCTCGCTTCCTGAAGACAATAACCTGTCGCTACGAGAGATCACTGATCAGCTTCAACAACAGATCAACGACTTCAAGCGAATCAGGCGGCTGGACGACGTAATTGTCATCAATCTGGCATCGACAGAACCGCCGTTGACCATTCAGGAATGTCATACAGATGTTCATTCTCTGGAGAAAGCTATCGATGACAATCTGGTTTCTGCGTTTCGGGCCAGCTCATTGTACACCTATTCTGCGATTAAAACGAACTGTCCCTACATAAACTTTACCCCATCGAATGGAGCTTTATTTCCAGCGTTGGTGGAACTTGCCCACACCCACCATGTTCCTGTCATGGGGGATGATGGAAAAACAGGAGAGACTCTGGTCAAATCAGCATTGGCGCCAATGTTCAAGGCCAGAAATCTTCAGGTCATGAGTTGGGAGGGGTTCAATATTCTGGGCAACATGGACGGCAGAGTGTTGAATCATACTGATAATCGTCAGTCCAAAATAAATACCAAAGATGCCATACTTCCGAAGATTTTGGGTTACGCTCCACACTCAGGTGTTCATATAAATTATGTTCCGTCTTTAGCTGACCAAAAAACTGCTTGGGATTTCATACATTTCAAGGGATTTCTGGGCTCTATGATGTCGATGCAGTTTATTTGGCAGGGCTTTGACTCCATGCTCGCGGCGCCTCTGGTCATCGATTTGATAAGATTGGCCGAGTTTGCCCATCGTAAAGGTGAGTCAGGGTTGATGCCCCACCTCGCCTCTTATTTTAAAGCCCCGTTGGGGGAGGATGAACACGGATTTTCAGCCCAGATGAACATGCTTCATGATTACGCTTTTAAACATGCAAACAAACAGGATTCCTAGGGGCTCAGCGTATTGAAACTATCATTCAGTTCAAACGCATTTGTGCGTTTTTCCATCCATGAAGCTATCAGGGAAATAGCGGAGACAGGTTATTCCGGAATAGAATTGCTGGCTGACGCTCCGCATCTTTATGCGGACAGCCTATCTCCACAAACTCTCGAGGCTGTTGCAAAGTCACTGGCAAGATCAGGACTTTCCGTTTCCAATGTTAACGCCAATACTGCCGTTGGCTGGTATGGGAGAAGTTTCTGGGAACCCCTGTTTGAGCCGTCTCTTGCCAATCCTGACACTGATCTCAGGAAATGGAGAATCCAATACACAAGAAAATGTATTGATATTGCTAATTTTTTAGGAGCCAAGTGTATTAGCGTCACTTCAGGCAAACCAGTTTCGGGCACATATCCCGAAGAATCCCGAAGAATCCTGGTAGATTCCCTCCAACAAGTAGTCGAATACGCAGAAAAAATTGGAGTGCTCGTTGGGGTTGAATATGAGCCCGGACTGTTGGTCGAATCTTGCGACGAGCTGGCTGAATTGCTGGATCAGGTAAATTCGCCATACCTTGGGGCCAATCTGGATGTCGGTCACAGTCATGTGCTCGGCGAGAAAGCTGACTCGGTTATCGAAAAACTGGGACCGAGAATATTCCACGTTCACCTGGAAGATATTCGCGGTAAGAAGCACTACCACAGAATAC
>CAZVOU010000013.1:0-3261 GCA_964628605.1 uncultured Syntrophaceae bacterium
AGTTATGTCGCGATTGGAGGCTCTTCTTCCTGATGGCTGCCCATTTAGTCCGTATACCGGTTGACACACGTGCCCGATCCAAGCGGTTTCGCCGTTCCGACGTATGATCCTGAAATCAATCTCATGGGCTTTATGATAGTCGTTTTTTCTAGTCGCCAGAAAATGCGCCAGAACGTCAAAACGATCCTCCGGGTGGACAATTCGCTCAATTAACTCAGGATCATCCAGAAATTCCTTTGCATTGTAACCGGTTATCCGTTCGCAGGACGGAGAGACGTACAGAAACTTTCCATCTTCATCCACCCAGTACTCCCAGGCATAGGTGAAGTCGGCTACTGTCCTGTAGCGCTGTTCGCTTTCACTCAACCTCTCTTCAATCAGTTTCCGGGCATGTATATCCAGGTGAGTTCCAAGCATGCGAATGGGTTTGCCTGAATCATCGAATTGCAATACCCTACCACTGGTAAAGATCCATTTCCATTCCCCCGATTTAGCGAGAAGTCTGTGTTCTACCTCGTAGGATGGCAGATCTCCCTTCAAATGTCCGTTTAACATTTCCATCACCCTCGACCTGTCATCAGGGTGTATTCTGTCTGACCAAGACTCGATCCGGTTTTCAACTTCTCTTTCTGAATAGCCCAGCTGGCTCAGCCAGTACTTGTCTTGATATAACTCTCCCGTGTCTATGTACCAATCCCAGATGCCTATGATTCCAATCTCAAGGGCTATCTCCAGACGCTGTTGCATTTCGGAACGCTGTATTTGAGCTTGTTTACTTTCGGTAATGTCCGTGAACATGGCGAATGAACCCAGGAACTTTCCCTCAGCATCATGTAGGGCAGTCGCTGAAACCATAGTCCATAAAGTAGAGCCATCTTTCCTTATGAATCGCCTTTCATAGGACTGATCTTTTCCCCGTTTGCGTAACTCCATGTTATTCCGATGGTCCGGCAAATCCTCTTGATAAAAGAAACAATCTACAGTCTTGCCTAAAATTTCTTCAATCGGATAACCCAACATGTCGGCCATTCGCTGGTTCACGAAAGTGGTCACAAAATTGCCATCCATTGCCCATACACCTTCGTTGGCTGTTTCAACGAATCGCCTGTATTTGGCCTCGCTTCTTGAAACCTCTTTCTGGGCTCTTCTTAGTCTAAACAACGACAGTGTCAACGAAATCACCATGACCAGGAGCAGTGTGACAACTGTAGTAGTACTAATGATCAGGGTTCGATAGCGATCCCAGAGTGATTCAGGCTCGTTTATTATAACGCTTCCATGTGGCAAAGAATCCGGGGGGATTTGGAATCGCTCCAATTGGGAATAGTCAAACATTGGAATTGATCCACCTGACATATCAACGGGAATTGATCCGGCCTTCTCTCCGGAAAGGACCCGTAACGCAATATCGCCGACTCTTCGACCGTGACCAACGCCACCGATGAGTTGGCCTCCGACTATGCCGTGTCCCAGTCTTGTCTTGTGCATAGCATATATCGGGGCGCGGCTGGATTGGGTGAGACTCCGGGTGCTTTCGCTCAGGGACAGGCTACGGCCAGATCTATCCGTAGTGTAGGTCAGTATCAGGCCGAGTGAGTCAGGCGAAAAAGAACTGGTCTCCTTGACTGCTTCATCAATGGTAACAGGGGGCAAAAAACGGAACCTGACCCGCCCTGAGAATTTGGGCATCAGTTCCTCGAATTCCTTTCTGACAGCCATTCCGCTTTCGGTGTAATCGTGGATTACGATGACTTCCCTGGTGTTGGGGTGAATCTTCAGAGCCGACTCCAGCGTTTTCTCGTAATCCATGATTTCCGCCACGCCTGAGGTCTCTTGCATCCCTTCCAGCATAGACTGGTTAAAATCGTTTATTCCTCCAAAGACTACTGGAGTTCCAGGGAAAAGCTCATTTCCATATCTCTTGAGGAATTCCATGGCCGGATTGTCAAAAGCCACAACCAGGTCAACCCGATGTCCTGCATACTTATGTACCAACCTGTCTTTGAAACTTTCAAAATTGTCTGCATCTGGATGACGTTTCGAATCAAGGTGTTCTATAGGCGGATCAATAAGCGGATAGACCTCTCGCATCCGTTGCAAAAATCCGGCAATCTCCTTATCGGACCAGCTATATCCCTGGTGATAGGAATCAAGGATCACCACATTGAACGGTTCGCTGGAACCGGCTTTTGAAAGAGCCCCCGAATGGAGGCCTGATAGTATGAAGCAGCATAACATGGCTGCAACAAGCCTCAATTTACGACATTTGCCCACGGCGCTTACTGAATCAAAGCGCTCAGAAAGGTGGCTTTTTGATTTTGCCATGAGAAGACTTCCACCGAGACGATTTTGACCTGTCCTATTCTGACAGTTGTACGAGATAATGTAAATGTTTAAAATTATATATTTAAACAGTATTGTCTACACGGCAAAGCGACACTATATTCCTGAGCAACGGTGGTTTTCTCAGTGGATTCCACCGAACCACAAACATATACGTACGGCTCTCTAATATCTATTCCTGGTTCAGGTTCCAGGTAGGATCAGTTCGCAAAAATGCGCTTTTCATAAGTATCTCAGGCGCTTCTTATCAGCGAGCATAACAGGTAATATGACTGCGACTCTTACCAGACTGCCGGCCTGAATTCCTCAGGATTCTGGATGTCCATGAGGTCATCACCCACGGCGAGGACTAACACTCCGTTCCTTGTGGCAAAATTCACCACACTCTCATCGACATACACTGAGGCTACGGAACCGATGATCTTGCGGGCCTGGAATTCGGGGAAATATTCTCTGACTACCGATATGGTCTCGATCAACCCGGTTACATCCCTGGCTCTGAGACTGCTTTTGGTCTCGTTTACCATCACATAGTCGCCACACTCAGCCACTACATCGAATTCCCGGATGTGTCGGAAATCGCCACGCAAAGCCCTTTTGATCCTCTCGTTGGCGTAGCATGCGGCATCCTCGTCCATGCCCAGCGCCTGCTTCATTACACGGCATATACTCGGAGCGACAATGTCCTCAATCAGGCGGCCCTGTTTATTCGCTATGTCTCCCAAACGGCGATTGAATTCACGGTTTTCCGGCTTGCTGTCCTCACGGAATTGACGCATTTCTTCCTTGAACTCGGCCATTTCGGCGGAGGTCTTCTCCACCTGAAGGGATGTCCGGGCCACTATTTCTTTCAGCACTTCCATGGACAACTCAACACTTTCAATTCGTGATTCCATCAATCGGCTTCCCATGTATCAT
>CAZVOU010000014.1:0-6519 GCA_964628605.1 uncultured Syntrophaceae bacterium
TTCAACCGGCGCACTTGCTACAAAAATGTCGGATATTCATAAAAAAAATACTAAAATGTCGGACAGTTTCCGGCTTTTTTATTATGCTAAGCAACTTTGAAGTGACTTTATGTCGTATAATCTGATAGTTATCTAACCAAATGTTTTTTGCCTAAAGTTGGCATGCCTATTGCTCTTTAATTCAAAATTGTAAGGTCTGGAATCACTAGAGGCTCTTGGCTTGGTAGCAGGAACTTTACTGGATTAAAAACTTTTTGAACGGGCTCCGGCTGATAACCATCAGGACGTTGAGCGATGAGAAGGGGCTGAAAATGAAAAAAATCGAGGCAATAATCAAACCATTCCGACTTGACGATGTGAAAGACGCGTTACAGTCGGTCGGCGTGCATGGTATGACGGTAACGGAAGTAAAGGGTTTTGGTAGACAGAAGGGACACAAGGAGATTTACCGTGGAGCCGAGTATCTGGTAGATTTTCTGCCTAAGGTGAAAGTTGAGATAGTTGTAAAAGCAGACATGGTCCCTCAGGTCATCGAAAAAATAATTGCCGCAGCCAGGACAGGCAGCATAGGCGATGGGAAAATTTTTGTCACACCGGTGGAATCGGCAGTTAGAATCAGAACCGGCGAAAGAGACATTGACGCAATTTAATTACAATTTGATGATGTTGTTTATACCAGGTGATTCTATTTCAAGTCAGATAATACTGACCAAGAATATGTCATAAAAAATAAGGAGTAGATGATGGACCCCAAACAGGTGTTGGAATACGCCGCTGAGAACAATGCGGTAATGGTTGACCTGAAGTTCATGGATTTTCCCGGGATGTGGCAACATTTCACGGTGCCGATGCATGAACTGGAAGAGGACTCATTCGAAGATGGTTATGGATTCGACGGCTCTTCGATCAGGGGCTGGCAGCCGATACATGCGTCCGATATGTTGGTCATTCCAGATCCAACTACAGCCATTATGGATCCTTTCATGGAGCATCCGACGCTTTCACTGATATGCAACATATTCGATCCGATGACTAAGGAAAAATACTCACGTGATCCCAGGAACATAGCTCAAAAGGCCGAAGCCTATCTAAAATATACCAAAATTGGAGACACCGCCTATTTTGGACCTGAAGCTGAGTTCTTCATTTTTGATGATGTCCGCTACAGCTACGGCGCCAACCATGGTTTCCATCATATAGACTCCATAGAGGGCACGTGGAATACCGGACGGGAAGAAGAGCCGAACCTGGGTTACAAGCCAAGACACAAAGAAGGCTATTTTCCGGTTTCCCCCACTGACTCTCTTCAAGACATAAGAACGGAAATGGTGCTTCTCCTGGAAAGCCTTGGAATCACCATTGAAGCCCAACACCACGAAGTCGCCACAGCCGGTCAGAGTGAAATCGACATGAAGTTTGGGCCGCTGGTGAAGATGGGCGATCAGTTGATGTGGTTTAAATATGTGTTAAAAAATGTTGCCAAGAGACACATGAAAACAGTCACTTTCATGCCCAAGCCTCTTTTCGAGGACAACGGTTCAGGCATGCATACGCACATCAGTATATGGAGAGGCTCACAGCCCCTGTTTGCCGGGGATAAATATGCCGGACTTTCACAGGAGGCTCTTTGGGGAATCGGTGGAATCCTGAAACACGCGCCGGCTCTTTGTGGAATCTGCAATCCAACAACCAATTCCTACAAGAGGCTCGTGCCTGGATTCGAGGCTCCGGTCAACCTGGCCTATTCTTCCAGAAACCGCTCGGCATGCTGCCGTATACCAATGTATAGCGCTTCGCCCAAGTCCAAGCGTATCGAATACAGAACTCCTGATCCTTCCTGCAACGGCTACCTGGCGTTCAGCGCCCTGCTGATGGCGGTTATCGACGGAATCGAAAACAAGATAGATCCGGGTCAACCTTTGGACAAAGACATTTACGCCCTGTCTCCAGAAGAATTGAAAGACGTTCCTTCCACTCCAGGTGACCTGGCTGAAGCCCTCAAAGCTCTGGAAAACGACCACGAATTCCTCCTTAAAGGTGATGTCTTCACTGAGGACGCTATCGAGATGTGGATTGAATACAAGACCAACGCGGAATTGAATCCGGTAAGAATGAGACCGCATCCATATGAGTTTGCCTTGTATTATGATATCTAATGCGCTGATTGTCGGTTTGTACGTCAGCGTCAGTGTTGTAAATTAGCTATAAAGGGCCACGGCACGTGTCAACGATCGCCGTGGCCCTTTATTTTGTTGCCTCATACCCCACAATTCGAGCATAACAATACCCGTTGTTAATTCACTTCCGGTCATTGGTAATAGTGGAGGCCCGATTGAAGACAATCAGAATAGCTCAGGCTCAAATCAATCCAACGGTTGGGGACATAAGAGGCAATGTTGACAAGATCGTCACTTATATAAAAAAAGCCCGTTCTCTCCAGTCAGACATCGTCACATTCCCTGAACTAGCCATCTGCGGCTATCCCCCTGAGGATCTCCTGCTCAGGAAAAGGTTTCTGAAGGACAACCTCAAGGCGCTGGAGTTTCTGACCAAGTCTTCGGAAGATATAACTGTTCTGACAGGGTTTGCTAATCATGATGAAGATGGAATTTACAATTCCGCAGCGTTAATTCACGACAATAAAATAGTGACGGTTTACGACAAGCAGGAACTGCCCAATTATGGGGTTTTTGATGAAAAGAGATATTTTAACCCCGGCGCCGAGTGTTTGGTATTCAGGATTGGTGGAATCAGGATTTGCGTCACGATATGCGAAGACATATGGATAGAGGGCTCAACTTCTGAAAATTGCGCACTAGACTCTATGTCTGATGTTACACTGAACATATCGGCCTCTCCCTTCCACGCAGGCAAATATGAACTGAGAAAGCAGGTCATCAGAAGATTTGCCGGGGCCACCGGATCAACAGTCTGTTTCAACAACTTGACTGGTGGCCAGGACGAGCTTGTCTTTGATGGCGGTAGTCTTGTGATCGCTCCTGACGGGAAGCTAATTTCGTCAGCCAACCGCTTTGCTGAAGATTTACTGGTTACTGACCTGCATTTTCCGGATGATAAGACAGGCCACGCAGACCAACCGATGTTCACCAATGTCATAACCCTCAACCGTAGCCTGCCCGAATTTCGACCCGGAATCAGACACGCAACCAACAAGGAACTGAGCATGGTTGAGGAAGTGTATGAGGCTTTAAAACTCGGTCTCAGGGATTATTGCATCAAAAACAGGTTCTCCAAAACAGTTATTGGATTGAGCGGTGGCATAGACTCAGCCCTCACTGCGGCCATAGCATGTGATGCGCTAGGCAGGGAAAATGTGACCGGAGTGACCATGCCATCTCGTTTTACATCGCAAGAAACTCTTTCAGACGCCGGACTTGTAGCCAAACGTCTTGGCATTCAGCTAATATCGGCTCCGATAGAAGGGGCGCTGAAATCTTTCATGGAGACTCTTGGAGAAGCTTTGGGCAAAGGTCCGTTGGGTATAGAGTATGAAAATTTGCAGGCGAGAATCCGCGGAGCAATATTGATGACACTCTCCAACCGATTTAACTGGTTGGTTATAACTACCGGAAACAAGAGCGAAACGGCGGTCGGCTATTGCACCCTTTACGGTGACATGGCCGGGGGTTTTGCATTGATCAAGGATGTTCCCAAGACACTGGTTTATGAACTATCTCATTACGTCAACCAGAAAGCGGGCGTCGAACTGATCCCGTCGAGCACAATCGAGCGTCCCCCTTCCGCTGAACTCAGGCCTGACCAAAGGGACGAGGATTCGCTCCCACCATACTCTATTCTTGATCCAATACTGAAAGCGTACGTGGAGAATGACAAGACGCCGGATGAAATTGAAGGATACGATAGCGAAACGGTCAAATTTGTGGCTCACCTGGTAGACATCAATGAATACAAGCGCCGCCAGGGACCGCCCGGAGTAAAGATTACGCCGAAAGCATTCGGACGCGATAGACGGCTTCCGATTACCAATAGATACAACTACATTGACTGGGACGAATAGACAAAATGAAAGCCTTGGTAATACAGCATCTGGAATCTGAGGGAGTGGGAACCCTGGGGGATTTTCTGACAGAAAGAGGATGGATTATCGAAACTGCCCGATTATATGACGGACACCGATTACCAGCCAGAGCAGTTGATTACAATCTTGTCATATCGATGGGCGGCTCGATGAACGTTTATGAAGAGGGCGCTTTCCCCTTCCTTTCTGAGGAAACGGAATTTCTCAGGAAAGGAATTCTGGATGGCGCCAACATGCTGGGCATATGTCTCGGCGCCCAGATGATAGCCAAGGCATGTGGGGCCTCAGTTGGGCCTTCTCCTTCCAAAGAAGTGGGATGGGGAGAGGTTGATTTAACGCCAGCAGGTCAAACTGACCCTATATTTAAGGGAGTGGAGAAAACACTAAATGTCTTTCAGTGGCATGAAGACATGTTCAACATTCCAATTAATGGCGCTCTGTTGGGCTACTCCAATTTATGTCCCAATCAGGCATTCAGAGTCAATCGGGCTTACGGGTTCCAGTTCCATGTGGAGGTAGACTCACAGATATTGGAATCGTGGTTTGAAGACTCAAATGAGCTGGAGTCGTACCTGACCTACTACAGAGATCATTTTGACGCATTGAAAATCCAGTCTCAATTAATATATGGTAATTTGGCGGCATTGATCCGAGACTAATGTTTCCAGACCAGTAATGTTTTTCGGCAATTTTTGTTCTACCATGGAGGGGCCCATCAGATCATTTTTGGTTTCGCTGAATTTCTTGACAGTCTTCAATTTTGGGAGAGTTTCATTCGCTGATTTGGGAGAAGTCGGTCGATCCAGTTGGTGTTTTCCAATGGTCGGGCTTCTCATTGGATCGGCGCTCTTCTGCTCTAACTGGATTTTTGGCTCTTTCTTGCCCCCAGCCATTGTCTCACTTATCACCGTGGGGCTGTGGATATTCACTACGGGTGGGTTGCATCTTGATGGATGGACAGATTGCTGCGATGCGTTAGGAGCGGCAGTCAGCAAGGAACGCAGAGCTGAAATCATCAAGGATAGTAGGCTGGGGTCTTTTGGCGCCATGGGACTGTTTTTGATACTCGGACTGAAAGTGGCATGCCTGTCCACAGAGATGGTTGGCCTTTCGGGTTTCGTGTTGGCAACCGTCACAGGGAGATCATTGATGATCATCGTTTTCAGAAACTGTTCATCGATGAAACCTGGAATGGCCAAGTCATTTACCGCAGGGATCGACTCACTGTCATATAATCTAGCTTGGATTTTTGCCTTGCTGTTTGCTATGCTAATGGGCGTCGCCGGAATGATCGCCCTAGGTTTAGCTTATTTCTGCGTTTTGGCATTCAAACAATTTGCAGAGAACAAACTGGGTTTTGTCAACGGCGATGTCATGGGCGCATCTTGCGAACTGTCTGAAACCTTGGTCCTAATTGCTCTCAACTGGAGATAGTAAAATTAATGAGACTCGGAACCACATCTTACATATATCCCGCAGACATAATAACCAATGTTCGCGCTCTGGCGGGAAAAATTGAAGACATAGAGCTTGTGATATTTGAACTGGATGAAAGGTGGGACTGCCTTCCTTCCGAATCCGACATAGATGAGATGGTGGACTTGGCGGCAAAACACGGTATGACGTATACGGTGCATTTGCCGATAAATGTTTTTCTGGCGGATCATAATCCGGCAATAAAAAAAACTCTCAAAGTCATTCGCGCCACTGAACGACTGAAGCCATTTGCCTACATTTGTCATCTCGAATCATCCGAACTGGGCGCTTCGTCTCATGTTTCAATTTGGGAACGTCAATCCATAAAATCCCTGGAAATCCTCATAGACACCATCGCTGATCCGGCAAAGCTATGCGTTGAAAACATTGAGTCCCAAGCGCCATCACTGATGGATCACATCACGGATTTACTCCCGGTGTCACATTGCATTGACATCGGTCACTTTTGGAAAATGGGCCTGGACCCAATGCTATATATGCAAAGATGGCTCCCCAGAACACGTGTGATTCATCTGCACGGATTCGAAGGATCAGACCACAAGAGCCTTTCTATTGTAAATTTTACCAAACTTGACCCTGTCGTAGAGATTGTGAACAAGCATTTCAGAGGAGTAGTAACGCTAGAGGTTTTCAATGAAAAAGATTTCCTGGACTCTGTTGAAAGTTTCTGGAATTCTCTCGAGCGTAGCATGCGCCAAACCGCCTTGGCCAGGCGAATAAGCGTTGGCCCGACACTCAAAAACAGCTAAAAGTACTTGATGGGGTAGAATTAAAGGGTGAGTAAACATGGTGCCGAAGAGGAGACTCGAACTCCTACAGGCTTGCGCCCACCAGACCCTGAACCTGGCGCGTCTACCACTTCCGCCACTTCGGCATCTGGTAATAATCACATCATTCTCACGATCTGTCAAGACCAAAAACGACGTTCTTCACTCAGTTGAGAT
Organism: uncultured Syntrophaceae bacterium; assembly: GCA_964628605.1. Classification (GTDB taxonomy): domain Bacteria; phylum Desulfobacterota; class Desulfomonilia; order Desulfomonilales; family Desulfomonilaceae; genus CAITZA01. The sequence goes on from CAZVOU010000014.1 coordinate 6,502, forward strand.
ATATAACTTTTCTGTTGG
>CAZVOU010000015.1:0-1535 GCA_964628605.1 uncultured Syntrophaceae bacterium
CCATAGTGTGAAAAGAGTATCACAGCAAGGCCATTCATAATTGCGCCGAAAACGCCGGCTGCAAATGTAAACGAAAGGGCTTTCATGGTTTCTTTCATGGCCATGACCTCACACGGGAACCTGTTACAATAAATCGGCTCCTGGAACGAAAAAACCAGGGCACTCCGTGTTCTAGATTTTCAGGAGAAAGAAGTCAAGAATGATTGGTTCTGAGGGCCTTCAACAGGTAGCCTTTCTCATCATCTGAAATGTATTCCACAAACATTCCTGACGATTCGAAAAGTTTTTTCATTTGATCATGGTCTGGAAGGAAATCATGCGCTACGGCAGGGTTGGTTTTTCTGTGGAGACTATTCACTTCCGATGAATTCATGAAATGGCTCACGATGAACCTCCCTCGTGGTTTGAGGGCATTGCCGAGTATTGATATTGCCAGAGATTTGTCATCGAAATGAGGAAAGACATTGTGGCACAACACCACATCGAAAATTCCCCATTCAGAGGTCACATCCTCGACGGCGCCCAAGACAAGAGTCACATTCGTGAGACCTTGAACACGAAGGCGGGCCTGATCCAACATTTTTGAGCTTATGTCCGCCGCCACCACTCTTCCGGACTCCCCCGTAATGTCAGCGATGAGTCTTGTCAAACGCCCACTTCCACAACCCGGTTCCAAAACCTTGTCGCCTTCCGTGAGACTTGCGGCTTCAAAAATTCGCCCTACCTTTTCAAGCTCTTTCGAACCGTAATCCTTTGATGACCATTCGGAACCAACTTCGACATCGAAAAAATTCGCCTTCAATCGGTTTACCATAAACTTCCTCGCCTTTGTGATTGAGAAAAAATCAGGACCGCCAAAGGCTGACGACCCTGATTAACCTCATGTCAATTTTACGACACAGACATTAAAACTGAACCGTTAGAGCGACCTCTCCCCCTAAAATTGGGTCTATTTCACGATCTGGACTCACTCCAAACGGGTAGTTGGGAGTGGAAGCGTAATTAGTGCGAGTTTGTCTGTTCCAATCGGATACAGATCTGTCGATGCAGGCATAATTGAACCAGTCGCCTGGTTTCCAGTAGGCTAGCGTGCCTCTGAGCCTGTATCGGTCAAGCAGTTCCCACTCAAAGCCTCCTGTGATTTCCCAGCCCAAGTCTCTGTCTGGCACGTTAGGCGCGCCGTCATTGTTCTGGTAAGCGACGTAAGGCTCCCATTTGATGAAATTGGCTATATTACTTGCCTGAGCGTTGACAACTGGCGTCACTTTTGGATCCTTGGCCGGCCTCAAATAGCCCCAGCCATAACCATGAGTTGATCTCTGCGCCCAAAGAAAAGATCCAAACACATTCAGGTTTGCAGCGACAGCGTAGTCCAGCCTTGAGGCCAAAACCTCCGCTGCGCTGAAATAACCATAACGACCAGTGTCAAAAGCGTTTACTCCCGATCCATAGACATATCCCAAGAGGTATGAATAGGGTCTGAAGACAGTGTAGTTACCCTGCCCGGGCGCCTGTATGAAGGACTGATCATCGTA
>CAZVOU010000016.1:0-1971 GCA_964628605.1 uncultured Syntrophaceae bacterium
GTCTTTTTTCTTATAAAATAATCGGCAGACACCACAACATTCCTGTCTGGAAAACGGATCAAGCAACCTGGCCATCATTCAGATCCCGATCAACGGTGGCTCAAATGGCCCCTGTCAAAACAGAAATACTGACTACCCCACAAATCGGCCTGGATCTAATTCACATTCTTACTGATCAAAACCGTTTTGAAATACGTCATTCGTGTCCCAGGTCATCGTGGCTTTTCAGGCAGACCGCTCCATACAATAATTTATTCAGGCATCCGTTATTCCAAGCGATTGTCCATTCAATATATTCATTTGCCCCTGACATTGCTCAATATGAACAGAAAACTATGCCCTCATCCGGGCCAAAATTACCGCGATTCGGATTGACGCGATGAACGACCAAACCAATTCATCATTTACACCGGACATCAAAGAGGCAGCGAGCTTCCTCGCCACTTTTGGAGTCAATCATTCCTTTCAGGTCTTGCCGGAATCTGGCGCAAAAGGCGCTCCGATACTCCAGCATGGCTCTATCGAAAAACTTTCGCCCTGGCTCATTTCCAAAAACCGCTCGGGACACGGGATCTTTTTCATGGTCAATGCGGGCAACGGATCGGGCCGGAAAGCGGAAAACGTGATTTCAGTGCGAGCTTTTTTTGTGGATCTGGACGGAGCCCCTTATGAAGAAGTCCTCATAGCCGATCTTGAGCCCACGATTATCACTGAATCGTCCCCTGGTCGATATCACGCTTACTGGTTAGTCAACGAAGCGCCCTTAAAAACATTCTCCGCGATACAGAAACAAATGGCCGCAAAGTTCAATTCGGATCCATCGATTAACGATTTGCCTAGAATAATGAGAGTGCCGGGTTTTTACCACCTAAAAAAAGCCCCGTTCAAGTCAACAGTCCTGCAATTAAAGAATCACCGCTACAACTACCAACAGTTTGTGGAGGCATTCAAAATCGATCCTTACGCCACGCTACCAAGTCCAACAAACGCTGTGACAAAAACTGCGCCTCAAAACTCGGCCACAATTGCGGAAGGATCACGCCATACACGGATGTTAAGCATATCAGGCTCTCTTCGAAACCAGGGATTGACAGGAAAAGCTCTCACCGATGCCCTGATGACCATCAACAAGGATAGCTGTTCACCACCGTTGCCATATCCCGAAATTGCAAAAATATCCGCGTCCATTTCGAAAAAGCCGCAGCACAATTATGAAACCAGGAACAAACCCGTGCAGGAAAAGCCTTATAAAGCCCCGCAGATTATCTCGTTCTCCACGCTTCAAAAAACAAAATACAAACCGATCCAGTGGATCGTCAGGAACCTGTTGCCGGAAGGACTCACGATCGTGGCCGGCAAAGCCAAAATCGGTAAAAGCTGGCTCAGCCAGTCAATCTCGATCGCCGTAGCCGCTGGATCTCCAGCTTTGGGATATTTTGATACCAACGTAGGATCGGTGTTATCCCTGTCATTGGAGGACACACCTCGTCGTTATCAGCACAGGATGAACCTATTGCTCAAGAATTCCCCTCCACCTGAGAACGCATTCCTATCAGTCGAATGGCCTCGACTCCCAAAAGGATTGGAGGACTTGAAACGCTGGCTCGATGCCCAGAAAAGCCCCCGCCTGATCATACTGGACACACTAGCCAAGCTGAAACCGACTTCTATGGGATACCGTTCAGGAACTCTTTACGACCGAGACTATTCGGACATCGAACAACTCCAGCGCCTGGCCGCTGAATACCAGATTGGAATTATGGCGATAACCCACAAGAACAAATCAGAATCAGAAGATGATTACGATTCGGTCACCGGATCGGCAGCGATGACCGGCGTCGCCGATTCAATATGGATATTCAACCGGAAGAGTAGGGGAACCCCACAGTCCAAGCTCAATATTTCAGGCAGGGATATAGCCGACGTCACCTACACCCTGTCTTGGGACAGCACGGCCGCAAGCTGGTATTA
>CAZVOU010000017.1:0-4939 GCA_964628605.1 uncultured Syntrophaceae bacterium
TTCTCTCAGAGAGCGTCTTTATGTGACACAGACAGGAGGAATCGATATGGCCGGCGTACTCATCTACACGGCCTCTGGTGATTCGGAAGGAACCCTTGGAGGTTTGGTTGCTATGGGCAGGCCAGGATTCCTTGAGCCAACGATTCTCAAAGCCCTTGAAAAAGCTAAGTGGTGTTCAGCTGATCCCGTATGCATGGAGATCGGCTCAAGTGGAGGACAGGGGCCGGAATCGTGTAATCTGGCCGCCTGTCACAACTGCGCCTTGGTTCCAGAAACTTCATGCGAGGACGGGAACCGCTTTCTGGACAGAGCGTTGTTAATTGGTGACCCAATATCCGGCGCTGACATTGGATTCTTCGTGTAGGCAGTGGTCAGGAGAAAGCTGTGTCTAAAATAAAATGGTTTTTTCTAATTGTTATAGGGCTGGGGATATTATATGCCATCAACAATGACCTTTTTGTCCAGCTTACCCCAGCCCAAAAGAGACTTAAACTGGTAGATTCCATTGCCAAGGACTATGCCAACTCCCACACGTATAGCAAACGAGATTTATTTGTTTGCGTTGACATGGCCATGGATCTTTGGAATCAATTGCATACCCAAGGGATAAAAACAATCATTAAAGCGGGCAGTGTCTCCAAGGAGATGAACTTCTTAGTAAGGAATGATCCTGAGAGCTTTATCCGAGAAATGGACCATGTGTGGTTGATTTTCGAGGTTGAGAATGATCGATATCTCCCACTGGAAACCACTGGGGGCTTCATAGTCTTTAATGATACTCCCAACGGTAATCGTTATTTCATCGGATTGGAGTTTGAGAATCCCCGATTATTCAAAGCTTTCATGGAGGCTCGTGAACGATATTTCACCATCTGTAAACAAGCTGAAATGATGCGTAACGCTTTTAATGAGACTTTTGCAGGCCGAAGGGTGACCAAAGACGCAATTGCCGCGAAAGGTATGTGCGAGTTCAAGGACAGTGAATGTCAGCACGCACAAAAAAAGCTTATAGAGTCAATATCAAGAGGCCGCTGATAGCATTTGAATATTTCTGGGAGTAAGGACCAGAGAAAATTCTTGCATTCTTAACTCGAAGTCCCGGGAGCCAACCGCCGGGTAATGTATGGCAGCTTCTATATCGTTCCAGATATTCCAGATATTCAGCTTGACACCCCGCTTCTCATTGTTAAAACATGGGCACAAAGCTGAAAAGTATTATAAAATGTTTTAGATTTGCGAGAAGTTGTCATTCTGTGCTCACTTTTGGGGTTGTGGGAGTAGTGTTATGATTCGTAGATCATGTTTGCTGGTAGTAATGGTTTCTCTAATGTGCGCTCCAGGAACGCTAATCGCAGAATATTCTGGCATATCTGGATTATCGGGATTACCAGACATCACGCCATCTTTTGACCAAGGAGATGGACTGACACCAATGCCATGGTATTCACCGACCTCAGCTCAGCGCTGTACTTATCTAACCTTCGGGTTGCGCAAGTATATTGCCAGTTTCACCTCTTACCAGTTTCCAGATAATCCACCGTATTATTTGCTTGGAAACAATCCGCAGAGCAGATTGGAGTGGCCGTGGGATCAGACCTTTGGAGTTGTCAAGCTTGGCGTTCACTCATATGGCATTCAAGTCAACTTTGAATGGGCAGCCACACTTTCTCCTGGTTCTAGCCTAAAGGCTCAAGATAGCGATTGGGATATCCCGGGCAATTCCGGACAAAAAACTGCTTTTAGTGATGCTGATGACTATCCCAGAAGCTGGACGTTTGACACCAACATAGGATACGTGATTCCGGTCCTTCCTTCTGTCCAGTGGTTATTGGGATACAGAGCGCAACAGTTCAGATTCACCTACACAGATATGTACCAACGGGCTTTAGGATCGGGTCCATTTCCTACCATGTTTGCTCCTGGTGAAGTGATTCAGTTTAGCCAATTCTACAAGATTCCATACTTTGGAGCCGCACTTTTTGCTCAGCTCCCCTACAATTTCTTTGTAAAACTCAGTGGAGATTACGGAACAGTTACTGCAGACAACGTTGATTACCACGTTCTTAGAACACCCGCCCCTAGATTCACTTTTGAATCTACCACTGGGGTTTGTTGGCATGCCAATCTTCTCTTGCAATATCGGTTTAAGGAATTCGCTAGTCTAGGATTAGTCGGTGACATCATGACCATCACGACTTTTGGAGGGCATCATTGGACCGAGCCTGGTTGGGACCAAAGTTGGGAGGGAGCCAAAGTATGGTCGGAGCAGAAATATGTGGAAATTAATGCTTCATTATTATTCTAGGGGCCTGTCGGACTTGACAGCCTAAACTCACAGGCCATCGGTTGGCATTTGTTTGATGCGAGGATGGTCTTCCATAAGCCATTCGATGGTGCAGGTGACCGGCTCCGGGGATACTATTCCTGCGGGCAAATCGAAGGTCACCCTGTCATGGCGCCAGAGGAAGAAGAGGACTTCGGTGGGTGGGGGAAAAAGCATAATACTCATTTCATGGCAAGACAGGAATTAGATTGTCGTGCGGTGTAGCTCGTCAAGAAGACTAGACGTCTTTTTCGCAGCGTTTGCATTACCAAACAATGCTCAAGTTGACGAAATCTTCTAGTATGGCCAATTTTTAAGTATAAATGTAGGTATTCGTGCCATAAAAGAAACTTTAGCGTTTCAACGTCTATGCTCGGGCTGTCCAGGAGCTTATTTATTCTTATAAATCCATGGCCATTTGGAGAAGATAGTTCGTAGTAGGCTTTGCCGCACCAACCTTTAATCAACCTCCTGCTCCACACTACCTCACCTGAGTGGGGAAGTCGATTAGACCTTCCCAGGCATTTACGACCATCTCGCAAAACCGCAGACATCAGTATCGTAAGATCGTAAGCTGGGCCTTCCCTCAACGCTTTCTTGGGTAGTTCAAAGAATACCGGAGAGCCTTTCACATCGTGATATGGTTCACGAGGGCGACGTATTTCCCACTTGTATTCCTCAATGGCTCGACTGAATTCCCGTAGATTTGGATATACTGCCGCCGCCAAACCTGAGTATCTCTCTTCTATGAGCTGCGCCTGTTCTTCTTCCCTTAGATTTTTCGAGATAATTTCTTTTGCCAGACAGAATGGGTCAAACATAGCCCTTTCTTCGTATCTGTGAGGTTCTGGTTTACCCCCACGCAACAGACAAGTCACCACAAGACCTACATGGTATTTGGAAGGCCGCGGGTAGTCACAATCACCAAAGAACTCATCAAAATGTTTGTCGGTAAGAACAGATAGGTTTGCCGAGATAAACGGGGAGTTCGACGCTGTTGTGGCAGACTTACTCGAGAGATTCGCAATGAGAGCCTCCCAGCAAGAAACTTCATGATCATATACTGGAATAAAATTTCGCTGAATTTCACCATTGGCATCCTCGTCTTCAAACGAGTACCATCCTACTGGAACTGCTTCGAAGAAATCCACGGACAACGAAGTTTTCTGTAGTTCGCTAAAACGGGACGCCACGAACTTCACGATATCCCAAGGCACCAGACCTATCGCAGGCGCCGGTGGAGGAACGTCTATTTCCGTACCACTGTCAACGACAATGATAGAGTCTGCCACATTCTTTATGTCTGGGACCAAATCGAACGGGCTTTGCCAATCATCAAATTCTTGCCAATGATCTTCAAAGCTTACCAGATAGGCGGTTGAAGTTCCGCCCATTTTTGTGCCACGAAGTCCTCGTCCAATCATCTGTCTGAGAAGGATTTCACTGGCGGTGGGTCGTGCCAGAAATATTGTCTGAACTGCTGGGATGTCAACACCCTCAGTTAACATCTGAACATTGATTAATACCTCAAGATTACCTTCACTAAACTCTCTGATAATGTCACTTACTTTGCCGAGAGAGCTATCCGGTCAAACCACGCCTCACTCAAGTCATGAAATCGCAACACATGTTCCGGATCTTGGGGAGTCAGGTTCTTGTCCACGTCCGCATGCGTTTTTACCGTCACGATTCTGGGACTGGCCAAGATATCCCGAGCGATTAGGTCTTTGCATTCGACCTGGTTTATAAAGGCTCGACCAAAGAGGTTTAACAGAACGGGTTGCTCGTTTTTTATGGTACGAGTGGGCGTAGCTGTTATCGCTGATACCCGGGCGGGACGGAAAAACGGAGAATCTTCCTCACGGTCTTGCGGTGTATCCCAAAACACTCGGAGGCTTCCCTGATACTCATGCCATCTACATGGCACGCACGACGGATCCGCTGATATATTTCCACGCTATACATCCCTCTGCCTCCCCTTTAGCCCAATTTCTAACTAGCTAAAAGGAGGGCATTAATACGGTACACTTTTATACCGCCACAACCGAAAAACTCGGCCGCTTTAGAGGGCCACTGTTGCACCGGCGTTTGCTAATCTGTCTGAAACATGCCTAGTACGGCATCCTTGAGAGTCTGATAGGATCTGGGCAACGCAGTCACTACGAAAATGCCTTGTCCAAGATAGTCGGTTATTTTGGCAAGGACTTTCTGATTAAGCGTCTCTGGATTCCACAGATCAAAGAGTACATTATGATGCGGTCCAAGAATGCGGCGGCCTCGACTGTGAACAAGGAGAAGGCTGCTTTCAGTAAAATGTTCTCTGTATTGATAGAGCTTCGGCACTTCGATAAAAACCCCTGTCGCCTGATCAAGATTCTCAGCGAGAAATCAGGTGAGAGAGAGGTTTACATAGGACTTCCCGACTTCATGGCCATTGTGGAGAGGCTTCCTGAATGGAATAGACCTCCTCTGATTCAGACGCTGTATTACACAGGGATGAGACGAGGAGAGGCTGTCAATCTGGAGCGACGACAGGTTGGTATGAAGATGCGGATCATTTTTCTTGGTCCGGAGAACACCAAGGAGTAGGATTTCAAGAGAGTTCCCATCAGCCGC
>CAZVOU010000018.1:0-22099 GCA_964628605.1 uncultured Syntrophaceae bacterium
CCATATAAATCCGTCACCAGACACAAACATTCCCTGCGGCAGATTCATCTGACCAGGGGCGCTTCCCTCGGACCCAAAACTGCGCCTGAACTTATTTTCCTTGTTAAAGAATTTCACCTGACCGTGTTTGCTGTCGAGCACTGCTATTTCGTCCTCGGGGGTATAGGAACATGCGGTTGGCAATCTGAACTGATCATCAGCGTCTCCAAGATCACCAATGACCGAAACCAATTCATGGTTCCTGAAAATCTGTATCCTGTGATTCCTTGTGTCAGCTACAAGCATTCTTTGTTGGTCATCCACGTAAACACCCTGTGGAGTCGAGAAAGAACCGCCAATGCTCCCTATCGAGCCTATTGACCTCTTGACCTGACCATTTTTATCAAAAACCTGTATTCGGCAATTGTTTGAATCGACAACGTAAAGCAGGCCTTCCCCGTCACAGGCTATTCCTTTGGGGAAATTCAGTCTACCGATATGGGCGCCTGGCTTTCCAAAGGAATCTGAAAGACCAAGATCGGTATTCAACCTTGATATACGGTATACCGGCGGCTCGCTGACGAAAAGATTTCCCTCAGGATCAAAAACGATGGAAAAAGGGTCGTTCAGGGAATGAGAGTCTTTTGGTGTCGGTATGGAAGATGATTCTGATGCGCCAGTGATTTTTGCCGCGCCAACCGCCAGCGTGGATGTCACTCCCGCGGCCCCCAGGGTTTTGATGAATTCACGTCTTTTCATTGAGCTATTTCTGCTCTCATGTTGAACTTATCAAATACAGATGGCGCAGTCTTGATGGCTGGTCTCTTGGACCAATCTAATACCAAGCATAATTCTAGTCAAGACTTACTCTTAACTGAATGCACATAAAATTGTGACACCACTGGCGCTGTAAATTTACTAAAATGACCACCAGGCGTTCATGCAAAACGCAATATTTCATCCAAGTTGGCTCGCTGACTCCTGAACAGACTCGCTTTGTCAGTAGGGTGTGGATAGCCTAACGCTATCCCGATCACCAGCTTCATTGTTTCAGGAACCGAAAGAGTTTCTCGCACTATATCCGGAAAATGCATTGAAGCCGCCAGGTAGATCGTTCCCAATCCTTCCTGGGTGGCAAGATAACAGATTGTCGTCCCGATTGACCCTACATCCAGGCAGGAATAGGGCTCGTTCATCTCTGCGTCTATGAAAAGGTATACGATGGTCGGGGCTCCGAAAAATCTGTACATGTTGAGGTAATGTTGCTTCCTGGCTTCCTTGTCATCTCGCTCTATCCCCATACAAGTGAATAGTTCTAACCCCAACCCCATGTATCTTTGTTTATAAAGTTCAGGAAAGACCAAAGGCGTTTTGATGTCCGGACGCGGAACGGAACCCTTCTTGCCCTCTTCTTCAAATGCGTCTGCCAGTTGTTTCGCCTTTTCTCCATCAGCAACCACTATTTCCCATGGCTGGGTGTTACCCCATGAAGGCGCCCATCGCGCACTGTCTATTATCCGCGTTACTATTTCTCTTGAAACTGGTTTGGGTAAAAAAGATCGTATGCTTCTGCGGTTCAAAATCGACTCTTCCAGATTCATTTTTATTCCCTCCAGAGTGAAGAATTATTTTGCTATACAGTATCATAAATTTTATCTGTGGAAAAATGACTTCTAAATATTTACAAAAATGCGAAAATAATGCTAATTTAGAGCGTTAATACTTAGACAACAATTCACAGTAGTGAAGGAGGGACCCAAAATGGCTTTTTCGTTCCGAGGACGCGCTATTAACAAGGTCGGTGTGATTGGATCCGGTCAAATCGGTCCTGATATAGCCCTACATTTTGTAAAGGTTTTACATAAGCACGGGGCCCAGGTCGTGGTAGTGGATATATCCAAAGACGCTCTTGAAAAAGGAAAATCAAAACTTTTCAAGAAAATAGACAAGGGTGGCCAGACAGGCGCTTTCAAACCTGCCGAAGTTGAAGGTATGAAAAGCCACGTCCTGTTCACTGACGATTATGGCCAACTTGCCGGAGCAGACATCGTCGTAGAAGCGGCCACCGAAGACTTGCCGCTAAAACGCAGAATCTTCAAACAGATAGAAGAACTGGTCGCCTCAGACGCTATCCTCACGAGCAATTCGTCGCACATTGAGCCAGAGAGGATTTTCTCGGAGTTAAAACATAAAGCAAGGTCCCTTTGCACTCATTACTTTTTCCCTGCTGAACGCAATCCGGCAATTGAAATTATTCCTGGAAAAGAGACAGACCCTGACATTCATGAATTCATTATGAGATTTTATGAAACGATCGGCAAGATTCCGATCAAAGTTGGATCTCGATACGGGTACGCAGTGGACCCAGTTTTTGAGGGATTGTTGCTCGCCTGCATACAATGTGTTGACGCCGGGCATGGCGACACCAAACAGGTGGATAAGATAGCCTCAAAGTGTTTGGGACTGACCGTTGGACCCTTCACTGCTCACAACCTCACCGGTGGAAATCCAATTAGCGCCCATGGACTCTCCGAAATGAATGAAATCCTGAACAAATGGTTCAGGGTCCCTGAGCGATTGAAAAAGATGGTGGAAACAGGCGCGAATTGGGAAGTTCCCTCTAGGGGAGAGGTCATTGAGATAGCCCCGGAAAAAGAGAAAATCATTCAAGAGGAACTGCTTGGCGCTTATTTTGCCATGGTTTGCGACATGCTGGATTCGGAGATAATCACAACAAGCGACTTCGATCTTCTCATTAGCGTCGCTCTCGACATGAAACCTCCATTCAGCTTCATGAATTCCATGGGAGTCGATAAAGCTTTGGCCTTGGTCGAATCCTTCAACAAGAAATACCCTGACATGCCTGTTTCCAAGACCCTTAGAAATCAGGCCGCATCCGGCAAACCATGGGAACTGCTGGATGTTCTGTTGAGGAAACAGGGTGATGTCGGAATCATAACCATACGTCGCCCCAAGGCCTTGAATGCTCTGAATTCAAAAGTATTTCATGAACTTGAATACTGTTGCGACATTATTAAAAATGACCCATCCATTAAATGTGGTGTAGTCACCGGTTTTGGCAACAAAGCTTTCGTGGCGGGCGCCGATATAAAGGAAATGTCTGAAATTAAACAGCCTTCCGAAGGAGAATCTTTTTGCCGTTTTGTACAAAGCGCTTCTTCCTTGCTGGAAAATCTGGGAAAACCTTTTGTGGCGGCTGTAAACGGTTTCATGCTGGGTGGCGGCTGTGAACTGGCGATGTGCTGTGCGGCAAGAATTGCATTGAAGGGGCTAAAATTTTTCGCCGGTCAGCCAGAAGTGAACTTAGGTTTAATCCCTGGAATGGGAGGAACTCAACGGTTGCCTAGGTTGATAGGCTTTGATAAAGCCTCAGAGATGATTAGAACCGCTAATCCCATATCCAGCTTGCAGGCGCTGGAATTTGGTTTGGTGAATGAGCTGGTGGAAGGGGACGTTTTGCCACGAGCCATAGAGTTAGCCAGAGAGTTGGCCGAGGGTAAGACATCGGTAAAATTGATTGAAAAGGGACCAATGTCCGATGCTCCTGATTCACTCCCAGATGTTGAAATTGGCCATTTGTCCAAGGCTATTGACCAGTTGGTAGTGAAATCCATTCTCGAGGGCGGCAAAATGACTCTTGAGGATGGCCTCAAAAACGAAGCATTCCTGTTCGGTCAATGCTGGACCACAAAAGACAATAGAATTGGATTGCAGAATTTTATAGAAAAAGGGGCCAAATCCAAGGCCGAATTTATTCACGAGTAAATTTGTTCTTGTCTGAACGATCAGTTACATCCAGAGAGTCTCGCATCATTGATGAGACTCTCTTTTTTTAAGTATTTTACCTAGCCCATACAGTTTTCATTTAAGAAAATGCCATTAAATACACCTTCATTTGAAAGCCACGTTTTTAAAACCATGAATTGGTTTCAAATGACCAAACCTGGGGAGAAAATTGTTGTTGGAGTTTCTGGTGGTCCTGATTCGGTAGCTCTATTTCACGTTTTGAATTCTTTGGCTCCCCAGATGGGATTCAATTTTGTAGTAGCGCACGTAAACCATAACTTGCGCCCCCAATCCTTGAACGATAAGAATTTCGTTGCAAATTTGGCAGCCAAACATGACAAAGATTTTTTTTGCCTTGATGCGGATGTCGTAGCTTTTGCCAAAGAACAACACTTGAGCCGGGAAGAGGCCGGCAGAAGAGTTAGATATTCTTTCTTTGAAGAATTACTAACCAGATTGAACGCCCATAAAATAGCCACGGCCCATCATGTCGATGATCAGATTGAAACCTTCTTTCTGAGATTGTTTCAGGGAACAACATCGACTGGGTTAAAGGGTATCCCTGCCCAAAGAGGAGCAATTATTCGACCGCTAATACATGCTCACCGTTCCCAAATACTTAAGTATTTAGAAGATAATAATATTGAATATGTGACGGATGAGACTAATTTCATCCCTGACACGGACAGAAATTTCGTCCGTAATGTGATCATGAAAAGTGTTTCAGAGCGTTTTCCAAATTACAGGAAGACTGTTTTGAGAACTATCGAACTACTGATTCGCGATGAAGACTTCATGGAACAAACGGCCAGGCAGTTTTATTTTTCATCAATCTTTAAAATGAATGATGAGATCCACATAGACCTCAATAAAATTGCAGGTCTGCATGACTCGATAAGCAGCAGAGTTGTGAGACGGGCTCTCTATGATTTCATGGGACCAAATGTCAGACTAGGTCAAATTCACATTGAAAAGGTTTTGGAATTGGCCAGAAGTGGTCATCCCTCATCGAGCATTGATCTACCTTCCCAGACTTGCGTCAGGCGTAATTATGACAAACTCATTCTCGCTAAGTCCCGGCAAAATCTTATTAGACCGTACTCCTATGCCATTTCAGAGCCTGGAGTTCTAAGAATAGCCGAAACAGGCCAGGCTCTTAAGTTTCACTTGAAAAACGTTTCAGATGACGTGAGACATGTAATAAATGATCCCGATGTGGCTTGTTTCGATTTTGATTCAGTTTCCTTTCCGCTGGAAGTTCGTTCACTTATCCCCGGTGACAGATTGGAACCGTGGGGCATGTCGGGATCAACCAAGATAAAAAAAATTTTTATCAACAAGAAAATTCCGGTTGAAGCCAGGCACAGATTTCCTCTTGTTGTTAAAGATGAGAAAATATTGTGGGTTGCTGGCTTAAGACGAAGTCAGTTCTTCGGTATTAGCCCAGTTTCCAGAATCATCTTGGAAATACGGCTCATTAACCCTCATTGAGAGACGGCATTGACTTGAAAAAAAAAGCCAAGCATGCTTAACTAACTGCCGTTGTACGCAATCATTTGCTGGCTGGATTTGGTTCTGGGCCAAGGGTCTGGAGGCCTCTTTCCTAAAGATTATTGCCCGTTTTTGCAGGCCTGGATTTGGAGGCTCGTGTCTGAGAGTGGCTCAATGTTAAGCCAGTGATTAATCAAAAAACCATTCCTAATGTTAATACAGAAAATTAAGAACCATGCTAGAAAATATTTATAAGAGCGATATGAGCATTGACGAAAAAGTAGTAATGGCGGTAGTCCGTATAGCGGAGCGTTTCAAGAAAGATTCTTCGGCGTTGTTCAAAAGTTGGGACCTGACATTCTCCCAGTACAATGTGCTCCGGGTTTTAGACTCATCCAAAGATGGACAAAACACTATGAAGAATGTCAATACCATCATGCTTGTTTCCAGCGCCAACATGACGGGAATAGCCAAGAGATTGGAGAAAAACGGATTTATTTTGAGGACGGCCGACTCCGACGATGATCGCAAAAAAAGATTGCAGATCACCTCGAAAGGCAGAGAGGTTTTGAAAGACATTTCAAATCACAAGGAAGTCGCTCTTCAACATTATTTGGAGAATTACTCTGAGGATCAAAAAAAGTCATTGCTGGAACTGTTGAGAAATCTTCTATCAAACACAAAATGATCATTAATGGCGCTACACTGAATTTAAACAATTTTTATTCCATTCATCATGGACACTTTTCAGAGAATTGGTGATGCCAATAGAAAAAACCTGCGCAAACGATCACGATTCTTGCTGTACTGATGTTGATAAGTCTGATGGCGCCGACATCTTTTGCAGTCAAAAGTTCGATACGGCCAAACTGCTTCTGTTGTTAAAAGCCTCCAAGGCTTTGGCGTCTAAAACAAATCTTGATCAGCTTCTGGACGTCATTGTCGGTGAGGTTCAGAACGTCATCGAATGTGACGGCGCAGGTGTGATGCTCTATGATGAAAAGAAAGATGACTTCTACTGGAGAACAGTCCAGGATAAGCAGAGCTTTCTTGCGCCGGCCAGAGAAGAAATCAGAATTCCCAGGGACTCTGGTGTGGGTGGGTTGGTCTGGGACCAGGGCAAGCCTGTTGTAATTCATGACGCTGAAAATGATCCCAGGATTTACAAGGAGGTTGAAAACAAATCCGGTTTTCCCCTCAGAAATCTGGTCTGCACGCCTTTGCAAACTCCTGAAAAAAAACTTGGAGTCCTATATGCCCTTAACAAAACCACCGACTCTTTCACGGAAGAGGACGTTGAGATTTTATTAGCCTTGTCGAGCAACGTAGCTTTGGCTTTAGAAAACGCATCCTATTTGGAACACTTGACTGTTTTCAACGAGGAATTACAGCGTTTGAACCAAGCCAAAGACAAAATGCTTCATCACCTGTCTCACGAGTTGAAAACGCCCCTTACGATCATCGACGCTTCGTTGTCCCTAGTCAGAAAAAAACTTGAAGAGACAGGTACGGACAGCGGTCAGGTTCAACTTGAGCGTATATTGCGCAACCTGGACCGTTTGCGAACAATTAAAAAACAGGTTGCTCACATAGTTGATGGAAAAGAGTATCCGGAAAAAAAGGTTATCTTAGCATTTCTGGATCATCTGGAAGATTTTCTGGACATCGATTTTAAGGAACTTCCAAAATTCAAACCAGTGCTTAAAGAATTGAATGATCGAATCCAAAGGTTATTCCCAACGGCGCTGATGGATGCTGATGTAACTGATTTAAAAGTTGTTTTGGATAGAGAAAGAAGACATCTGGATCGTATGAAACAGGATAGAGATCTGGACATACACTTCGAGGATCCGGGCTCTATCATAGTAAACTTACCGTCCCAAATAGTTAGTTCCGTAATTCAAGGCCTGCTTCGAAACGCTGTGGAAAACACACCGGATCATAGCCGGATAGAAGTCAGACTGAACAATCATTCGGATGGTCTGGATATAATTGTTCGCGACCATGGCGTGGGAATACCTGATAAGGACCAGGCCTATATTTTTGAAGGGTTTTATCCTGTGCAGGAGACAGATCTCTACACATCCGGAAGGCCGTATGGCTTCAATTCAGGAGGCTCCGGGACAGACCTGCTAAAAATGAGGATTTTTTCGGAACGATTAGGGTTCGGTATCAGCTTCAAGAGTTCCCGCTGCACTTGCATTCCTAGTTCCCGGGACCTATGCCCGGGAGACGTTTACAAATGTTCTGCCTGTAATAGCGTTGAAGACTGCTTGAACAATGGCGGTTCAGAATTTGCCGCTCATATTCCACGGACATTGGTTTGTGGGGCAACATGGAAAAATGGAAAAGCCGAGTCTGAGTAGATGGTTCCGCACTATTTTTGATCACCAATACCCCTCGACTAAATAATCACAAAAATTAGTGTAAACAGTAAGGGTCCAAGTTTTTGCAGTCTTGGCGGAAATTGAAATCACAGGGGCTTCTAAATGACAACCATGCCCAAGACAAAATGCCACCCATTTTACTGTTTACACTTAATTTTTATTCACTCTTGAAATCTATCCAAGACTTTAAAAGCCCAAAACTCTTATCCGACAAAGAATTCTTGCAGATTTCAAGATCACCTCTTCCATGAAGCTATGCAGATTTAATTTAAATTACCCCAACTTCAACGGGGGGGCGTCCAGAGAGCAGTGCAATGTGCTCCCACTTTTCCCTTCCGTAGTTCCCGTTGTTTCGACATGTTCCAGGATTTTATCCGGTAATATCGGTAAATCTTTACATCGATAACCAGTAGCGTGATAAACGGCATCAGATATGGCCGGCGCTGTGGGCGACGCCAACCCTTCGCCACATTCTTTAGCCCCCATGGGGCCTTCAATCTCATATGTGTCAACATGGGTCACGTTACTCTTGGGCATGTCCATGGCAGTTGGCATTTTATAGTCGGCAAAGTTTGTGTTGATTGTTTTTCCGCCATCCATGACGAATTGTTCAGAAAGAGCGTATCCTAATCCCATCTGAATAGAGCCTGCCAACTGGCCTTCAACGCTTCTGGGGTTTATCACTGTTCCACAATCATGAGCGGTCCACATTTCTTTGACCTTAACCAATCCTGTTTCCTTATCAACTTCTACCTCAGCAACCTGAGCGCCAAATCCAAAAGCAGGTGTTACAAGTCCTTTTCCTCTGGGAGTGTATGAGCCTCTGGCAAATAACGGCTCACCTCTATTTGCCTTTTGAACCATTGCCACCGCTTCTCCAAAAGACAGACCGTAGTCTGGTCTTGCTATGGCCTGAACCCTACCGTTCTTACATTCTATTTCGTGAATTACATTGAGATTAAAGCGAGCGGAAACAGCTCCGAACAATTGTTCTTTTATCTTCTTGGCGGCGTTGATCACAGCGTTTCCGGCCATGAGCGTGACTCGGCTTCCCCAGGAACCCAGATCACCCTGCGGAGTCATTGCAGTATCTGATGAAGTCATACGTATGTCCTGCATTGTCAAACCGAGTTCTTCAGCGAGAATCTGCTTGAGAACCGTGTCGGAGCCCTGGCCAATATCAGCCGCCATTGTCAGGAGGTGGGCGGTGCCATCTGAAAATACGCGGACTTCAGCAGCGGAAAATGGGTATTGCGTGTTAAACCAGTTAAAAACGCCGCCTGAAATAAAACTGTAACAACCGATTCCTATGCCTCGACCGTCTTTCAGGGTTTTGCGTTTTTCTCTCCAGCCACTCATCTCCACCACTTTTTCAATTGACTCGATAAAACCGCAACTTGAAATGGTGGCTACATCCGGAATTTTATCGCCACTAACCTGGGCATTCTTAAGCCTGATATCAACTGGATCGATCCCCAGATCCTCAGCAGCGATGTTCATTTGTAATTCGGAGGCGTAAAGAGACTGAGGGGCCCCAAAGCCACGCATGGCGCTGGCCGGGGGTTTGTTGGTATAAACATGTTGACCATGGAATTTATAATTCGGGTAACGATAGAGCATTGCGCCAAAGTTTCCACAAAGAAAAGTGGCTGTGGGCCCCATGGCATTGTAAGCGCCGCCATCCAGCTGAATTCGAAGGTCCTTCGCAACCAGAGAACCGTCTTTTTTAAACCCTACTTTGGAGGTTATTTTCATGGGATGTCTGCGGCGCCCAGCCAGAAACTCTTCCTCACGGTTTAGAGTAAACTTGACAGGACTTCCCGTCATTTTTGCCATCAGAGCAGCGCAAAATTCCCATGTTCGCAATTCCATCTTGCCACCAAAACCACCACCTATGAATGGTTTGATGACACGGATGTCATTTTCGCGCATACCTAAAGTTGAAGCGAGCAGGCATTGAACGATGTAGGGAACTTGTGTCGATGTCCACAAAGTGATCCTTCCGTCCAGATCAACTTGAGCCAAGGCTGAACATGGCTCCAGGTAAGCATGGCTCACAGCATGAACGTGGAAAACATCTTCTCGAACATAATCTGATTCTGAAAAACCTTTTTCTATGTCCCCGTATTTGATGTGACGGTTGACACTTACGTTAGATGGGCAGTAATCATGTAAGACCGGAGCGCCCGATTTCATTGCCGCATCAACATCAAAAACTCCTGGAAGCTCTTCATATTCTACAGTAATGAGTCCTAAAGCCTCTTCAGCTATGTCTTTGTCTATAGCGGCCACGGCTGCGACTTCATCACCTATAAATCTGACTTTGTCGATAGCTAACGGATATTCGTCCTGTGTTTCTGGAAACAGTCTCCAGTTTCCATACTTTATTTTAGGAGTGTCCTCGGCTGTGATGACACATTTTACTCCCGGAAGCGCAGCGGCCCGGCTGGTATCTATATGTTTTATCAGGGCGTGCGCCAACGGGCTTCTCAGTATTCTGCCGTGAAGCATTCCTGGTAGCTTCATATCGTCAGTATACATCGCAGTCCCTCTAGCCTTAGCCGCTGCGTCACTTCTTGGAATATCTTTTCCTACAATACTAAATTCTTTCATGATCCCTCCGACCGCTGTGAATCATCTTGTTTGGGCACGGTCATAAGATTCGGTTAAAATTCGGCGTGTTATTACAGCTATCATCTTCTTGCGCCATTCAGCTGTTGCTCTACAGTCCGTGATAGGCATGGATTCCTCCGCAGCCATGTAACCCGCTGTTTCAATCAGAGAATCCGTCCATTCCTGACCACGCATGAAATCTTCAGTCTGTTTAGCGCGTAATGGGATCGGCGCGACGGAACCCAAAACCAGTCTGACATCTTCACACTTTGATCCATCAAATACGATCATGGCTCCTGCACTGGCCGGCGCAATATCAACACCGCATCGAGCGGATATCCGTTTGTAAGAAGTCCCTGAATGCCGACGTGGTAACGGAACGAAAATCGAGGTCATTATCTCCGATGGTTCCATGGCCGTAAGACCAGGACCTCGGAAAAAATCGTCCAATGGAATTTCTCTTTCTCCGTTTAATCCCAGCACAGTCGCCACAGCTTCCATGGCAAGTAGGGGTGGGCCAGTCTCTGCTGAAGGAGCCGCATTACAAATGTTCCCCACCACTGTCCCCATGTTGCGAATTTCAACATTAGCCATGACTTTAACAGCGTCAATAAGGGACGGATAGTGATCCTGAATTTTGGCATTGTTCAATATATCCACCAGCTTTGTGTTTGAACCGATTCTGAGACCTTTCGCCTGATCGAAATGGATGTCTCTAAGGCCTTCAATGGCTTCCAAAGTGATGAGCGCCTTAGGGTTCAAACGTCCATGGCTCATTTTGACCAGAAGGTCTGTTCCTCCGGCAAAAATATGAGCGCCGTTTCCCAGTTGGCTCAGAATATCTACAGCCTCTTTCAATGATTGGGGCGCAAAAAAATCAAAATTGGGCAACCTCATTGTTTTTCCCCTTGCGATTGCGAATTTCTAATGTTTTCAGCCGCGATAGAAATTGCCTCTACTATTTGATTGTACCCGGTGCATCGGCACAAGTGGCCTGAAAGCCCCTCCCGAATTTCATTTTCTGAGGGAGAAGGGTTTCGGGTCAACAAATTCACGGCCGCCATTTCCATACCGGAAGTGCAAAAACCGCACTGAATTGCCCCAGCCTTCACAAAGGCTTCCTGAACAGGGTGAAGTTGTTCCCCAGACGGCGCCAGGCCTTCAACTGTCGTGACACTCTTGCCATTTACCGAAACCGCCAGAGTTAGACATGAACTTACGGCCGAACCATCAACAAGCACTGTGCAAGCTCCACAATCCCCAGTGCCACAACCAAGTTTAGTGCCGGTTAAATTGAGGTCTTCTCTAAGAAGTTCATTCAAGGTTTTTTTAGGATCGACTGAGAGTGAGTATAGATCCCCATTAACCCTAACATTGATATGGTGTTTCATTTTTTCCGATCTCTCCTTAAGACTCCCCACTAGGCTTCAACACGACGTAGAAAAACTGTGTCATGATGTTTACCGGGGCTTATTTCTTTATGAACTAAGACTTGATTTCTTTTTTAAACTGTTCTCGGATCAATCTTTTTAGAATCTTCCCAGTATTGCTTTTGGGAAGTTCTTTCACAAACTCTACAGATCGAGGCTTCTTGTAACTAGCGAGATTTTCCTTGCAAAGATCAATCAACTCTGACTCGGTGGTGGTCATACCCTTCTTTAATACCACAAAAGCTTTCACCGATTCTCCCCAATAATCATCTGGAACCCCTACCACTGCTGTTTCAAGAACGGCTTGGTTGGAATACAAAACCTCTTCGATTTCTCTGGGATAAATGTTTTTGCCACCACTTATTATCATGTCATGTTTTCGGTCTACGATATAGACGTAGCCATCGTTGTCAAGTTTTCCATAATCCCCAGTGTATAGCCATCCGTTGTGAATATTTTTTTCCGTTTCCTCTGGCAATTCCCAGTAGCCGATAGTCATGGCCTCACTTTTTACGGTTATTTCGCCAACCTCGCCTCGTTCCATCTCTTTACCATTCAGGCCTCTTATTTTAACTTCAAAATCAACTACCGGCCGGCCGGCGGAAAGCAGTCTCTGCATGCTAAAACCGTCCCCTTCCAGAACATGATCCTCTGGGAGAAGAACTGTTGTGCATGGCCCGGTTTCCGTCTGACCATAGAATTGGGCAAAACCGCATTTGAACCTCGCCAGGGCTTTTTTTAACAATTCCAAAGGCATCGGTGAAGCGGCATATATCAGAAGCCTGAAATGGCTCAAATCATATTTATTAACATCTTCCAGTTGCAAAATGGCATTGATCATCGTTGGCACAAACTGGCAAATACTGACTTTCTCATCAGATATTAATTTTAGAACCTGGTCCGGATCAAAAGAGCCTTCCTTTCTGATGACAATTGTGTTGGCCATTAAGACATGCCTTAAGTTGTCAGCGAACGTGATATGATAAAATGGGAAAAGTAACAAAGCGCAGTCATCGTGACGAATGCCAATTTCGAGCGCGCTTGTCATCATATTCGTCCATTCATGTCGATGCGTTCTCATGGCTCCTTTTGGGCGACCTGTAGTGCCTGAAGTAAGGAAGATGCTGCCCAAATCATCACCTTCACAAATGAAGTCAGGCTCAGACTCCGAACCTTTGGCGACGAGGTCGTCATAGCGCACGAAGTCGGAAGATTCAGAACCTAGTTCAATTGCAAATTCTATAGATTTTTCATTTGGCATACTTTGCCTGATGAGTTGTCTGAAATCCGGATCAAAAAACAGTGCACGCGGTCGTATGTATTGGAATATTTGCGTCAATTCCTTCTGTTTTAGCAGATTATTTATTGGAACAACCACCGTTCCCGATTTGGCGCAGGCGAAGTATAATTCAATGAACTCCGGACAGTTGTGTAAGAGCAGCGCTATTCGGTCGCCTTTCTTAAGGCCCAGGTCAATGATGCTGTTAGCCAATCTATTGACCTTTTTATCAAGCTCAGAATATGTAATTTTTTTGTCCCCACATATGATGGCAAACTTGTTTGGAAAGTTTGCAGAACTGCGCCGCAAAACGTTACCGACTGTCATTATTTTCTCCATATTTTCTTTATGAATCTGGTTGACAGGTTCAGTCATCATAGATCGACGTTGCGATTTCATGTCTGGCGCCCTAAGGGCAGGTGACCGAGACTGGTAGCTTAAGCGTTGGCATTAATAAAAGGTTTTGGGAAATTTGTCCTTTTCATCTTCCCAGAACACACCCAGGTGTTCTTTAAAAAAAGGACCCAAGCGCTTGAACAAATTCTTCCAGTGCGTCTGTCCTTTCCCCAGATTGTCCAGGATCTCTGCCACCAGTTCCGGTAACCGACTCAGTTCAGTCTTTGGGAGAAAGGATACAGCTCCACAATCCCGTGCCTTGTTAAGGCTGTCACGACTCATCGAATGGGCTGTTAACATGGTTGCAGGAATATTTTTTGACCTGCAAATATTGAGAAGACCGAAGCCATCGACCCCCATGATGTCGAGTATGACCAGGTCGAAAGATTCTTTTTCTATGAGCGACTTTGCCTCCTCGAAGTTTCTGGCTGTATGTAGATCCGCCATTTCCAGAAGTTCCCCGACAATATCCAAAACATCGGGTTCGTCATCTACCACCAGTAGTCTCTTTCCTTTCAGAGCTTCTTCCGTCATTCAGTTTGCTTCCTTGTATTTTTTTGTTCTTTATCGATAGCAAGGCAAATATTGTTCTTGGCCTGAACCTGCTTAAGGTTATTTCGGCGCAAGCCGTTCCAGCTCAAGAGGTCAGAGTTTGGTTTTTTGAGAGAGCAATGTCGTAGCATGAAGATATTTTGAGGCCCTTGTGTCCGGTGGCCTCAAATATTTCACGGTTTGAGCCCTAACCCTCTGCTTATGATGAGTTTCATGATTTCACTGGTGCCGGCAAATATAGAAAGGCATCTCACATCTCTGTAAATCTTGCACACTCTGTATTCTTCCATGTACCCGTACCCACCATGGAGTTGAACTGCCTGGTAAGCGATTCTATTCACCATCTCACCCAGCCAGAACTTTCCCATGGAGACTTTTTGTACTATTTCTTTGCCGGCCAAATGGTCCCTGATGAGACTGTCGAGGAAAACGCGCCCCATCTGTACTTCTGTAGCCATTTCGGCTAATCTGAAAGCGTTGTACTGAAAATTACCGATGGGTTTACCAAATGCTTCCCGGACCTTAGCGTAAGCCAATGCTTCTTTCAGAGCTTCTTCAGCCAGAACAAGGCATTTTATCGATACCTCCAAGCGCTCTTGCTGAAGTTTTTGCATCATGTACTTGAATCCCTGGCCCTCTTCTCCGAGCAGATTTCCAACCGGCACACGGCAGTCTTCAAAAAAGAGTTCGGCAGTATCCTGCATGTGATAGCCCATTTTGTTCAATTTTCGTCCGCGATGAAAACCTGGAGAGTCTGTTTCAACCAGTATCAGACTAATTCCACGGTGACCGGCTGTTGGGTCTGTCTTAACAGCCAGAACAATCACATCGGCGAAGTAGCCATTGGTGATGAAGGTCTTTTGTCCGTTAATGACATAATGGTCACCGTCTTTGACTGCCTTGGTGCGAATGGCCGACAGATCGGACCCGGCGTCAGGCTCGGTCAAGCCAATACACGTGATTGCCTCGCCTGAAACACATTTTGGAAGCCATTTTGATTTTATAGCGGAGCTGGCATAAGAGAAAATGTACGGCGTTGCAACATCACTGTGCAGCGGAACTTCGACTCCAAACGCGTTTCCACGAAGTAATTCTTCATTCACAATTACCGAGTATTCGAAACCTAGCCCGAGTCCTCCATATTCCTCGGGAAGCCAGGGGCACAAATATCCTTCTGACCCCATTTTGAGCCACACGGATCTTGGCACTGCACGCTTCTCTTCCCACTCAGCGACGAACGGGGTTATTTCACGCGCCACAAATTTTCTGAATGAGTCTCTAAATATCTTGTGTTCAAGAGTTTCTTCTATGAAATCACTCATCTGGATAGCCTCTTTCCTGATTTTTTTTCCTCAAAAATTACTTCATCAAAACACCGGGTAAATAGGTCACTAGCTCTGGAAAAATAAACAATAGAACCATGCACAGCAACATGGCTATTAAAAAGGGATAAACTCCCGCGTAAATGACACTCATGGGTTCATTGGTGATATTTCTTACTACAAACACGCAGATAGCAACTGGAGGGACCACGGACCCAATACAAACCGTGCATGCTATCATAATTGCGGTCCAGACGGGATCATAGCCAAGTTTAGTAACTATCGGAAAAAAGATGGGGGTTGCCAGAATCATGAACGCCAGATCATCTATGAAAGAACCTCCCAAAAGGAAAACAGTCAAGATGATTGCCATAGTCGCTGCATTCGGCAAACCAAGACCAATTATCCAGTCAGCGGCAGTCTGGGGTATACCCGTCACAGCAATGAAATGTCCTAACACGGTGGAAAAAGCTATTGTAATTAAAACCATACAAGATGTTCTTAGCGCTTCTTTTAATGACCTCACATAAGCATTTAGTGTTATGTCTTTCTTGATTGCGCACAAAACGAGAACTGCAAATGCCCCAACGCTACCAGCCTCCGTTGGAGTAAAAAAGCCATTCATGAGACCGCCTACCAGCGTCAAGAACACCAGAATGGGCCAAATTACATCAGGCAGGGTTTTCCAGCGTTCATTCCACGAATATTTCGCACCTGGAGGCCCCAGATTGGGATCGATCCTTGACCATCCCAAAATGATCAGGATGAAAAAGGATGCCATGATCAATCCCGGAACTATTCCCGCCATGAAAAGTTTTCCGATTGATTGTTGGGTAATGATTCCGAAGACTATCAAAGTGATACTCGGTGGCAGCAGTACGCCAAGTGTCCCAACCGTAGCAACTATGCCTGTGGAAAGTTTCTTGCTGTATCCAAACCGGTTCATTTCGGGGATGGCAACACTGGCAAAAGTCGCTGAGGTGGCCACCACAGAGCCACAGATGGATTTAAAAACTGTTGCTCCAGCTACAGTAGCGACAGCCAGGCCTCCAGGGATATGTCCCATGAATTTGTGATTGGCATTATATAGACTTCTGGCAATACCGGCATTGAACGCAATCTGGCCCATGAGAACAAACATCGGTATAGCCGTCAATCCGTAAGAAGCCAGAGAATCAAGAAAATCGTTTGCCAGAAGGCTCATGGCGGTATCAAAACCATTCAGAATCGCGAACCCTGCGAAACCGACTATACCCATTGCAAAAGCTAATTCGAGTCCCGTGGCAAAGAGCGTCATGAGGACCAGAAGCGCCAATAGGCAAATGGTAGTATCAGTCATTTCGATCCCCCCGGATAGCAAAAATAGTGGAAAAAATCACCAGGGCCTCGACCAAAGAACAAAATGACAATGCATAGGCAACTGGGTAGTAAGGAACGTGGAGAGTCAGAGAAACCTCCCCTGTTATGTGGAGATCGCGAGCTTTTTCAAACATTGCCCATGCCAACAGCATGAAAATTCCCATCCCAAGAAACTTGTTAAAAAGCCTGAGTGCGTTTTTTATTTTTTGGGATGAAAGGTCCTCGACAACGTCCACCTTGACGTGGGCATCATCGAGGGAAGTCTGAGCTAAAGCAAGTCCTACCACCAGGGCTCCGGCAAAGGACATTAGCTCAAAAGTACCGGTGAAAGGACATCCGAAATAGCGTAAAATTACGTCCGTTACTGTAAGCATCATCATGAGTGTCAGCAATAAAGCGCCTACTGCATTTAGAGAATTACTCAGCCTCTTGATCACAGTTTGAAATGCTTGCATTAGTCCTTCCACCTCCCCGGCATTGGTGGGCAAAAACAGCCTGTTGTTCGAGAGGGAAAACTACTTTTTGTAACTTTTTGCAGTTTCAGCGATAAAGGTTATTACTTCTTCTCCAGGCAAGTTTTTGCTTTTCATTTCTTTTACGTATTCATCCATGAGGGGCTTACTTCCCTGGTTGTACCAACGATCTTCTTCTTCAGGACTCAACGTGATGAATTCGACCCCTCTATCAGCCAACCACTTTTCACCCGTGATGTTAATCTCAGTCCACATTTCACCATATTTTTTGATGTATTCAACACTCATCTCGTCAACTATTTTTTGAACCTCAGGAGGTAGTGAGGCAAAAGTCTTCTTGTTCATGGCTACGACAAACGCAGACGAATAGGCTGTGCGAAGGTTTCGGGTGGTGAATTTGATGAATTCTCCTGTTCTGAATCCTTGCAAGGCCTCGGAACTCGCCAATAAACCATCAACAATACCCTTGGAGAGAGCATCATACACTTCAGGCATTGGCATCGCTACAGCGACTCCTCCAATAAGACCCACAAATTTGGCGTTGGAACCGAAACATCTGAGTTTCAATCCCTTAACATCTTCCAATTTTTTAACAGGTTTATTTCTTGTGTGTAAAAAGCCGTCAGGCATGGCATGAAACCATAAGACCTTCACGTCGTCGAATTCTTTTGGTTTAAATTTGCTGTAAAAAGAATTGGCCAATTGGGTTGGCCCGGCGCCGGAAGGCAGACCTATGGGAAGATCCAGTGCCTGAGACAAAGGAAATCTGCCAACGGTGTACCCCAAAACATGGTTGCCAACATCTGCGATCCCCTTGACTACAGCATCATATGACTGAGCTGAAGGAACTAGTGTGCCGGCTGCAAAATACTTGACCGTTACCTTACCCTGAGTTCGTTTCTCCAGCTCTTTTCCCCATTCCTGAAGAAGCGCATCTTGTTTATGACCGACTGGAAACCAGTTCGTCACTTTCAGTGTGAACTTTTGTTCCGAAATTCCTTTGAGAGGTGTCAGGCACACAATCGCAAAAGGAATCCACAGGAGGAAGGTGAGTTTTAGTAGTCGTTTCATGAGTACACTCCTTTGAATGATTTTACCTCTTGGTCGATGCTTTGTGGTTCATGAGCCTTTTTTGAAAAACTGGGAGGTTTTTCTGCTGATTCACTCTGCTTTTCCTGACAAACCTCTGGACACAGAAATGAGCCAATAGAAGACCTCCCGGCGCATCCCTAGGATTTGGCCTTTGTGTTCATAGCCGTTTTTAGTAGATCGGCAGGAGATTCCCAGTCCTTCATCTGATGCATCCATGGAGCCTGTTCCACAAAGATGTCATGCGCAATTGGAACGGGAGGATGGGATCGCCATTTCGGATCAAACTCATTTTTAACCTTTAGCAGGAACTCATGATAATTAGGCCCGTATTTTGGACCAGTTAAGTAAAGCGGCTGGTGTGGTCCCAGGAGTGATGTGTAAAAATTGTTTTTAATGTTCATCTTGGAAGTGTCTACATAAAAGTGATCGACTGGGTCGGTATCATCATCTGGATCCCAGTAAATCAGGAATTCGGAGTACCCCTGATGGCCAAGCTCGAAACTCTGGAACCATCCTGGATCGCCATAATCAGGCATCAAAGGAGGCGTGTATTTTTTCTTCAATTCCGCATATGATGGTCCATGATCTGGAGACTGGGTGAGGGTTTCAATGACATAATCCACTGACACATATCCTCCACACATCAACCACATTCCGGCTGAGTCAGCATTCTTGATCCAGGATTCATCGCTCGGCTTGGTACGGCGTGCAATTCCACCGAGTTCGGTCATAATATCCATTAGGACCTTCTCATCATAAGCCATTTGTTCTTCCGACGTGAAACCGATCAGAAGCACTCTGACTATGAAAAAGTTGGCCACCGTCTCCTCATTTTCTTTACTCCAAAGATCCCAGAATTCTTCCTTGCATTCGGCTTTTGCGATTGCTCGCCAAAATAGCGGCACTTTTGTGACTGCTCCGCCAATTTCAGCATGCCCTATTTCTCGCATGGCTTTGACTTGGGCCTCTTTTGAAGGAACCACGAAATTGATCCATTTCACTCTCTTTTCCGGTAAGGCAAGGGCTGTGTTCGGCGATATCCCCGTAGGCTCAAGGCGCTCTGGCTGAAATGGAAGAGTTTTAATTGCCATTCTCGTTACAATCCCGAGACAGCCCCGGAGCCCCGTGTAGCCCCTGAGCAAACCTCTAAGATCAGGCCAGGGACCCTCTCCCCA
The DNA here is from genome assembly GCA_964628605.1 of uncultured Syntrophaceae bacterium. Taxonomy (GTDB): domain Bacteria; phylum Desulfobacterota; class Desulfomonilia; order Desulfomonilales; family Desulfomonilaceae; genus CAITZA01. The sequence goes on from CAZVOU010000018.1 coordinate 19,356, forward strand.
GAATGGATCCGATCCATTGGCCAGAGAACCGAGTCGAAGAATTTCTCCATCCGGCATGACCACTTCAGTTCCAAGAATTCGTCGGTGGGGCAAGCCAATTCTATGACTCAAAGGGGACCAGCCGTCGCCTATAAGGTTTGCGATTGCAGAAGCCTGAGCCCCACCTCCTCCTATGACTACATAGGCTCCGTGATTCATACATTCTTCCTGGATCGGCGAATAAACCATCCCAGGTCCTACTTCGACATAGAAATGTTTTTCATCCAGCACGAAATCGTTCATGCGCTTCAGATCGATCAATAATGCGTCTTCAACGTGGGGATGGGATCTTGATCCGTAAAAACCGGTGCTATAAGGAACATAAGGGATGTCATGGCGATAGCATAACTTGACTATTCTCTGAACCTCTTCAGTGGTCTTTGGCAGTATCACACAGGCGGGAACTTTGGTCATAACCCGCTCATAGCCCAAACCACTTTCGTAACCGCCGGGTCCGCTCCGGTAGCCTTCGCATATGACTGGATCGTTGGATATATAGTTGGGGCCCACTGTAGCTTCTAATGCCGCATAGATGTCTTTGGATATGGCCATAATTGCTCTCCTTATTACCTAGCCTTCAATTGACGCGCAGATCACTTCTGAAATGTCCAGGACCTGAACATCCAGACCATCAGAATTAATGGCTTTCTTGAAGTTGTTCTTGCACATTGGGCAAGCCGCAACCAAAGTCTCTGCGCCTATTTCTGCTACCTCTTCCAAGCGATGTTTAGCTGCCCAATCGGCGAAATCTGGAAATGTTTCCAATACCCCTCGTCCAGCTCCACAGCAGAAGCTGTTTTCCCTGGTTCTGGGCATTTCCACCAGATTCACTCCAGGAATAGCTTTTAATATCTCTCTTGGTTTGGCATATATAGTCTGGTTACCCCTTCTTCTTTTTAGCCTGGGTTCAACACAGCCCATCCAGCCTCTTTTTCCTTCGTATGGAGTCCATGGATCGCTCAAACGTCCCAGACTGCATGAGTCATGAAATGCCATACGAGTTGGGAATGGTTTTTTCATCTGTAACTTGCCCGCCTCAAGTTTTGCGTGGACAAATTCCACAAGATGAACCACTTCAAACCCCAGTTCACTCGTGGGAATGTTGAGCAATTTTGGATAATCAACTTTCCACATTCGATACCCTTCTGCACAACTGGTCAGAAGAGTTTTGGCCCCTGTTTTTCTTACTTCTTCGACGTTCCTGCGGGCTAATTCCTGGGCTTCAGAATATAATCCGGCCGCGAAAAGGGTGTTGCCGCAGCACCATTCTTCCGGCATCAGCATGAACGGTGTGCCGGACGCCTTCAATATCTTCGCAGTTGATTGCGCTATTTCCTTATTTGCGTATGAGGCCACACAACCGACAAAATAAAGTACATCGGCTTTTTCCTGGGGAGCTATTTCAGGTGTGATCCATGACTTCCTGGTGTCAGACGAAGCTCCAATTTTGTTGTGGGTCTTGGCAATCCTTTCAGACATTTTCTTGTGACCCGGAAGTGGGCCTACGCCATCTTTTACGGCCTTGACCCTCAGAGATTCCAGTGACAATTCTATTTCTAAATCGAGGTTACGCTTGCATCCCACATCGCAAGCCCCGCACAGAGTGCAGGCGTAAATGATTTCAAGCGCTTTTTCGTTCCAGTCTATAAGTTTTTCTGCAAAAGCATGCCCAATCCTCATCTTTCCGTATGCGCCGTAGGAGTCAAATTCGAATTTGGTAGCGCTGGGACATCTGGTCATGAACTTTGCGCCAGGCATGTAAGTATGATCGACCCACGTACAGCCTTTGCACTTGATGCATCGGCTCATGTCGTAAACAAAATTGTGTATGTCTGTGATGTCGAGCTTAAAATCTTCTTGAGGTTTATAGTATCTTATACGTTCTTCGGCCATGATCTTTGCCTCCTTAAAAGCATAAGTTGGAAGGATTCATAATATTATTTGGATCAAAGACTTTTTTCAGTCGCCTGAGGTGAGTTGCGTAGGACGCTGCCTTTTCGTAAACAATCGGAGCCAGATCACCGTATGGCCTGGTGAATACCGCACCATCCTTGAGAAGCTCGGTAGCCGCTTCTTTATAAAGCGATCTGACCATGGCGACTTCATTTGCATTTTCAGGACTGTAAAAGAAGGAGAATTCAATTCTGCAGGCTCGGTTGTGTTCAATAGGCTGAATATATATGCCTATTTCTTTTCCTGGATAACCATGGGCGTTGGCTATTTCTTTCACTTTGTTCACGAAATGGCCCGATTTCAAAGGTCGTGTGTGAAAAAATAAACTTTGTGAGGCTCCTTTGATCCTGTTCTTCCAGTAGGGCGAATCTGACGGCCACGGATTTCTTAATATGGACAATAACTTGTTGCCCAATCCTGGAAATCCCGGCAAATTCTCCTGTAGGTCTAAACCTGTAAATTCCTCCCTCACTATTTGGGTTAGCAGTGCTTTTTCATAATTTATCTTCTCTTCCGGACGTCTCGTAAGCCCGCTGACAACTAGTATCAATGTGAATGCAGGTAATGAGGATTGGAGTCTTTCAAAATCTGACGGCCATTGACGAGCCAGAATCGCCGCAAGATCGGTGTTGTTCAACAACAGGACTTCCTGTCCTATTCTTCGCGGCATAATACGGTGTAAAAATTCCATTGCATAATCGACGTCGTCTACGGGAGCAAAGAAAACTTCATCCATCCTGGGGATCGATTCA
>CAZVOU010000019.1:0-5108 GCA_964628605.1 uncultured Syntrophaceae bacterium
GACCTTTCCTATTGTTCCACAGTATTGGCGAGCGACACCAACCGAGTCCTCTCCCTTCTTGACGAAACCGCTTTCATCGAAGATCAGAGCTCCATCCGGGCTGCCCAGATCATCACTTACTAAACTGCGATACTTGGACAGGATCTTGTCGTCAGCCCATGGGGCATCGCTGACAAAACGTTGCAACGCTCTAACATTACCATTGTCCAGAGCCAGCGCTATGGGCTCAATGGATTTGCGCTCAAGCGCACTAAATTGTCCAGCCATGAAGCTGAAGAAATGATCCCTGGATTCACTCCTCTGAAAGCAGTCGGCGAATTGTTCGTGAAACCCTCTCAGTTCGTTCATGAAATCTGCAACATCATCTCTGCACAAATCAAACTTCGGCACCCGGTAAAGGTGCTCGTCACATCGTGGGCCTGGAACCACTGCCTGACTCCTCTCTTTGAAGTTATATTGCGTAGTATGTCAGGCATAAGATGGACTTGCAAACAAAAATTGTTAAGTCGCGTTGTAGGGCTAAACAATGGTGAGCTACAAGTCCTCAAATAAACAATTGCTCGATGTCGTCCTGACCGATGAAAGCCAATGATCGGAATGAGGTCAAGTAGGCGACATCACTATTATTAATAGAAGTAAGATAGAAAGGAAAAATCATTCCGCACTGCAGCAACAGTGCAGCACAATCAATCATATCAAACATGGAATATCTGTAACTACCTGTATAGCTTGATGTTATATGACTGAGTCAAAGTGAGAGCCGCGAACTGCCTATTCGTAGCTCTGAACCCCCTCAGGATAGGAATGTTGGAGAATTTAGCCGCCACATAATCAATTTCTTAGGAGTAGTCACCCAAAACAGGAGTTCACCAGGGTGAATTGAGGAATAGGGGGGATTTCTGAAGCGGATCCCCTGTGTCCTCCATAAGATTGACCCGCTGATCCCAAACATCAGGTCATAAATCGGTAATCTTTGCGGTGAGAATCTGCCATCCAATATCTTATGAAAGTCCGTCCGGAAGCCAAAATATTTTATCACATCTTTATCACACATTGAGGTCCCTTAAGGGATTGAAAGGGACCTCAAGAGATTAAAAAGGATTGAAATCGTTGGGGTATTTGGATAGATCTCTGTTATTATTAGCACTGATTTTGGATTCACACGGCAGGGGTCGCTGGTTCAAGCCCAGTCCCGCCTACCATGATTTCAATAACTTACAAGGGTCTCGGTGATGTTTTTTGACGTCCGGGGCCCTTTGCTTTTATAATGCTAACATTTTCCCCAATTCGACAATCATTTTCTCAACATCCGGACACCAAGATTTGGGTTGAATAATCGGGGATAACCAGTTTATCGATAGCTTCTACTAGTTCTTCCTCCCTGACAATCCCATATCTCTCACTAACTGGCTTGGTTCGATCGGCGTGGCCCAATACAGCCTGTCTAATGATAGTCGATCTGCATAGGTATATCCTTGATGATGGGCATGAGATGTCGCATCTTCAAAACATTGCAGTCAATTTCCGAGGCAGGCGGACGTGAAAATTTACTGGTGGGCTCGTTCAGGCTTATCATCTCCGAATCCATGACGCACACATTCCTTTTCCCGTTGATTATGGTTTAGCAATGCCAAATAACAGAAATGCTGGTAGCAGTTTGTTAATCCTGAACTGTCACGCTTGCGACAGAATCAATCGATCCGCTGATGAGTCCGCTCAAAAGAGATTTTCTGACAGAGGGCTTTTCTAACTCTTCACAGCCAACCCAGACTTGCTGCATAAGTCAGGCCTCAGCCAGGTTATTTGTTGACAGACATTACTTAAGGATCTATTTTGGGATGACGCAAGGACGTAGCCTGGTAAGTTTCACCGGATGTGGCAAACTTTGCATTCCAATATCCAGCGCCGGTGACTGCAGGAGGGCAAATGTTTGTGCCAATAAAGGTCCTGTGCGTTCGTTTGGCTTATAGCCTTGCGCTGAACTCTGCATCCGGTCAATCATGATAATCATGGGTTACAGTATTCCCATGGTTTTTTTATTTGTGAGCTTCTCTGCGGTTGAACATCCGGAGAATCGCGAACTGCCTGGCTGGGGGTCTACTACCATACCGAAATGACTTGGCCCGAAAATGGATGACAATTACCAACAGGCTCTCTCCGGGAAGGAATCACCCGAACTCAGGATTTACAAGATGGAAGATAGCGACAAAAGCCTGCATGAACTTACAGAACAGCTACAAAGGCTACGCAGGAGAGTTTCTGAAGCGGAAGTCTCTGATGCCAGAAGGTGGGCGCGTGTTGGAGAGTCTGTTGAGCGCTATCAACAGAACTACCGGGATCTGGTTGAGAAAACGAATAGTATAATTTTGCGATGGGAAAACGGAGGGAGAATTAAATTCCTGAACAGATACGGTCTGGATTTTTTCGGGTACGAGTCTGATGAAATAGTCGGACGGAATGTGATCGGCTCAATAGTGCCCGCAGTTGACAATCAAGGCCGCAACTTGACTCAGATGATAGAGGATATTTTCCATTATCCTGAACGCTTCGAGAAAAATCAGAACGAGAATATTCGTCGGAATGGCGAACGAGTCTGGATTTCGTGGACGAATGAGCCAATATTTGACGAACAGGGAAGAGTTAAAGAGATACTTTCCATAGGAAACGACCATACTGAGCTTAAAGAGGCTGAGCAAAAACTCCTGAGATCGAGGGCCCGGCTCGAAGAAATTGTAGCCACGCGGACAAGGGAGTTGCGGGAGTCGGAAGACAAATATCGAATCCTTCTGCAAAATGCCACTATTGGGATAATGCTGGTCAACGGCGATGGTTGTGTTCTCGAGTTCAATCCTCCGATAATGAAAATGTTGGATTTCTCAAATAATGACAATTCAAGTCCCATGAATGTGTTTGAATCTGATCCGTTCGTAACTTCAGGTATTTCTGGGCTGTTCACACTCGTTTCTACCGAGAATAATGTTATAGACAGAGAAATTTCCTATGTTCGCAGATCAGGTAGGCAGACATACCTTCGCGTGGTCGTCACCGTCAAGAACTCCAAAGAAGGCAAGATTGAAGGATTCCTGGCAGTTATTGAAGATGTAACATCCCGGAAGCTCGCCCATCAGGCCCTCAGAGAGAGTGAGGAACGATTCAGGAGTCTCCTGGAGTCATCTCCGGACGCCATAGTTGTCTACGATGGGAATGGGCAGGTAACTTATGTAAATCCTGCGTTCGAATGGACTTTTGGCTGGACGAAAAGCGATTTAATGGGAAAAAAGATAGATTACGTTCCGGAAGAAGAAAGGCAAAAATCTTTCGAGACGCTCCAACGCCTTCTTGGTGGGGAAATAGTTCCCGCCTTTGAAACCAGGAGAATGACCAAAGATGGCAAATGTCTGGACATCTACATTAGCGCAGCTTTGATAAAAGATGACGCGGGAAATCGATCAGGAAGCATAGTTACACTGAGGGACATCACCCTGCAGAAGAGCATGAGAGCTCAACTGCTGCACTCCCAGAAAATGGAAGCAATTGGCACATTAGCCAGCGGAGTAGCGCACGATTTCAACAACCTTCTCCAAATAATCCTGGGCTATTCCCAAGTCATTCTTGGCGAACAGGGGCTGAAGGAACCACATGTCAACAACATCAGGAAGATCTATGACGCGGGGAGACGTGGAGCAGATCTGGTAAAGAATTTGCTAACCTTTAGCAGAAAGGTTGAAACAACACACAAGCTACTGAATATTAATCATGAAATTTCTGAAATTCACCGGCTTATTCTAAGCGCTTTCCCCAAGACCATTGAGATTGAGTTGCGTCTGGATGACAATCTGGATTTGGTGCAGGCTGATCGGTCACAAATCGGACAAGTCCTGATGAATCTGGCTGTGAACGCCAGAGACGCTATGCCAAACGGTGGAGCTCTGACTTTTCAAACTGACAACGTAGCGCTTTGTGAGCCATATCATGAAGGGAATCTGGACATCGAGCCTGGCAACTACGTTTTGATAACAGTCTCGGACAGTGGCCATGGGATGAGCGCTGAGACTCTGGATCGTATTTTTGAGCCGTTTTTTACGACGAAAAGACTAGGAGAGGGCACTGGTCTGGGATTGGCTACAATTTATGGAATCGTGAGGCAGCACAATGGATATGTCCATTGTTCCAGTCAACCTGAAATGGGCACAACTTTCAGAGTGTATTTGCCAAGTCTGCAGACGAATGAGAACTCATTAAAATCTTCCCTTGAAATCAAAACGGCCGGTGGCCAGGAGACGATTCTTCTGGTCGAAGATGAAGACGATATCAGGCAGCTATGCATGGAATTGCTAACCGAATGTGGATACAGCGTAATTACTGCAAAGAACGGAAGAGAAGCAGTTGAAATTTACCGTGAGCAGGGTAGTGGCATCTCTCTAATTTTATTGGACCTGATAATGCCTGAAATGGATGGTAACAAATGCGCCGCACACATCATGAATATTGATCCAAAGGCCAAAATTATAATCGCCAGCGGTTTTTCACCAGGCGAATCAGAAACGAGAAAAATTGGGAGGGGCCCCATGAAATTTGTTCCAAAGCCCTACGATGTGGACGAACTCCTCCAGTGTGTCAGGTATGCTTTGGATCACGATTGATGACAATTGCCATGGCATACATAAGTTTTGATGGGAGACTATCCTTTTAGGTCAAATATGGAGTCAGGCCTTGATCCAGCTCCAGGCCTCTTCTAACTGGTCTCCGGAAAACGTCTTCAACTGACCCGAAACCAGGTGAGCGACCAGTTTTGTACCCCATTCGGCCCATTTGGGACCTCCAACGATTGCGCATTTCTCGAAATCATCCTTGTGTCTGATACCGAATTTTGCATCGTCCCAGACGGCGCCTAAAGTCCAGCCATCAAATTCAGAATCCATGAAATAAAGGCATCTGACCTTGCCATAAACCTCAATGAGTTTCTGCAATTCCGGTAGAAAAATCTTTTCGTAATCTGAATCGGTAACTTTAGATGTCAGGCGGACAGCCAGAATCTTGCCCTGCGATTGAGGCATTATTTCCAACATGGAACTCTCCTTTCTGTAGCAGTCAAATTATTTTGAGCG
>CAZVOU010000020.1:0-12461 GCA_964628605.1 uncultured Syntrophaceae bacterium
CTTCCCAGGTTCTCAAAATTGCCTCGGGAATGCCCCTGGTTTTATCACTGAATTACATGCTCGGTTCTCTGATTTTCTCTGTTGTGATAGGCCTGATCTTCGGAATCTACCCTTCATGGAAAGCTGCTGGACTTGACCCAATAGAGGCGCTCAATTCAAAAACCTGATCTAGGAGAGCCTGTTCACTATAAAAGCTCCCAGTTCCCTAAAATCAAAAGTTTGCTCACGCAAGACGTCTCGTGACTCTTTTTCCGAGTAAACCACCCCAAAACAATTGTCCAGGACAACATCATTTTTAACACAGAAATTTTTAAGAGACACTTTCGTCATGCTGCCTATCATAAAGGCTCCAACAGACGCTCCCCACCTAAAATGAGGCCCATCACCCCCACTATCTCCTATCACTACCACCTTTGACGGCTCTATCATGAATTTTTTCATCACGCTTTCGGTGTTGGTCCCTTTATCTGAAGTCTCCTGGACCAGAAACGGGAAGCGTTGATCTGTTTCGATGCCGGTGAACTTGATAAAAGGGTTTGCCGCTACAAAAGGAACCGAGGGAATGAGTTTTTTTTTCATGATTCTTTGGAAAAACCCCTGCGCTCCGGTTGTGTTGATCATGAACAAGATGTCATTGGCGGCCAACATATCGATCATGTCAACGACACCTTTGTAAATAGCGAAGCATTCATCCAGGTAGGCGTCCATCTGTTCAATAGTGAACGGCTGAGGAAGGAGTTTGACTATTTCGGAAACAGCCACTGACAAAGGTATTAAATTGGAAGTATAGTTTTTGAAAATCGTGTCAAGTTCTTCCTTGAGTTCCGGGTAGATGAAAGCAATTGGGTCGAATGGGCCGGTTGGAGCAAGGCATTCATTCCAGTCAGAAGAAACAAGCCCTTTATAAGTCTTCATTTTTCTCCAATTATCTGCAGGCGTAAGAGTTGATAAACGAATCACACTCCTACGCCTGGATCAAAATTTCAATAACGCCAAATTGTCGTCGTCAGATGTAACTTCTTGAGCAACCTCAAAGTCCTGCCTGGGATTCCGCCTCCACAATTGCTCCTGATCACTGAGCTTTCTCATGAATCCCAAAAAAGATGCAGTAAAGCGTAGGCGCGACTATCATGGTCAGGACACAGGCGAATAAAAGCCCGAACATCAGGGCCGCTGCCATTGATGCAAAAAATGGGTCGAAGAGTAGAGGGATCATTCCAAGCACCGTAGTAATGGCAACCATCAGCACCGGCCTCAACTTAACAACTGATCCGTCCAGAATAGCCTGGTAAGGCTCTTTTCCCTTTTCTATCTCTGTCTTCACCTTGTCTAGAACGACTATTGAATTCTTTATTTGCTCACCAACCAGACTGAGCATACCCAACAGGGTCATGAAACCAAAAGGCAATCCCGTGATGAGTAGCCCACCTGTCACCCCAATTATGCAAAGTGGCGCAGTTATCCAGATGACGGCTGTGGTTCTAAACGAATTGAACAGACAAATTACTATGAGCACCATGAGCGCCATTGCCATGGGCAAAGGCTTGGCCAGGGCGGTGCGGGCATCACGGGAATCCTCGTGCTCTCCGCCCCATTCCAGTAAATAGCCCGGAGGTAGTTCAATCTGCTCAATTTTGTTCTGAACCCTTTGGAACAACTGGCTGGGAAGCCCGGACCTGGGATCGGCATGAACCGTTACGGTTGGGATCCTGTTCCGACGCATTACCACTGGATCTTCCCAGTTCATGTCAACGCCCGACACCACCTGGTTCAACGGGATCATTCTCTGGGCCAGCGGGCTCCAGATTTGCATGCTGTGAACAGCGTTCACATCATTTCGCTCAGACTCCGGAGGCCGGGCAATTATCGGTAAATGACGGCTCTCCTGAGCAAACAATCCGGAAGCGGCTGAGCCGGGTTCACGATAAAAGCCTACGGTCCGTCCCTGAAAACCGGTTTCCGTGGCTTGGGCAACATCGACCCTGGTTATGCCGTTGCGCCTGGCCTGCTGTTCCAGAAGTTTCGGTCGGATGACCAGTTCAGACTCCCGCCAGTCATCGCGAATTCCTTTGGCCCCGCCATCCTCTTTGAGGACTGTCTTTGCCTGGGCTGCCAGTTGACGAAGAATGGCGGAATCGGGCCCACGGAATCTAGCTTGAATACGTCCTCCGTCGCCAGGGCCGAGGAGAAATTTTCGAGCCACAGAGTTGGCGTTTGGATAATTTTCATCGAGGTAGCGCTGAATAGATTCCAATGCGCCGTCGATGAACTTTTCATCCTTAACATCCACAAGAAACTGGACGTAGGCTCTGTTTTCTCTTTCCGGACTGTACACCAGCAGGAATCTGAGACCTCCGCTACCGACAAAAGACGTCACATGGGATACCCCCGGCTGCGTCTTGATGTAACGTTCCACCTTCCCTGCAAACGCTTCCGTTTCCTGAATGTGAACACCTGCAGGAAGAAAAACATCCACCATGAACTGAGGCCTGGTGGCAGGTGGGAAGAAGGCTTGTTCTATTCTTCCAAAACCAAAAATAGACAGGACAAATAGAATGATGGACACTACTACTACTGTCCAGCGATGTCGGAGAGACACTATGAGTAAACGCCTGTAGGTCGAAAATATTTTTCCGGCGTAAGGGTCTTCGGTCTTGCCTTTCTCAGCGCTACGAGGCTTAAAGAACATGTAGCCCAAGAATGGGGTTATCGTAATGGCTGAAATCCAGCTAAGACTCAACGAAATCAGAATTACCCAGAACAGCGAGTTTATATATTCTCCGGTCCTGTCCTCCGACAGTCCGATTGCCGCAAAGGCGATTACCGCAATTGCCGTAGCGCCAAACAGCGGCCACTGGTTTTGAGCGACAGCTTCTCGAACCACCTTCAGCTTGTCTTCTCCTGCTTCGATACGCACTCTGACCGACTCAATAATTATGATGGCGTTATCTGTGAGCATGCACAAGGCTATAATAAGTGCCCCAAGAGAGATTCGTTCCATCAGGAGATCACCATTCAGGAACATCACGACGAATGTCGCCATTATTGTGAGGAAAAGGACCATGCCGAGAATCAAACCAGTGGCCCTTCCCATGGTGAAAAACAGCACTATGAAGACTATGAAAACAGCCTTGGCCAGATTGAAGATGAAATTGTTCGTCGCCTGGGTCACGGCTTCGGGCTGGAAGTTGATCTCACCAATTTCTATTCCTATTGGCTGGTTGACCTTGAGTTCTTCCAGCTTTTCTCTGACACCTTTACCCAGTGTCACTACATTACCGCCCTGGACTGTAGAAATTCCGAGACCTATAGCGGGCTTACCGTCATACCTGAGCAACCGGCGCGGGGGATCCTGATTGTCACGACGAAGTGTTGCAATGTCCTTCAATGTAAGCTGGCGTCCACTTTCGTCTGACGATATTACAAGTTCCAGGATATCATCGACAGAGTCGAATCCGCCTTTGGGATCAATGGTGATGAACTGCTCACCCACACGCACCCGGCCGCCATCGGCCGGATTGTTTTTGGCCTGGATGAGCCGGTAGATGTCTTCTTCGTTAATCCCGAGCCCGGCTAGTCTGTTCCTCGAGATTTCAAGAAATACAACCTCCTGCTGCTCACCAAAAAAATCCACTTTTTTTACATTTGGGACTAGCAGCAATTCCCGACGGAGATATTCCACATAGCGGCGTAACTCGGAGTAAGAGTAGCCTTCCCCTGTGATAGCCAGGAAAATACCGTAAACATCGCCGAAGTCGTCAATTATGACCGTTTGGCCTCGAGCCGAGGGCGGCAAGAGAAGCTGAACGTCATTGATTTTTCGCCGTAGTTCATCCCAAACCTGCGGGATAGCGTCTCTGTGGAACCTGTCCTTGATAAAAGCTCGCACCACTGATCGACCGCGCCACGATTCCGATTGAACCCGGTCAAGTTGGCCCAGTTGCTGAACGGCAATTTCGATGGGATTGGTCACTTCCTTTGCGACTTCCTGAGCGCTGGCGCCTGGATAAGGAGTTATTATCAAGGCTTCTTTTATGGTAAACTCAGGATCTTCCAGCCTTCCCATGCGCTGATAGGCCAGCAGTCCACCAATCGTTATCAATATGATGATAAAGATGACCACCCGATCTTTGCGAACAGAGATTTCGCCCATATTCATGGCTAATTTCCTCCGAGCGCATCGCCCAGGTCACGAACCTTCACTCCCTCACGAAGGAACGATACCCCAGCCACAGCAATCCGATCCCCAGCTTGTAAACCTTCCAGAATCTCTATTCTTCCACCGGAAGGGTCACCAATTTTCACAGGTCTGCGAACAACGCCCTTGTCGGGACCGATGATCCACACTACCTGTTCTCCGCTACTATCACGAAAGACAGCGGACACAGGCACAAAGAAGCTCTTTCCACTAATTGGCCGTGAGCGATAGAACAGGCTTACTCTTGCGGTCATTCCCGGTAAGAGATTCAGATCAGGAGGGACTTTCATTGCGAAGCGGACATTGAATGTCTGCGTCCTCGGGTCAGCAATTTGGGCCACTTCCGCAATGGTAACAGGGAACTGCCTTCCCGGAACCCCGCTGAATTCAGCCATTATCCGTTCCGCCTCCGTTAGACGAACTTCGGTTGTCATGACAGCTTCGGGAACATCTACCGCTATGTGAATCTCCTCGAGATCCTGAAACAGAACCACCGGAGTCTGCGCCCTAATACTCTGCTGACGCTCCACAAACCGTCTGGCTACCACTCCGTTGTAAGGGGCAAGCAGGGTTGAATCCTTAAGTTGTATTTTGGTTTCTGCTAACCGAGACTCAAGACCACGTATTTCCGCTTCTTTGGAGTCAATGACCTCCTGACGAGCCACCAATGATTTTTCCAACAGTTGCTGAGCTGATTTCAGTTCCTCCTGGGCCACCAGAAAGGCTGTTTCCACACGCTCATAAACAGCGCGAGAGATCGAACCGGACCTCAACAGCCCTGCATGGCGATTGTATTCCGATTCCGCATTTGCAAGCGTAGCTTCCGCAGCCCGTAGTTGCGCTTCAAGTCGTTGTCGTTGCTCGGTCCTTTCTCCGGCTTTCAAGGCGGCCAGATCGGATTGAGCCCGATCGAACTGGCTTTGCGCAATCCCCAACTGTGCCTGGAATTCGTCCTGCCTTAGTTGAGCAATGATTTCACCTTTGCCCACTCTGAGACCTTCCGTTACCGGATATTTTACCAGTAAACCAGAAACCATGAAGGCCAGCTCTGCCGTTTTTGAGGCAGCTACCTTCCCTGGAAAAGACAGCTCCCGCAACTCATCTCCAGGAGTCACAACCATGGTTTTGACCGGACGCGCCCTTTGGGCTTCCGGTGTCGTGACCTGAGAACATCCTCCTAGAAGGAAAACCAACGGCAAGGCCATTAGAAATGTCCTCACCACATGTATCCCACCAAAACCGGCGTTGCGCATTGCTGCCACCTCTACTACCTGAAGAAATTCATTGTTGGGCTTTGGCCTACTAAAACCCCTCTTAAAGCTCTGCGTCTTATCGACGCTTATATCACTTTGATAGTCTTGGCCAACCTGATCCCCAAGAGAGTGGATCAGTTGAAGAGAAAATATTCAATTGTAATCATCACAATGTTAGCAAATTAAAAGCAGCGTCGGCCACATCCGTACTAGACCCGGCGCTGCGTGGAAAAATCAAATACCTGATTAATTTTAACCACTACCTCACATGAAACAAATACAGGAAATAATAATTCATTTAACATGTGATCACGTTGACATGGTCATGAGTTCAATCTGAGATCACGGACTTATCAGGATTTGACGGCGTTAAGCGCAGCCTGAAGTTTTTGTTCGTCTTCATGAGACAAGGAAGTCTGGATGATGGTTCCACCTGTCCCCTGGAGTTCCTCGAGCACTTTATCCGGCGTGGCCTTCCTGACAAGAACAAACAGAACTGAGCTACCGTTTTTCATGGTAGAGGCAAGATTTTTCATAAAATGGTCATTAACACCGACATCCGCCAAAGCCCCGGACACTGCTCCTGTAGCTGTCCCAACGGCTATTCCCAGTATGGGATTCATGAACAGCAACCCAACAAGCGCTCCCCAGAATCCACCCGACAAAGCGCCTGCAGCAGTGAGGTTGTGCATTTGATCCAGTTTTACCTTGCCTTTTTCATTCTTGATAGCAATTGCTGCGTCTTCCAGATCAATTAGATAGTCTTTTTTCATCTTCATCAGCATCAATCGCACTTCCTCGGCTTTGAATTCGTCATCATAGCCCACGACTATTAAGTTGCTCATTTTTTTCCGCCTCCCTTGATTAAATGAAAATAATTCATACTTCTATTAAGACTGGCATATAAACGGTCAAATTTCAAGATTGGATTTTTTAGCATTTTAACATCATCCATTCATTTGCAACACGCCACCATCCTTAACCTGATGGATCAGACTTTTCATTCAGCATACTGAACTGTTTCAAACGAATTTTTTTGGTTCTGCGGCATGTCAAAATGATTGACCAAGAAAATACCATTCCGAAGAAGCACGCGGTTTTAAGCACCGTTATAAGGACGCTCATTTCCTAAAACCTCAGTTGTCACTCAAAGACAAAATTTATTTCAGAATTCATTTTCCAGTAATCGGATTGCATTACAATTCACGATGCTGTAAAGTTAAAACAGTTGAACAAGTTGGCATTTCTTCTATCCGAATCTTCCCTTTAACAGAATTTTTCTTTGTTTTTCTAAAAGTTGGTCAGAACAATAAAATCTCAGGAGCTTTAAACAATGGATTTTATCGAGCGGCTCAAAGAAGTTGTCGGATCCGAAAACATCACTGTTTCTCCGATCGATTGCCTGGCTTATTCCAGAGATATGTCAATTCATTCTGGAACCCCTCAGGCGGTGATTTTTGTTAGCAGCGCCGAAGAGGTTAGCCGGATTGTGAAATTGGCCAATGAGCACAAGGTTCCAGTCACAGCTCGAGGCACCGGGTCCTCGGTGACCGGCGCAGTCTTGCCCATTAAGGGTGGACTGATTTTGGATTTTACCAGGATGAATTCTGTTTTAGAAATCAACAAGGATGATTCATACGCTGTTGTTGAACCAGGCGTGATATGTAACGCGTTGAATGCGAAACTGGCGCCGTCCCATTTCTTTCCCCCTGATCCCGGTAGCGCTGCCATCGCCACCATAGGAGGAATGATCGCCACAAACGCAAGTGGGGTCCGAGCGGCCAAGTATGGCACCACAAAAAATTATGTGAAGGGTCTGACTGTAGTTCTTGCAGACGGAAGAATAATAAAAACCGGGGTAATTGCTCCCAAGAGTACCGCCGGTTATGACTTGACCCAATTGTTCGCATCCTCTGAAGGGACTTTAGGAATAATCACCGAGGCAATAGTCAGAATTTTACCGGTCCCCGAATACGAGGCTTTTGCAAAGGCTTCTTTCCCGGATGTGGCCACGGCGGGCAAAGCTGTGGAAAAGATGTACACTTCTGGCCTCGAACTCGCAACATGTGAAATCCTCGACAACGCATGCATACAGGTGGCCCGTGAAGCGTTAAAAATGGACATCCCACCTGAGGTTAACTGTCAGTTGTTCATGGGCATTGACGGTCCAAAGGCCGCTGTCCAGGAACAGATTGAAAAGATCAATGAAATTTGCTCATCTGTCGGAGGCCTGGAAAACGTCTGGTCGGATAATCCGGTTGAAAAAGCTCAGCTATTTGCAGCACGCGGCGGCCTTGTTCCTGCCATGAGCCGTCTGCAACCTCATCACAGGCTCGTTCCCTTGGTTGAAGACTTTGGAGTTCCCATCAGCCGCATACCGGAAACCATCTCTGAAATTCAGGCTATAGGCAGCAAATACGGATTCCCGGTAGCTACTTTTGGTCATATCGGTGATGGAAACCTTCATGCGACCTTCATCATGAACCCCACTCTTCCGGAACACTGGGAAAAAGTAAAAAATATTGCTCTAGAGTTCATTGACATGACTTTGCGGTTCGGAGGAACTGTCTCGGCCGAACACGGGGTAGGTATGGCCAAAGCCCCGTACATTGGGCGACAGCTTGGCGAATCGCTCGAAGTTATGAAACAGATAAAAAACGCCCTGGATCCCAACAACATAATGAATCCGGGTAAAATGGGATTCAATGATTCCATCACAGACATTCTGGATGAAAATAGTTTTGTCAATTATCTCAAGGCCCCTGACAAGATCAGGCCTTTCAGCGATGAAGTGGACGGAGAAATTCTGTCCTGCATTCAATGTGGATTCTGTCGAGCCGGATGTCCCACATTTGGTGAGACTACCCTTGAGTCATTGAACGCAAAGGGACGGGTCACCCTGGCATTCAACATGTTGTCAGGAAGCCTTGAGCCCTCCGAGGACCTCGCCAAGAGACTGTATCAATGTATGTTATGCCTCAACTGTAAATTCGTCTGTCCGGCCAAGGTTAATGTTTCTGACATTATAAGAAGCGCAAGAGAACGACTTGTCACAGAGGGGTTTCTCCCGGACGCATTTAAATTGGCGCTCTCATCCATGCTGGATGCTGCTAACCCACTTCTGGCGGCGCCGGAAAAAAGGGGAGACAGCTTCCCGAAAAGTTTCAAGAAAGCTATTGCCGGTGAAACTGAGGCAATACTGCATGTAGGATGTGTGACAGGTTTCCAGGATGTAAAAATTATTCCATCGGTAATTGAAATACTTGAGAAAACGGGTATCAATTACGGGGCGCTTGCTGAAAACGAAACATGTTGCGGTTACCTGGCTTATCTGGTTGGTGATATGGATACTTTCAAGAAGACAATGAATGTCTACGAGGAGAGAATTTCAGCCTACAAGCCGAAAAGGCTTATCACTACATGCGCCGGATGTCTGAAAACTTTTCGTGACCTCTATCCGCATTACGGGGCATCCAATGGTTACGTGGTGTCTCATGTGGTTGAAATGCTGGAACAACTTGCCAATGACAATAAACTAAAGTTTAAAGATGGCCTGCCAACGGTGAAGGTCATTTATCACGACCCGTGTGACATGGGTCGTCACATGGGTGTCTATGAGCCTCCGAGAAATGTTCTGAAAGCGGTTCCAGGTGTTGAGCTGTTAGAATTCCCCATGAACCGGAATCTTGCCAAATGTTGCGGTGGTGGTGGTGGAATGAAAGGCTTCGACAATGAAATGGCTTCGGACATAGGTTACAAAAGGCTGCTATCCGCCATCGACCTGGGAGCTGAAATCCTTGTTTCAGCCTGCCCGTCCTGCAAGGGGTCCTTCAACCAAGCCGCTGCCCGGGCACGAAAGGAAAAGAAAGGCAAAATAAAAGTAATGGACATTACTGAACTGATAGCCGGAAGATTGGCCTAAACATCCCTGCACAACCCACTGTTCCCATCAATGAGGCCATGAGCGTTTGTGAGTTTAGACCACTGCGGTTTATTCAAACCTCATGGCCTCAGCCGCATCAAGACGGCTGGCTTTTCTTGCAGGCATATAACCCGAACTAATTCCCAGTATGAAACCAAAAATCACACCTCCCACAATACTGATCAAAAACAGTGTGTAGGATGGCGACGTCTTCAGCAGAAATTGCAGTACTTGCACAGAGACTGATCCTACCAGTATTCCGATCAGTGCGCCGACAAGGCTAAGAGTTACCGCCTCGACCAAAAACTGGTTCATTATCATCTCTTCCGTCGCTCCAACTGCCTTTCTCAACCCAATTTCCTTGGTCCTCTCCCTCACTGCAGCCAGCATGACGTTGGTTATTCCCAGTCCACCTAGAATGACGATGACAAACAACGCCGCATACAGAAAAAGCTTCACTATCAGCACGGCATTCTTTATGGTTTTTATACGCTCGGAGAAAACCCTTATCTCCATAGCTTCGCTGTATCCCGGTTGATTGGAGACAAGAACTTCGTGGGCTTTGCGCCCTAACTCATCTATCACATCCCAGTTCACAGCCCTTATGTATATGTCCTTGATTTCATACATCCCCGGAAAGCGGGATCGTGCAACAGAAATTGGAATCAAGACACTTTCCATGAATGTGGGGTCTTCAACTCCTCCTATGACACCTATTATTCGAAAATAATGTCCTCCTATCAAAAGCTGTTTGTTGATCGGCTCAGCCTTTTCTCCCATTAACATTTTGACAACATTGGAGCCTACCACGCAGACGTTACTTTTCCAGGCCACGTCGTCTTCTGTTATCCTGCGACCTTCAGCAGTGGGAATGTGAATGGTGTCAAAGAATTTTTCGTCAACTCCCATAAGATTGAACGACATTTTTTTTAGATTGAAAGTTACCGGCTGATGGTTAAATACCGCAGGCGAAACATGCCGAACCCCTGGAATTTTCTGTAAGTCGTTGATGTCCTTGTCGAAAAATTGACCACCATGCTTCCTCGGACTTTTACTGTAATCAAAATAGGCCTTGACGATCGTCGCGCTTCCCAGCAGTTCCAGATTGTTGCCTAAATCGGCCTCAACCGCTCCGCCCATAGTGAGGATGATAATAATCCCGGCTATTCCAAGAGCTATTCCTATCAACACACTCTTGTAGCGTCTTTTGTTTCGGTATATCTGTCTTAAGGCTATAGTCGCCAAATCGGCAGTCTGCATTATTAACTGACCTTATCCATAAAACCGTTTTTGAACATTGTTAAAATTTCATAGTTCATTTTGACAAACCATTCAAGACGATCGAAGGGAGCGGCTATTTTTGCCGGCCATAATGTGTCTGCAGACTTTTCTACAATTCACGAGTGTATTGTGATCGTCAGCAATGCCTTTCAATTAGTTTTAGGCTCTTATCCTGATGGAAAGAGAACCTGATTGAGACGACACGGCGCATGGACCTCTTCGAGCGAGACGGAACCTCTCGTCCTCGATCATGTTAATTTTCTCATCCCGACTCCCGTCTATCATCGGAGGCAAATTTTCTCTTCCAGTCATTCAACAGATTGAGGGCTTCGATTGGCGTTATTTCATCAACTTTGAGATTTTGAAGTTCACGCGTCAACTCACTGGACTCCGAAGAAAACATTTCTAGTTGGGCCACATTGGCGGCAGCTTTTCTCCTGGCTTTCCGGGATTTGGAAATTTTTGGCGAGCCTAATGTGTCAATTTCGTCCTTCTCAAGATTCTGAAGTATCTCGCCTGCCCTTTTTATTACTTCCTCGGGTATACCGGCCAACCTGGCGACCTGTATACCATAAGACCGGTTGGCGCCTCCGGGGGCGACTTTTCTGAGGAAGACTATTTTGTCGTTCCATTCCTTGACCTGGAAATGGTAATTTCGAACTCGCTCTTTTATTAACGCAATGTCAACCAGCTCATGGTAGTGAGTGGCAAACATGGTCCGTGGACCCTTTCTGTCCAATCTGTCATGTATATACTCCGTGACCGCCCACGCAATCGACAAACCATCGAATGTGCTTGTTCCCCTTCCTACTTCATCCAACAAAGCCAAAGAACGTTGCGTTGAGCTGTTGAGCATTTCCGCTGTCTCGCTCATTTCCACCAGAAATGTGGATTGACCAAAAGCCAGATAATCAGAGGCTCCTATTCGAGTAAAAATGCGGTCAACTATGCCTATTGACGCCTCTGACGCAGGTGTCAGACTGCCCATTTGAGCCATTATGACTATTAGCGCGGTTTGCCTCATGTAGGTTGATTTTCCGGCCATGTTCGGACCGGTGATCACAAGTATCTGATGGGTTACATGGTCGAGGAAAGTGTCATTAGGAACGTAATTTTCTCGGTTCTCGAATGTTTCTACGACGGGATGTCTTCCATCGACAATCTTTATTTCATCGCCATCATGTACTACCGGCAAAAAGTAATTCCTATTGGCGCCAACTTCCGCCAATGACGCCAGCGCATCTATTATCGCCAGTTTTCGAGACGTATCCTGAATTCGTCCAAGAACTTGTATCAGATTGTTCCTCAACTGCTCGAAAATCTTCTCTTCCAGGGCAAGAATCCTGTCTTGTGCGCTCAAAACCTTGAGTTCATAATCCTTAAGTTCTTCAGTAATATAACGTTCTGAATTTACAAGCGTCTGCTTCCTGATATAGGATAGAGGGACCTTGTCCTGATTGCTTTTGGTAACCTCAAGAAAATATCCAAATACCTTGTTATAGCCCACCCTGAGGTTGTGGATTCCTGTGGCCTGCCTTTCTCGGGCTTCAATTTGCGCTATCCACTGTTTACCGCTTTTGCCAATTTCTCTCAGTTCATCCAGTTCCTGATTAAAACCGGTCCTTATGACTCCTCCGTCTTTTATATGCGCAGGCGGCGAATCACTAAGGGCCTCTTTAATGGCATGGGTAACGTATGTGAGATCGTCCGCCTCACCCAGCTCTGTAAGCAGCCTGTTCTGCTGCGTTCTCAACAGACCAATTAGTTCCGGTAACTTTTCAGTTGAATTGCCCAACTGAACCAAATC
>CAZVOU010000021.1:0-2351 GCA_964628605.1 uncultured Syntrophaceae bacterium
GGCTATCCCGCAAGCTTCATAAAGGGAATAAAGGACAATTTGTTTCATGAATTTCTAGACCCAGTGATTGAACTTCGAATAAACCTAACAAAATATTTTATCAAATTAATTAAGGATGAGATTCAAGTAAGCTGCAAGGAAAAGGTGACAAGGAATCTCATAAAGTCTTATAAAATTCACCCTTTTTCTGCACAAGTAGCGATTTAATATTTACAGAGGAAAAACCTTAAAAAGGTGTTGAGAGCTTTTCTGCCACATAAGATCTGCACAGAATCAAATCCCGACTCCCTAAAGTCCAATGATGAAATCAGCAATGAAATTAAAGACCATCTCTTGAGTGTGGCAGAAAATGTGGTGAAAGATGATTTTTCCATCACGCCAGAACTCTTTGAATTCAAGGTAGGACTTGCAAAACACGTTCACTCTGGATTTACAACAATTGAACAGGTAAAATCTCAATTCGAAAAAGATAT
Organism: uncultured Syntrophaceae bacterium; assembly: GCA_964628605.1. GTDB lineage: Bacteria > Desulfobacterota > Desulfomonilia > Desulfomonilales > Desulfomonilaceae > CAITZA01. The sequence goes on from CAZVOU010000021.1 coordinate 474, forward strand.
TCTCGTCCTTAAGCCACGTTTAGATGAAATTGATGTCCACATTGATTCTCTAATGTTGGAAAACCCCACAATTTTTAAAAGATGGATCGTTCTTGACTGACAGAGAGGAACTTGACCGGGTAAAGCAGTCAATCACGTCTTTGAACGATGCAAGATATCCGTAAGCTGGCCAATATTAACAACCAGATATTCAGGTTCACTGTTGATAATAACAGTAAGACAGTTTACCTGTGGGACTATTCCACGGACCACCACAGCGATATCTGCATAGCGTTGCTCCTAATACAAAATCCATGTACATATGTTGATCAGTCTATGCGACTTCTTGTTGACATCACTGACTTCATATTGCCTGGAAACTTCTCGTATTAGTCACGCCTGGATGTTCGTGTACAGATGCAGAGTTTTCACTCAACAAACTGAACCGAACCTTTGTTCAGAATGGGACGAACAGGATCATATTGCTCACCAGCCAGACATTGTGATCAAAAAGTGATATGTTACTCCAAGCAGAGCGCATCCTGCGATCGTGTAGATCATGCCTATCTTGAATTTGAAAAGAGCCAGCAGCGCCACAATGGCTATCACGAGTGACGGCCAATTGATTGTTTCAATCACCGGGATCTGTAAATGCGCTCCAAAAATACTTACACTCCGGAGAGAACCGAAAATGGTGTTAAGGGCGAACCAGACCGCCAGATTGAGGACCACTCCCACTACCGCAGCAGTGATTGAGGACATCGCCGTGCTGAGTGATCTGTTCCCCCGTAGCGTTTCTATGTAGGGAGCCCCCAGGAATATCCACAAGAAACAGGGGACAAAAGTAACCCAAACTGTGATCATTGAGGCCAGAGTTCCGGCGAGCAATGGATCGAGGGTCCCAGGGTTCCGGTATCCTCCCAGAAAACCAACAAACTGAAGCACCAGGATGAGAGGCCCGGGGGTTGTTTCTGCCAGACCCAAACCATCCAGCATTTCACCCGGCTTCAACCACCCGTAAGATTCAACGGCCTGTTGAGCAACATAAGCTAAGACTGCGTAAGCCCCTCCGAAGGTAACAACCGCTGTTTTGCTGAAAAAAACACCCTGCTGAAAAAAGACACTTTGCGATCCAAGAACAAAATATACACCAATTATTGGGGCAACCCACAAAGAGGACCAAGCCAGCAAAACCCTTAATGACACTATGAGAGAAGGGCGGACATGAGATGCGCTAGCTGAGTCAAGCATGGCATCCACTGCCGCTTCATTACAATCCGGCTTTTTCCCGGTCGTAGCCTGCTTCAATGCGAAAGCCTTGGGAATGAATCTCTCGCCAAGAAAACCTCCGACTGCCGCCGATAAAATGATCAAGGGAAAAGGCACGTCATAAAAAAAGATTGCTACGAACGCTAATGCGGCAAAAAATATCATGGTTTTGTTATTTAGAGCTCGCCTGCCAATTCTGAGCACCGCCTCCAGTACGATGGCAAGAACCGCCGGTTTGAGACCAAAAAACAGCCATTGGACTATACTTAAGTTGTGATATCCAGCATACAGGATGCTCAACAACAACATGAACAGAAAACCGGGAATTACAAACAGAGTTCCGGCAACAATTCCTCCCGGGGTCCTGTGTAACAACCATCCAATGTACGTGGCAAGCTGTTGCGCCTCTGGTCCCGGTAACAACATGCAATAGTTCAGGGCATGAAGAAACCGGCCTTCGCTTATCCATCTTTTTTCCTCGACTAGGTATCGATGCATCACCGATATCTGGCCTGCCGGTCCGCCAAAACTGTTCAGGGCTACTTTAACCCATACCCAAAAAGCTTCCCTGAAACTGATCGGTCTTGACGGCGTTCCTTCACACTCAGACATTTCGTGTGTGACATTCAG
>CAZVOU010000022.1:0-1767 GCA_964628605.1 uncultured Syntrophaceae bacterium
ATTAGGACAGATACTTCAAAAAAATAAAATTGCATACATCGGAACTAACGACCAACCCAAATATGTGATAATGACCTACGACCATTATCAAAGATTCCCCGGGCATCCTACCGGCCCCCTGATGGAAATGGCAAAAACAGATCAAGGTGTATGGGTAGCAATTGAAGATCTTATTGCATACAGATTTAATGAATATGGTACAACTCGCAGCCAACAGAGGCACATTGGCAAAATACAAATTAAAGATGACGATCTCTATCTACTGGAAATAATCGATGATTTACCATATGGATATATGTACCCTCTCGACGAAACAAACTTCGGCTACCTAAAGGGAATTGATACAATCACATTAAGAACACCAATTGGAATCGAAACTGTAAATATATCCGATGGGATTTTCGGTCAATCTGAAATAAGCGACTCAATTCTCAAGTCGCATGGAACTTCCTGGGAGGAGTATAGAAGACAAAATTGGGAAATGCTACCAAGGTTAAATATAATCCTAAAATATCCAAGGGATTAATAAGAGAAGCCTCACCCTAAGAGGCTTCTCTTTACTTACGCTAGTAGTGTGTGGAAAGGAGTATATACGATGAAACGTATATGCCTAGTTAGGAAATACTTGCCAACATTATTCATTGCGGTGTCTCTTGCCCTTTTAGCGAATATTTTTGTATGGCAAATTGGGGTTGTGGCTTCTCCATCAATGGCACCAACAGTAGATGAGAAGGCTCTGATTGTAGGTAACCGACTTTCCTATCTTAACGACGATCCTCAACGTGGCGATGTGGTAATATTCACTAAAGACGATCGGCTCCTGGTCAAGCGTGTTATCGGAATCCCTGGTGACTATATATTCCTTAAAGATGGTCAGGTTTACCTTAATGGAGAATTATTAGAAGAACCTTATTTAATGGAACAATATTCTACATATTCCACAAGATATGAATTCTACCTGACTGCGGACAAGTACTTTCTTATGGGAGACAACCGAAAGGTGTCTGACGATTCACGAAGATGGGACATGCCTACAATCTGGAGAGGCGATATTTCATCAAAAGTCGTCTTGTTTTTCTAATGTCAACCTAATACGATCTTCTGTGTGAGTTTTTTGATTCTCAAAGATTTTATCGTAAGGTTGGCTTTTTTATGTTCATTGTTGGTTTTATTTTACTTAGTAACTCAACTTTCCCACACTAAAAATCAATATGCACCTTGAAAAATGAATATGATTACGCACACAACTGTAGTTTGCTTTTCCAATGGGAAGGCAGACTGCTGAAAAAAGAGGCGATGAGTTCTTCTGCCATCTTCTCGGAAATCACTGGGGAACAGTCAAGGGTTTTTCTCAAAATCTGAAGCAGGATGGAAAGCGCCTCTGAGAACCGGATATCTTGAAGCTCGTCACAGACTAGATAGAAGAGCCCTCCTACCGTTCGATGATCCCTGGAATTTCTGGCTTCCATCGCAAGCATGATATACCGGAGAAATACAATGGTGGTATGAGCAGTCATCATATCATAGCTTCTCCCTTGGAACTCCTTGGAAAGAGCCAGATAAGACTTACACATTTTGAAAAACACTTCAATGTCCCAGCGCTTTCCATAGATTCTCAGGATCTCCTCATCGGAAATCATGGTATCGGTTGAAAGGACTGCAAGAAAGCTCTTTGAACTCCGGTCTTCCACAAAGATGATTCTGGCATTGATTGTTTCGGGATTCTCTTTGGACTCTCGGAGGCAGACCTGAATGGATCCCAGTATC
>CAZVOU010000023.1:0-4328 GCA_964628605.1 uncultured Syntrophaceae bacterium
GTCCGGTGAAATTCTCTTTGCGGTCCATGAATTCAGAGGGGTGATGTCCATCAAACTGATTGCCCCCTGTAGAGAGAATGTCCGGTAGAGCTGGTAAGATTGTAGGCGCAAAATGGCACGACACTGCCGTGGCCGGACACGACGTGGATGCAGCAATCCTTCAGTCGTTCAAGGTCAACGTTCCAGACATCCTGGAAAGCCATTGCCGAAATGCACAGCAAATGAGTGCGTGAACGCTCAAGTAGGGTATCCCAGTATCAAAGGCTGACTGCTGAATCTCCGGCCGATCTAGACTGCTTTGAGCATGACGACCAGTTCCTAGAGACGAATTCACGAGCCTTGTTCGCTCCGTTTTCAGCCTTTTCCATACTGAGGCCCCGATTGTACGGGTGGAACCTCGTCAGGGGAGTCAGATTTCCGTCAGGCATCAGGACAAAATTGCCATGAAAGGAGCACATGGAATTCTCGCAACCTGGGGGCCTGAAATTCTCAATTCTAATGGCGCCTGATGTCTGGGTTTGAATCAGCTCCATCAATTCCGGCAGTGTCAACCTCTGCCCATCCGAGGGCTTTTGGGGATACCTCCCGAAATAACTGACCGGCTGAAAATGGACTCCCCTAACTACGGTGAGGTTTTCAGAGGCGAATCTGATGATGTTTCCAATGTCATCCGTATTGAGTCCGGGGACCAGTGTCGGAACCAGCACTACACCCAGGTCAACTTCACCACAATTGCGTATGGCATCCAGCTTTACCTTAAGTAGTTCCCGTCCTCTCAGTTTCTTGTATATCCGGTCTTCGGTACCGTCAAATTGCAGGAAGACCGAAGACAGTCCTGCTAGTTTCAGGTTTGCCGGATAGTTGCGATCCTGGGCTATGCGTAACCCGTTGGTGTTGAGTTGTATGAAGTTGAAACCCATGGAACGGCCCAGGGCCACAATTTCGGCAAGATCGTCCCTCATGGTGGGCTCTCCACCCGAGATCTGAACATTGCAGGCCCTGCCGGATGACAGGAGTGTCTGATACCAGCCCCGTATGATACCCAGATCCGGGTCCGCGGGCTCGTTCAGTCCGGCGTCGGCGAAGCAATAGGGGCATTTAAGGTTGCACCTGAGCGTGATCTCCATCAAGGCAGTGCAGGTCTGTTGTCTATGATCAACGCAAAGGCCACAGTCAAAGGGGCAGCCCCTTTCGACAGTAGTGTTGGGGGCCGGATTCGAGTATGGAATTTTTGGCGTGATCCAATCTGAAAGTAGCGGTAAGCCTCTCCAGACTAAAGTTGATGATTCACCGTGATCGGGGCATGTTTTTTCCATATATACATCCCGACCCTTCATGACCATCCGAGCCGGTATCCTGCCAAGACATTCAGGGCATAAACTTTGAATGGTGGAACTCCGGGACTCCAACCCCGGCCCAATCATTTGCCCTCCGAAAGGTCGAAATCATGGTCAAGTAGCAGCGATGTAACCTTGTCATATGTTCTTGTGACAATTCCAGGACATCTGGCTTTCTGGTTTGCCGGGTCATCGTCAAGAATCTGTGAGCAGTGAATGCCGCCGTAACAGGAAGCAAACCCATCAGAAAACCATTCATGCAACTCAGAGATCATCAGATTAAGCCTCGGATCGGGCTCTTCCCCGGGTAAACCTCTACCCGCATACAGGGCCAGTAGGCATGCTCCTCCGGTCAAGGCCCCGCACGTGTCACCGCAGAATCCCACACCTCCGGCTAAACCCTCCATAGCCCTCACAAGGTCCGGGTTCTCTTTCCCCTGGGCTTCTAGTCCAAGCCTGATCAATATCTGGCTGCAGTGGAAACCTTGAGATGACAATTCCAGCATACGCAATAGATCGTCCATCAGGCCGGTCCCTCGTTTTTTTCCTGGGGCTCCGAAAAGTCCTTATGCGCCACCAGTAGATAATAGCCGGGTCTTGAGTCCCGTATCCGATCGCTCATACATGCGGTTTCCGTCTGCTTGGTAATCATCAAATTCCAGAATTCGTTCATCGAGCCATTCTCGAGTATCCAACGCACTGCGAAGTCCTTGAGCAATTGTGAGTGATCTTCCCAGATAGAAATCCGGAATCCACACTTTTCCAGAAGATTCATGGCGTTTGTCCGAGTAGTGGCGCCGAACAGACAACATCCCTGGACAATTTCGCTACGCTCCCCGAGTTCACAAACATTTCTGAGGTAGACATCGCTCACCAGTAATTTCCCCCCAGGTTTCAATACCCTGAATAATTCTTCAAGATGACCCCTGGAATATGACATTACCGACAAACAGCATTCGGAGATGACACCTTCAAATGAGCCGTCTTTCATGGGCAGGGCGCCAATATCAGCATTGACAATACGTTGCGCCTGATGAGCGTCTTTGGCCATACGTGACAATTTTAACGAGCTGTCAATTCCAAAGATCTGCAGATCATTACGCCTGTGACCGATGTATCTCAGTGTTACTCCCGAGCCGCATCCAGCGTCCAGTATTCTGGAACCCGGGAGGAAATCCGCCAGATCAAATAATCTTTGTGTCAGCGTTAAGCCACCTGGCCTGATTCCGTCGCTTGCAATTGGGTTGTGGCCGAGCCGCTCATAAATTTTTTCGCGTTGAGGTTGCGCTTTACCGGTCACTTGTCTTCCAGCAGCCTTTCAATCTCCGCCATTTTTGTCATGGCCAGAGCTTCAGGGATAAAAACCTGCCCACACTTGACGCATGTCGGTAAATCTACCGGATATCCGCTACCCATGTACTGGACTTCCACCTTTTTCATGGTGAGTTCCAGTCCACATTCGGCGCAAATCCATTGCGAAAAGTCATCTTTACTTACATAGTCGGTCACTGTCCGGTTTCCTCCACAACCTGCATGCGATGGCTGTAAGCGTTGTGAATGGCAAAACCATCCTCAAACGGCGAAAATTCAACCCAATAGGTGACTTTTGACGGCGTATGGTGAGCCAGGAAGTGTCCGTTAGACTTGTTGAGGAGTTTTCGACCGGTTTTCTGGACATGATCGATCACCGTCCTCAGGTCGTCTTCCAAGATCATGCGCTCACACATGAGGTCTCTAATTTCCGGCGATATATACAGATTGATCATGTCACTATCCCGTCGGCAGGGCGCCTGTTCATTCCAGAAAGTTTTGAGCATGCTGGATTTCAAAAAGCGCCGTCTCTCCCTGATAAGCGAGAAATTTACAGGCCTTTTAAATGACTCATCATCCTCATGCCCACCAAATATAATATCGAGCAGGTGAAAAGTCTTCTTGCCTTGCGAAAGAAAATGATCCTTGCAGACGGCGCAGTAAGCAAGGTAATCATGGTCGGACATTTCGATGCGTCTTTTCATAACCCTGATTGACAAATCCCTGTTGGCGAAACACATCAATCCGCCATAACCGCAACATTCGGTAAGGCGCCCATGCAACGGCAATTCCTCGATCTTCACACCGAGTTTGCCAAGTATGTTTCTCACAGCCTGCTGAACCTGAGGCTCGTGACGTGATGAACACGGGTCATGAACGCAAAGGGTTAAGCCGGACACTTCATCCGGGATGGGAGGCAAGGCATTGTTGGCAAGAACTTCCCATAATGAGAGCAGCTTCATTTCGGGCATAGCTTCACGAAATAGCGAATGACATGACGAGCAGGCGGTTATCAATGTCGGCTGACCCATCTCAACCCATTGTGAATGCAGGGAAAACATGTGCTGAGACGAGATATCTTTCCGACCGGCCCAGTCCGCAGGCGCTCCGCAACAGTTCAGCATGAACCCGACCCCGCCGTGAAGACTCTCTGTGAGATACTTGTATGTCCTTTCCACATTTTTGGGAGAAGTCCCAGCCAGACGGCATCCCGGGAAAAACACATATGCGCTGGATGTCATGGAAGGTTGATGTCTAACGAAAGAACATTCTTCACCAGAGACGAAGTCCATGTCCTGGAGGGCGAATTCGTGCGCTGAAGGCGGCATCTTGCCCTGCTGGGTCATGATCTGACGACCGCTTTTGCACACCTCGCCCATGTTAAGGTCTTCCGGACAGACCTCTTCGCAGAGTCCGCACAGACTGCATGAATTTGTCAGCTTGTTGCCATGTCGCTGTCCCATGACTATAGAGAGGTTGTTGTATATTTGCCTGACGTACTTTCTGGGATAACCCCCGAAAGTAGAAAGGAATTCGCATACCTTTACACATTCCATGCATTCACATTGCAGGCAGCGTGAAGCCTCTGAAATGGACTCGCTTTGTGTGTATCCCTGCAGGCGATCTTTCAACGGAATTCGCGATGACGGATCAATCCCCTCCATATTTGTGAAAAGTCTC
>CAZVOU010000024.1:0-2432 GCA_964628605.1 uncultured Syntrophaceae bacterium
GAACCAGTCGCCGGGTTTCCAGTAGGCCACCCTGGCCGTCAATACATAGCCTTCGATGAGTTTCCAGTCTATACCACCTCCGAATTCATACCCAAGATCTCTCTCAAGAATGTTGGGAGCATCCGTAAGGTTTCCGTTAGAGGCAGCAAATGAGAGGTCTATCAGGTTGCCGCTCGGATCACGGTTTCCTCTGTTTCCGTTTCCATATTGCAGCGCCGGAGAACTGATCACCGAGTCGTTTGCGTCTCCACCAGTAGGGTCGGGCCTTATCCATCCCCATCCATATCCTTGGGAAATTCTGTTGGCATACATAAATGTGGCATACAGATTTAGGTTTGCGGCAGCGGCATAATCCAGACGAACGCCATAGGTGCTGGCATCGGTGATGAAGCCGTGACTGGAAGACCGGGTTATTGATCCGTTGCCCGATCCGTAATCATAACCAAGCAAAAGGCTGTAAGGCAGGTACAGGTTCACTCCCCCATTAGGCGAGAATATTGGAACAATGGTAGGCTGCCTGTCGATGAGTTTGCCGGCGCGTCTGTCCGGCCCTGGGTAATAGGCCCACAGGAAGCTGAGCTTAGCTGGACCCGCCACAACCCCACATTCTACCATCCCGGCCCATAATTCCCAGTAACGTGTTTGAGGCTGGACATACTGGAGAGGTACGTTCACTTGATTGAGAGAAAGACCGTTTTGCCGAAAAAACTCCTGATAAAACCCGACTTCAGTGTTAAAAAATAGGCGTCCATTGAAATATTTAAAATTGGCAAATCCGAAAAACTGGGAACTGTCCACGGCGAAGATCGGATTTAATGCTCCGTAGGGACTGGTTGTGGAGGAGAGCGCATCTCCAGTGTAAAGCTCGGATTCAGGCCCTTTATGACCATTGTTGTATTCGACATAGGTCTCGGAACTGATGTTGCCTGCGCTGTACAGAAGCAGGAAAGAGAAATGAGGTTGAGCAGAACCACTCCTGTCAGTTCTCAAAGGATAATTTGAGGCCTGCCGTGTGCTGGCATTTCGACCTGGACCCCAGAAATAGTATTGGGCCCCGACAATGAACGGTCCGAATGGAACACCCAAAACTACGGCTTCAGTGGTGTTCTCCAGAGAATCGATAATCAGGCCCAGACCAATTGTATTAGGCTGCTTTCCAACTGTGACTATGCCCCATGGCAAATTGGCCTCCGCATACCAGGTTTGCCAATAGCCTGGAGAAAATGAATTTCCCATACCTGGAGCCTGGCTGTTGAGGTACCTGGAGGTGTTGAGATGACCGTAGGCAATGTCCCCTGCGGAAGTCGGATTCCAGGCCCCAATTCTGTAAGAGCCTCGAAGAGATAGCGCCTCGTTAAGTTTCAACTTCGGGAACAACACAGTATAAATATAATTTGCCGCAACATCCGAGCCTGTAGATAGTTCATCACCCCAGAAAGAAACATCGTTGCGGCGGGCAATCTCATGTCCGAGCCAGCCGTTTCGGGCAGCGAGCCTAATAGTAGTGTTCCCGCTGTTATCCTGGTTATACGGCCCAAAAAAACCCTGATCGCCCAGTTGAGAGAATTGATAATATTCCCATGTAAAATTCCCGGACATGGAGAATTCCCACGCGTAGGCCTGAGAAACTGACAGGATGAACATTGACACAATAATGAATATACGCCGGATTTGGGTCATATTTTTACTCCCGGAGCGTCATCGGAAATATTCGTGCAATTTACCGTTCAAATTGGCTTTGAAGCTTTCTTTGGCTCTCCGCAACGGTCAATATTGGTTCAATTTCATTGGCAATCATTTTTCCATAAGATTTAACTGTCGGACGGAAGAACATGAATTTCACACAATCCTGTCCATCCGACAGATATTAGTTTTTCATTACTCGGGAACTTTGCCCACAAACTCCGGACGCTTGAAAACCGGGTCCGGATATGTGTAAAAGCCGCGCCCGGATTTTACTCCCAGCCAGCCCTTGTCGATGTACTCCCGTTTGAGCATGTCGGCGAACCACTGTCCCCCTGGGTCACCCGACAATGCGGCTTTGCTTTGCGCCACATGCCAGACGGTGTCCAGCCCCACAAAATCCCATAACCCGAAAGGTCCAATAGCTGAGTCGATGTGAATCATCACAGCACGGTCAACGTCCTCTATCGACGCTATCTTTTCAACAAGCGCTATTTGAACGGCCTTGTCACACATGGCCCCTATAATGGCGTTTGACACGTATCCGAGAAACTCTTTTTTGAGAACCAGAGGGACCTGATTGATGGTTTTTGCGAAATCCACCAGGAGTTCCACTGTTTCCGGAGAGGTTACGGCGTGCGGCATGATATCGACCAACTTGTGGTCTATCACACCAAGGAAGTGAAACGCCGCAAACTGCGCGGGGCGGCCGGTAGCTTCGGCGTACATGGACGGCAGCAGAGTGGAGG
>CAZVOU010000025.1:0-2562 GCA_964628605.1 uncultured Syntrophaceae bacterium
ACGTCGGAAATCCATCCGGTGTGGCTGTAGTTGACATCGATGGTGACCAGCAGGTCCAGTTTCTTTAGGGCGTCAGCGTAAGCCACCGGATCCGGGAAAGAGGATAGAGGATCAAAGCGGTAATTAATGAAGGCCTTAACGGGATACGGATCCTCATTGTTGATCGCATAGGGCAGCATCTGCGCCAGACCATAATCGCCCGAAAGGTGTTTGTACTTCCAGCCGCAACCGTCAAAACGTTTCTTTTCAACTTTGGGAGGACCGTCCACCAGCTTCTTGAGTGGCTTGTAACCGGCGTCCACTTCATTCTTGTTGAACAACAGGCCGCCCTTGGCCTCGTATGCCCCAAGAAGTCCGTCCAGTATGTATATTGCGCGACGCAGGTAATAGTCGTCTTTGGTCCAGGCGGTCATCCATCCCTGGTTGATGATTACCGCCGGTTTGGCGGCCGCCAGATCGTGGGCGATCTGGATAATATCCTTGGCCCTGGCTCCCGTTTCATTGGCGGCCCATTCCGGAGTGTAAGGCGTGATGAATTTTGCCAGTTCGTCAAAACCGATGACCCATTTGTTCACGAATTCAGCGTCATAGAGTTTTTCCGATATGATGACGTTGATAAAAGCCAGCGCCAGCGCGTAGTCTCCACCGGGTTTGATCATAAGGAACTTGTCGGCTTTGGCTGCCGTGTAGTTCCAGCGGACATCCACATGAGTAAACTTCATCCCGCGTTCCAGGGCGTCTATGAAGTCTTTGGCCTCCTTGGAACCGATCGACTCAAGGATGTTCCTGCCGAACAAAATGGCGTATTGGCAATTTTTCCAGTCGTAAGAAACCGTGTTTCTTCTGTGTCCGGCAATACCGTTGTGGGCATTGTGAACACTGTTGGAACAGGCGCCGTGATGGTTAAAATAATTCGGTGATCCGAGAGCCTTGATAAACGCTTTTTCTATGTCAGTAAAGGCGCCTCCGCGATCTGCCAGGGCAATGCTCTCAGGACCGTATTTCTCTATGACTTTCTTGAGATTTTCGGCGATATAGTCCAGGGCCTCTTCCCATGAAGCTCTTCTCCAACGGCCGGACCCACGCTCGCCTTCCCTGATCATCGGGTATTGCAGACGTTCCGTGTCGTTCTGAAAAACCTTACCGGCCGCCCCGCGGGGACACAGATAACGACCACCAAAGATATGCGGGTTACCCCAGATGTGTTTGACGGCTCCGTTCTCAACCTCTACCTCGATAGGGCAGCGAACTGTGCACATGTTACAAACACTGTATACAACATGCTTGGAACTATCGGACATTTTCAATCCCTCTCATTACTTCGATTAATATATGTGACACTGATTAACGTTGGCAAAAAACCAATTCTAAAGAACGTTCACGGAACCCGGAACCAAACCACAACAGCGCGATGCTACCTTAACCCTGACTCTCCTTTTTTGCCTCAGCAATGTAGTCAGCGGGCGTTTTCATCTTCCTGGAGCTTCTCTCATAGGTGTCCAGCACCGATTTTATACTCCGAAAGTATGGGAGCCTGTATTTGTATTTTTTGAATACAATACAAACCGGTATGTAGAGGCTGATAAAAAAGAAGAGATACCCGACTGAAAAGTCATCGAAAGGCGTGTGGAATTCAACATCGTAAAATCTGGGCTGCATCCATGCGGCTGCCATGAGCGCGGGCCATAAAAAAGCAGCGGACAGCGCAACCTGTAAAAAGAATGATTTTCCAAAGGCGTCATTGGCCAGCTTGTTTGCCGCGTTGTACGATTCTTTGTCCCCCGACGCTATCGCCTTCATTGAAAGATTCTGGTAATGGACCACTTCCTCGGATGTCTGGTCTATTTTCCTTCTGGCGGCCAGAAAAGCCAGAGATATGCAGAATTCCCCAATGAGAACCGCAAAAAAGGCCAAAACGGTGGTCCCTATGATGAAATCAAGGAAAGCATGCCCCGTCAATCTGTAAAACCAGATGAGAAAAGGATCGACAAAAGTAAAGACGGGATTCATTTCCATGAGGTGTTCAAATAGCGACGCTGGGAGCTAAAAAAGCTCCCAGCGAAAATTGGTCCAATCATTTAAGAATTACGGACTTACATGCCGGGGAATACTGAGTAACCCAGGAAACCCTTGGTGGTGTAACCGATACCGACGTAAAGGGCCAATACCACGAACAGTCTCTTGAGCCATACCTCCGGTATGTACTTGGATGTCATCGGGCCTAGAATCGAGCCGATAAAGATACCGATCAACTCGGTTCCGATAAGGGTAAAGTCGACCTGAGTCGATTTCACGAACATGAAGGTGAAGATCGAGGTTATCATGCTGACGAGAACCGCAAGAGCGGAAGTTCCGGCAACGATGAACATGGGCAGCTTGGCTACTGAAGTCAGGAACGGAACATAAAGAAAACCACCGCCAACTCCGATGAATGCTGAAATGGCCGCTATTACGAAACCACCGACAACCGGCCAAACGGGATTGAAAGAGAATTCCACACCATAGAAGCTGAAGACTATCTTGGATGCGCCCCAGCTCTTAACCTGCACTCCGTGATCCGAC
>CAZVOU010000026.1:0-10357 GCA_964628605.1 uncultured Syntrophaceae bacterium
GATCAACCTGATACAGGATTCAGTGTCTCGCCAGATGGTTTCGGATGTTCCGATCGGGGCATTTTTGAGTGGAGGGTTGGATTCAACTACCATAGCCGCCGTCATGGTGAAGAATCTCAATGCCCGGCTCAAAACATTCACAATAGGTTTTGATCAAAAATCCTACGATGAATCGGCTGACGCAAGATTAGTGGCCGAAACCCTTGGATGTGACCATACTGAAGAGATTATTTCCCCGAATATGGTCGATTCCATCCCCGCATTGTTGGATCATTTCGACGAGCCTTTTGCGGATTATTCCGCAATCCCAACTCATCTTGTTTCAAAACTGGCTGTTTCTCGCGTGAAGGTAACGCTGACCGGAGATGGAGGCGATGAAATTTTCGCAGGTTATCCTACTCATGTGGCCTACAAGATCAGCCGTATCTTCAAAATGTTGCCTTCATGGTTCAAGACCGGAGTAATCAATCCCATCATTTTTGCTCTGCCGACGTCGATGGAGCGCATAAGTTTTGATTATAAGGCCAAAAGGTTTGTAACCGGGGCCGATTTGCCGTTCGATCGCGGGCATTACTGGTGGAAAGTCATTTTTAATGAAGAAGATAAAAAGGAACTTTTGACTAATGACTTCCTGAAAACTGGTTTTAACGATAGTTACGATGTTTTCGCAAGATACTTTGCAATGGTAAAGGGAGCGCATCCGCTGAATCAGTTGCTTTATGTGGATGCAAAGACATTTCTTTTAGATGACAATCTGGTCAAGGTTGACCGTATGACCATGTACAATTCCCTGGAGGCCCGTGTCCCGCTACTGGATCACGAACTCGTGGAAAAGGTTGCAATGATGCCTCCTCAAATCAAGACGAGGCTTTTGCAAACCAAAGTTCTGCTCAGAAGAGCAGTGCGCAGACTGTTACCGGCGCAAATACGGAAAGGCAAGAAAAAAGGCTTCACTCCCCCTTTACCCTACTGGATCAGAGAAGACCTCAGGCCACTGATCGAAGAATACTTCTCTCCTTCGAAGATTAAGGAAACCGGTATCCTGAATTCGCCGTACTGCGCCAGACTTCTAAATGACCACATAACCGGTAAACGGGACAATAACAGGCAGATATGGACAGTGTTGGCGCTGATGCGATGGCTGGAAAAGAATCGTTAAATCGAAGCCAAGCCATCATTTCATCCTCCGATGATGAGAGAAATTATTTTAATTTCATCCCGATCGGACAGTCTTTGGTTTGAATCCGCCCGCTTGTTGTTTACGAGCACAACAGGTCTTATTTCATGAGGGATTTTAAGGAGTTTCGTGAGGTCTGCCGCAACAAGATCACCTGACAATTCGAGAGATGTTTCAGCACAGTATTTTCTGACAATTCCGAATGGCTTTATAGTTACTTTCACTTCAGTTCATGGCCAAATAATCTTTGTTATGTCGTTCATGCCTAGAGACTCTAATGTCTGGCGGTCAGGTATCCCTAGAATCTCATCTAGCCTGGCCAGTTCATAAAAACGTTTTTTCATGTATTGGAAGTCGATCTCGACACCCTCCGGGGCCCCGTCTTGCGCTGGTTCAAGCAGGCGTGAGGCTATTGAGTCGTCAGAGGCTCTCAGGCCAAATCTGTAGTTTAATAGCCGCTGAAGATAAAATACCCTCAGTCCGGCGGACATCATATCCTGAACTGACCAGCCGTAACCGGCCGCTGAATTGAAAAGTTCCGTCCATTCGGGGATTGTTATTTCCCTGTCGGCGAACTGACAATAGCATGCGCTGTTTTCAATCGCTCCAATCTGAACTGCCAGGAGCGCCGATTCAGCCTTGTTTTCGGATGTCATGGGCTCAAGTTCATACTCAAATCCTATTTCAGGGTAGTAACATGCGCCCATCTCCATGAATAGCATAGGATTGGCAGTGTGGCACGCTCCCCTATGGCTGATGGAATATGTCAACGCCAATCCGTGTCCACCACCCCTGGGATCGTGCATTGGCGCTTCCAGACCTTTTGCAGTAGAAAGCCATTGACTGGAGCCTTTGCCTATTCTTGAAGAGGCCTGAAAGCTACCGAGGCTAAGCAATTCGCCCAACCTAGTGTTTTTCAATGCAATCTGCGGCAGTAACTTCTTCACTACCGTGTCGAGATCCCCCCATTCCAATACAATTCCACCGGTATCCGAGGTGGTAATATCGGACTTCTCGAAGGCTTCCATGGCCCATGATATGGTGGATCCAGCGGTAATGGTGTCCATTCCCAGGTCATTGCAGATTCTTCCGGCGGCGCAGACAGCGGCCAGGTCTTTTGAGCCCAGCATGGCCCCAAAAGCGGCGATGGTCTCATATTCAGGCCCGGGACCTTTTGGTATTGCAAAAGGCCCTTCGTCAATTCTGACCACCCTCTTGCAGGCAATCTTGCAAAAAGCGCAAGCCGCTTTGTTTGTGAGGTAAGTCTCAGTCAAAGTCGATCCGGTCAGCGCCTCAGCCATTTTCTCCCAAAAACTGGAAGTGAAATTTTTTATCGGCACATCACCGGCATGTACTGCGCCCTCCAGATTAGCGGCAGTTCCATTCTCATGAAACACCTGAGACGTTACAGATTCCCTGATGCGAACATCAAGCTCCCGTTTGAGCTTGTCCAAAGATTCTGGGTCTGCAGGGCAATACCTTTGTTCAGATGACTTAACGATTATTGCCTTTATGTTCTTAGACCCCATAACAGCGCCGTAACCGGCCCGACCGTAGGCATGATGACCTTCGTTAATTATGCAAGCGAAGTTTACAAGGTTTTCACCAGCTTGTCCTATCACCAGAGACTTGGCTTTTTTACCGTATTTCCTCCTGATCATCGACGTTGTTTCAAATACTCCCAGACCCCACAATTCAGTGGCTGGCAGTATTCTCAATGATTCATCTTCTATCAGGATTATTGAAGGACCCTGGGCTTTTCCCTGGAGGACAATCCCGTCAAAGCCGGCGTAACGAAGCTCAGGAGCGAAATGTCCTCCACATGACGAATCTCCCCAATGGTTGGTCAATGGAGAGCGACCGGCAACCGAAGAGCGCGAGCAGCCTGAGAGCTTTATTCCGGCAAACGGACCATTCATGAATATCAGCAATGAATCCGTATCCAGGGGTTGAGCTTCGAAGTTACCGTATTCCCAGAAAATTCTGGCTGCAAGTCCAGCCCCCCCTACGTAGCCGGTATAATAGTCATCGGGAAGACGTCTGACTCCCAAGGCCTCGGACTGCAGGTCAGCCCAAATTATTTTGCCGGTGTTGCCAAACATGTGGAAACATCCTCTGAGAGTAACTATTTGATTATCTTGTCTGAAAAGTTTAACTCATTCAGCGCTTGTTCGTAAATCACGGCAACCTTTTTGAGTTTAGGCGCAAGTTTCAGAAGGCCTGTAGCCGAGCCCTTCACCCTGATTTTCTTCCTTGTTATGGCCATCACCGGGTTTAGTTTGTTGGACCACGACCTGTGAGCGTCATCGGCCGAAAGACTCATGATAAGATCGGGTTCCCCCGCAGGTTTCCCTTTCCCTGAATTGATCTGGCCGTTTCGACAATCCACATGGAAAGAACACTCTGGCCCGTCCTCCGTGTAATCAAACCAGATGAGCTGATTGACCTTCTTGAGTCCCTCTGAAAGCTCAGGATCCGCCTTGGCCTTTTCAAAAAGATGTAGAAAAGCAGTTATAGGTTCATGCTGATCATTCCAGTATTCCATTTAAACCTCCGTGGCGTTACATTGCCTTCTTGAATAATTCGTATAAATCGGATTCTTCGACGTATCGTGGATTATAGGATATTTGACCGTCACCTGCCGCAAGGTCAACCAATGGAGCCAGAGAATCAGCATCAGGTTTAACTCCATAGTCCTTTAATGTTTCGTTGAGCCCCAAGGATGTCTTGAGTTCCTTCACCGCCTGAACGGCCGAGAGGGCAATGGCCGTTGAGTCATCGTCAGAAAGATTCATTCCAAATGAGTCAGCAATCATGGCATATCGCTCGGGATTTTGTTCGATGTTAAACTCCATAACCAAGGGTAACATTATTGCGTTTGCCATTCCGTGGGGAATGCCGTAAATGGCCCCCAAGGCGTGCGCGGTCGCATGAGTGGCTCCGGTCATTGTATTGCAGAAACACATGGCGGCCATTGTAGCGGCTATGAGCATATTGCCGCGAGCCTCCACATTGTCGGGTTGTTTAACGGCGATAGGCAAAAATGTTGAGATGAGTCGGATGGCATGCAATCCTAAGGCATCCGATATTGGTTCAGCGCCAACGGAAGTGATCCCTTCTATGGCATGGGTTAGCGCGTCCATGCCGGTGAAGGCTGTAATTTTTGGGGGAAGGCTTGTCGTAAGTTCGGGATCGAGCATTGCCACGTCAGAGTTGCAGAATGGATGTGTGACAGATAGCTTGGCTTTTGCGTCAACGTCGAGTACCACCAGAGCGTTGGTGACTTCGCACCCTGTTCCGGCTGTAGTAGGGAAAGCAATGTGAGGTGGGAGCGGCTTTGCGTCATCCCAAAGGCCCGCCTGCTCCGCTAACGGCATAAAATCATCAGCGCCTGAGCCTATCAGGATATTGATGGCCTTTGCAGTATCCATGACGCTTCCGCCTCCGACTACAACCATGGAATCGGCCCCGCAACTCCTGTAGAACTCGGCGCCATCGTTGATGTTTCCGATTCTGGCATCCTGGCTTATGTTGTCGAAAACACCTGCCAGACGTAATTCGGAGTCAGATATCTGTTCAACGATCCTGTCTGCAATGCCTGCCTTCAGGAGCCCCTGGTCGGTGAAAATCACAACATTCTGGGCTCCCAACTGGGAAAGTTCGAACGCCAACTCTTTTCGTACCCCAGGCGCATATAGGATACGGGATCGGTTCACCCAACCAAAAAATGGTTCAAAACTAACGGGCCTGTAGTTCATTCAAATCCCCCATCTGGATTTTGAAACATAATCTAGTTGAAAAAAAGTTTCTTGAAAACAAGGTTTAATAAAAACAGGGCAGAAAAATGCAGATTTGTTGACGGGGGGCGCATCATTGATGAATTCTCAGCAGGCTCTCAATGAAAACACCCCCAGTGACGACTCAAAACGGGCCTCCCTAAACAGAGGCAACGCCTTTTCAGATCATTTCATCACAAACAAGAGGAAAGCTGAAGCGATCACAAGACTGATCAAAGTTATGGGCGTTCCATGTTTAAGGAAATCCACAAAAGTTATTTTATACCCGGCTTTTTCGGCTATTCCGGTGGTGATGACATTAGCGGAAGCGCCTATTATCGTCCCATTTCCCCCGAAGCACGCTCCCAATGCCAAGGCCCACCACAATATTCCCGTTTCCGCCCCAGGGATCGATTTGCTAAGTAGAGCCACGACAGGCAGCATGGTCGCTGTGAATGGAATGTTATCAACTATGGCCGACAGGATAGCAGATGTCCATAATATCAACAGGATTGCAAGGACCAGATTCCCTGATGAAACATCTTTGAGCCAGTTTGCCACAAACTGTAATATGCCCGTTTCATCTGCTGCTCCTACGATTATGAAGAGCATTATAAAGAAGACCAGCGAGGGCCATTCCACATCATGTTCCAGTGTGTGCACGATGTCCGACTTGTTCAGCAAAACGATCAGCGCAGCTCCCAAGAGGGCCGCAACACTTACCTCCATGTGGAAAAATCCATGCAATATGAACAGAGCTATAACCCCGATCAGGACTGTTCCACCTATATAAAGCAATTTCGGATTGGTTATCCTGTATTTTTCTCTCAAAAATACAATGGTTTTATCAACATCGGCCACTTTAGCAGCAGAATACTCCCGCCCGTAATACCACTTTGTGAACAGTATCTGTACCACCATTGTGACTAAGACCACAGGGGTCAGGTTCATCAGAAAGTCATTGAAACTTAGGCCGGCGTAAGAGCCTATCATTATATTCGGAGGATCTCCAATCAGGGTAGCGGTTCCACCAAAATTGGAAGCCATGATTTCCGGTATGAGCAGGGCAAAAGGAGAAATACCTAATACCAAGGCTATTTCTATAGTCACCGGAGTCAACAGAAGCATTGTCGTAACATTGTCCAGGAACGCGCTCAAAAAAGCGGTCACCACGCACAACGATGCGGCCAACAGAAACACTCTTCCCTTGGAAAGCTGGAACGACTTATATGCAAGCCATTGAAACACTCCTGACTCTTTCAGGACACCGACAATTATCATCATGCCCATGAGCAGGAATATGACGTTCCAATCTACAACTCCGAGAGATTGCTCAAAGGTCAGCATCTGGTATTCGTGATTAAAATGGCCCACAGTATGGGTGATTGTCAGGATAAACGCGGCCCCAATCAGGGCTGCCAGTGTACGATGAACCAATTCCAGGGATATAAGGACGTAAACGCCGACGAGTACTGCCAGAGACATCCAGAACGCAGGTCCATGCACTCTCTTGAGTTCCAGATCAACATGCCCTGAGAACAGTCTCCGGCCCGATTTATCCGTCCCCTCGTCTAAAATGTTCTTCAGTGGTTTTAATTCGGAAGTCTCGAAACTTGTCTTTGCGGCTTGAATGGCCCATGTTCCTTTCATCAAGGTGTCAGGCGGCCCATGCGCTTGTATCGAGAATAAACCATTTTTTCCAGTTTCGTGTTTCTTTGTTTTTACGCCGCCAAGCGCAGTCGACTCCTCAATTTTAAACTGCTTGCCGTCAAGAAATAGAATAACTTCAGTCTCTCCCAATGCATTCCCGCTGGAGTCTTCAACCTTACCCTGGATGATCAGAAGGGCATTGTTGGACAACGCATCCTCGCTCCATACGCATTGTGGAGACCAAATCAAACTACAAACCACTACTAGAATCGTAATTGCCAGACGTTTCATTATGAACCTCTCAGTCAAGGTTAAAGCCATTTGCTGCATTGTGGGGATGAACAGCAACTGGCTTCCCGGTGTTCAGGTTTGTAAATTGTGCCTGCGAAAACCGTTCAGAACGGTAAAATGACACTCTGAAAGTTAACTGATGTGGAGAAATTTCATTATTCGACTTCTTTCCATGGGGTTCTCCTCATCGAACAGAAGTGACGAAATTGAATTGAATATGTCGGCGAGCTTCAGCATTCCCACCAGTTTTCCTTTGTCCAACACCGGCACTAAAGTGACCGAGTGGTCCAACATGATGTCCAGCGCTTTTAAAATGTTATCTTCTGGAGAGACAAAACCCGGGAATTCCTTAATGATCTCCTTGATAGGTTTGATCGCTGCGCCAAGGTCGCAAGCGCCATCTCTCTGTTCACAAAGATGTCTGACATTTTCAAGAAGATCGGTCAATCGAACGAGTCCCAGGAGGTTATAGTTGTTATCAAACACTAGAGGGGTGGAGTGTCCCTGTTCAAGTTTTTCGTCCTCGGAGAGAATCCTGAGCAGCTTTATGGCGTCTCTTACTTCCGCGTCCCCTCTCAATTGAGGCCATGCGGAAGGATTTGTCATGAGTCTGGATACTGGAACCGAATGTGGCATCCTTCTATACTCCTTTCCGTATGAAACATTTTGATTCAACATGAATCTTTGGCTTGATAACCTAACATCATAAAGTTTAATTTGTTTTCGTCAAGTACAACAGGCAGCATGTCAGCGAAGAATAATTATGAAACAAATTAGTACAAAAATAATCAGAGCCTTTTCTCAGGCGAGTAATAGGGGATAGTTTGGGGATTATCAACAAACGCTTGGTCTCAAATGAGGAACAGCGCCGTTTCAGAAGCTTATATCTTTGTGAGCGCTGTGTCCGAATGAGTTTTTTTATGTCTCAGCCATAAGTCAATTGGCGATAAATTATGACTGTTGGTCTTTCCTGACCTGTAACTTAAACTCCTCCATCTTCAGTGGATTTTGAGTTACGCTTGTTTCCGGTGGATGAATTGAGTTCACAGATGGCATGCTGTTGAAAACATTCCTGGGTTTTTCCATGGGACTGGCTTCAAAAACGGTGTTTGAGGCGCCGAGTTTTCGAGGCCCCTGACCGGGCGCCGATGAAGTGATCGTTTTTTGCGCTGGAGGCTCGCTTGGCTGTTCAAATTCTGCTATCTCGAATCGTTTGATCCCTCCATCCGGATTGCTCAACGATGCCTTTTTGAGAATCTTGTCTTTTAGGTCGATTTCAATAGCGAGGCTGTAAGTCTGGGAAGCATTTTGGGGGTCATGAAATTCAATGAGCAGTAAATCATTGGATAGCACAGCCTTCTTGAGAGCGTATTCCGTCTGAGCGCTATCCTGCCGTTTTTTTGAAACGGGTTGCGATGCGTTATTTTTCATTGGCGTTGGCGCCGGCACCTGCTCTGAAACCTGATTCTGTTCTTTTTTCAGAGGAACCGGTTTTGTGATGGTTACAGGTCGTTTCTGTGGTTTTCGATCGGACTCCTGAAAATTGTCCGCCTGGCCGTCGGACTTCGGTGGCCCTGCTTCTCCCAATGCAATCACCACCATGTTGTCTTGTCGCTCTATAGCGTATGCCGGAACGGGGTTTTCGCCAAAATCAATTACAAGTCTGGCGCGATTTTCCAGTTTACCAAGGCGAATTTCACTGATCGGCGGTTTTTCCAGCTTAATCTTTGAGGGTATTTTACCCAAAGAAGTGGATTCGAAATCTATGACCAACCTATAAGGCTTGTCAAAAGCGAACGCTGTATGCCTGCCCAGAACGCCGTCGGCGCGAACTACTATTTGCCTCAGGTCCGGAGATATTCTCACTGTGGAAATGGCGCCGCTTGAAGATTCCTGGGCAAAGCATGTAGCGCACAACAATACACTGAAAACGCCCAACTTGACGCCCAATGCAACTAATTCACTGATAGTTCTTGTCAATTCAATGTACCTTTTCATGTCACCGGTCCTCGGGAAGGCGCAATACACTCTCAGAAGTCGAGGGCAAAACCCTTACAAACAAATCATTACCCCTATCCGCTACGTTAATAATAACATATTAGAACATGTCAGTCAAAGATATTCAATATCAATATACTATATAAAAAATATAATGTTAAACTTTATGTAATGTGTTTGGGCATAGATTTCTCAAAACCTTTGACATGACTGATCTAAAAACGCATAAAAGTGATGAGTTTTTCAGACTGAACAGAATCATGAATGCGCTGGATGATTTCCAGGACAATTTTTCGAATAATCTTGAACTTAGAGGCCGGTTGGAAAAAACGCTCAAACGGCTTTTTTCGAGGGATTTGGAATGACTATAGATTTATTGATCAAAAACTTTGAAAAATATGTGGCGATAGCTCTGATGTTCATGATGGCGGTGGTTATATTTTTCGGGACGCTTGAAGTGGGCTACCTGATTGTAATTGATTTGCTTTCCCCTCCTCTGTTCATGCTGGAAGTAAATGAATTTCTGGAAATATTTGGACAGTTCCTGCTGGTTCTAATCGGAGTAGAGCTTCTAGAGACCATCAACTCATATCATGAGGATCGTACCATACGCGTTGAGATAGTGGTCATTGTTGCAATAATAGCAATAGCTCGAAAGGTAATCACTTTGGATTACAAGACATTATCCAGTTACACTTTTTTCGATGTGGGGGCGGCCGTGCTTTTTCTGGCCATTACTTTTTATCTTCTGAAAAAAGCAAGAGTCTCCAGAAAGTTTGACAAGCCAGTGGGTTTGGAAACTCCTTTGGAGAGGGTCGAAAAGTCATAATCAATGGACAGCAAACGATTATTTGTGGAGCTAAGCATAGATGTGGAAGGGGATGGACTTTTTACGGGTGTTTATGCTTCTGAGACGGCTTGCGTTAGTAACGTCAGGCACCTTTGGAGACTAGATCCTTTAATTAGGGACTATGGAATAAAGCCGACCTTACTCACAAGTTACCAGGTTGCAGAAAACGCGGAATGCAGGCAAATACTCCATAAACTGAAAAATCGGTGGGCTGGGGAAATAGGGGCTCATCTTCATCACTGGAACACTGACCCGAAGGTGGAGTTGACGCACAGGCCCCCAGTTCCGTCGGAGTTGATCCCGGTGGAAGTTTTGAGAGCCAAAACCGAAAATTTGCTGGAAGCTCTGACTACAATTTCCGGCGAGAGATCGACTTCATTCAGGATGGGACGTTTCAACCTGGGGCCGAAAATGTTCTCAGTCCTTGAAGAAACCGGGTTCAGGGTTGATAGCAGCATTGAGCCGTTCCGAAGCGAATACGGTGGCCCTGATCACCTGGTGGCGCAAAGTGATCCATATTACCCGGATTCGCGCGATCCTCGAAAGAAGGGATCCTCGAAAATTCTCGAGGTTCCCATCACGATCAATCCAATAATTCCAAAAGTTGACGTTCTT
>CAZVOU010000027.1:0-10157 GCA_964628605.1 uncultured Syntrophaceae bacterium
CACGGCAGCGCCCTGTTCACTCGGGGAGAAACCCAGGCCTTGGTAATTGTTACCTTGGGAACATCATCCGATGAACAGAAAATTGAAGCCTTGGAAGGGGCGAGCTTCAAATCATTCATGCTTCATTACAAATTCCCGCCGTTTTCAGTTGGTGAGGTCAAATTCCTGCGAGGTCCGTCAAGAAGAGAAGTGGGACACGGCGCGTTGGCAGAGCGCGCTATCGCTTACCTCTTACCGGATGATGAGGATTTCCCCTACACGATTAGGGTGGTGTCAGAAATATTAGAATCCAACGGATCGTCCTCCATGGCGACCGTATGCGGTTCATCCCTGTCTCTCATGGACGCTGGAGTGCCTATGAAAGAGCCGGTTTCCGGCATTGCCATGGGGCTTTTCAAGGGTCAGGACAAAACAGTAGTGGTTTCCGACATCATAGGTGACGAAGACCACCATGGTGACATGGACTTCAAAGTCACCGGCACCCGTGATGGCATTACAGCCCTTCAGATGGACATAAAAATTCAGGGCATAACCAAGGAAATTCTCACCAGCGCTCTGTATCAGGCTCGTGATGGCAGACGTCACATCCTGGACATAATGAACCAGACGATTTCAAAAGCCCATGAAGAAATTTCACAATATGCGCCACGCATTTACGTGATGTATGTCAATCCCGAGAAAATAAGAGACATAATCGGTCCGGGTGGAAAAATCATCAGGGGAATCCAGGAAGAGACGGGCACAAAGATAGAAGTCGATGACACCGGCAAAGTTGTGATAGCGTCGGTGGACGCCGGTGGAGCCCAAGAAGCCAAGAACGCCATAAAAAGCATCACCCAGGAAGCAGAAGTCGGGAAAATTTACATGGGAACGGTTCGTAAAATTACCGATTTTGGCGCATTTGTCGAGATTTTCCCTGGAACTGACGGACTAGTGCATATTTCCCAACTCGCCAACGAGCGTGTTCGGAAGGTAACTGATGTAGTCCGAGAGGGTGATTCCTTTGCCGTAAAAGTAATTGGTATAGACGCCCAGGGTAAAATCAAACTCTCTAAAAAGGATGCTGAGGGTCAGGAAGCAGACTCATAGATCGCTTTGATTTTTTATCACATTTAAATAACTCGTCGCATGAAATCATGATTGCCATGATATTCGTGCGATGACCTTGGAAAAAATTCTATCCCGGCTACAATATATGATCCAATCCACAGACTACTTTTGTTCACCTTCTAATCTTCAGGATTTGTCAGTATACAAAAAAACCACTCTGGAAAACGGGGTCAGGATCGTTACGGAGAATATCCCCTACATGCGGTCCGTATCCATAGGAATATGGGTCCGATGTGGCTCCAGACTGGAAGACCCGGTATGTAACGGGATCTCCCACTTCATAGAGCACATGCTTTTCAAAGGGACCAATCAAAGGTCGGCTTTCCAGATAGCCAAAGAAATCGATTCAGTCGGCGGCGCCTTAAACGCATTTACCAGCAAGGAACTAACCTCATTTTATTGCAGGGTAGTCTCAGAACATCTGGAATTGGCGACAGACCTCTTGAATGACATCTATCTCGAATCCTCCTTCCCTGAAGATGAAATAGAACGAGAGAAGGATGTAATATGCCAGGAAATTCATCAGCAGGATGACACGCCTGAAGAATTGATCCATGAAATTCTCAGCATGAACTTTTGGAAAGATGATCCATTAGGGCGGCCTATTCTGGGTTTTGTTCCGAATATCCTTGGTCTTGATCGAGACTCCCTGACCAATTTCAAGAAAAATTATTACAGGCCTGATCAAACTTTAATTTGCGCCGCAGGACAAGTTGATCATGAAAGATTTGTCGATCTTGTGGCCTCCAAATTCTGCAAATTGACTCAGAATCCGGACAGCTTGAATCTCACCAAACCGGCGCCGACTCCCGGTCAAATCCTTGAAATAAAGGACCTCGAGCAGATTCATATCTGTATAGCTTCCGAAGGCCCCAGTCAGACGGACAAAAAACGTCATGCCGGATATATTCTGAATACGATTCTTGGAGGAGGCATGAGTTCGCGCCTGTTCCAGGAAGTCAGAGAGAAGAGAGGACTGGCTTACAACGTTTATTCCTTCCTGTCATCATATTCTGACACCGGAATGTTCGGAATCTATTCCGCCTGCGAACCCGACCGTTTTGAGGAACTCTCCGAAGTGATCAGCCAATACACATTGGATATGCCTTCATCTATTACCGAAGAAGATGTCAGGTTGGCCAAAAATCAGCTCAAAGGAAGCATCATACTGGCACTGGAATCTTCTGAAGCTCGCATGAACAGGCTCGCCAAAGGAGAGATATATTTTGGAAAGCAAGTGCCGGTGGAAGAAATAATAGCTGATATCGACAAAGTTACAACCGATGAATTGTCCGAATACGCCTCAGAAATGCTCAAACCTGGGGGGTTCACTGTTGCAGTTCTCGGTCCAGCCGATGAAAACACTCAGGCCGACAAATATTTCAACAGCCTTTAACGCAGTTTTTTGAAAGTGGTCATGATCGGGTGGTAGTCGACTGATAAGGTGGACAAATGATTTGCTTTGATTAATTTCAGGGGCCTGGCCGGACTGAATTGTCCGCGACGCGATGACGCAGTTCAACTTTTCTATTGAAGCTGTCCATCACAATGGCCAGATTTGCCAGACTGCCGGCGCCCAGCAGATTTGTGACCTTTTTGGTTTTCTTGTCAAAAGTTTGAACCTGAATTGTCCCGAGCGGTAGATTGTATACGTGAACATCCTTGATCAAGTACTTTGTCACTGGTAAAGATGTGCCGTCTGCTATGCTGACAAAACCCTTGCCCACTTCTTTAACTTCCACTTCCTTGGCGATTTCCTTTAACAGCGATTTGTCCACCAGACTGTGCGTGGCTCCAGTATCCAGCAGAAAGCGATGCGGAACCCCGTTTTTGCCGAACTTAACCTGCACAAAAACCTGTCCATCTTCACTCATGGAAACCTGAACAGCGCCCGCCCCAATTTTTGAAACAGTCAGTTCATTCAGAATCTTGCCTGCTATTTTTTGAGTCTGGGCATCCGGTTTAAGTTTGAGAGCATTTTCTGCGTCAATTTTGGCCAACTCAAGATTGTCGTGTCTCAGGTGGGCCATTCCTCGAGCAGCAAAAGCAAATCCCGAAGTGGAATCCAGTTCGATTGCACGGTTCAAATCATTGAGAGCACGGTCGATCGAGCCCACATTTATCAGTGTGACAGCACGATTTGTCAACGAAGCTGAACGAAGGGAGTGATTGCCGTGAGGAGTCTTTATGGCAGCGCTAAAATCGTTTATGGCCTCGTTCTGAACCCCTTTTTTCAAATTCAGCATGCCTCGAAGATGCAATCCTGATGCAAGAGTCTCACCTTCAAGGTCATCGGACTTTAAAACGGCGTTCAAATCTTTCCATGAATTCTTTAGATCGCCCTTTTGATAATAAGCCTGAGCGCGAGCCAATTTGACAACATACGAGTTGTGTTTGCTCGAATCGAGCAGATCCAGAGTCTTGGAAAATATGTCAATGGCTGTCTGATAATTACCGGTCTTCAGGTTGGATTTTCCATGCTCAAACCAGGACAGGGCAGTCTCGCGAGCATATGAAAGATCAGCGCCTGACCCAGTGGCAAGAAATAACAAAAAAAGGCTCCAAAACGCCTTATGCATATTAAAGAGCCATTTCATGCCCAAGCAGTTTAACATTGTCGTGAAATTGTTCACCGCATGCCACTGAAATATAATTGATAAAAAGAATAGTGCTTTCAATCACTAAATAACATAAATTCAACAAACTGTCCACAAATTGGTGTAAGTTAATCGGTATTGCGACCTTCATGCCAGTCCTGGATCTTTTTTGCCGCCTTGCCAACGGCCACTATATATAGAATCAGCCCAGTTAAAACGGTCATTTTAGATATGTATTCCCAATCCATGGAGAGAAATACAGTCTGTCCCCATTCTATCAGAAATCCGAAAGGAACAATAAGGATCAAAGCGGCTACTGCTTTGTACTTGAAAGGCGTCGGATTATATCCACTGTATGCTTCTGGTTGGGGATTGGTCTGGGATTCTTCCCGCTCAGATCCTGATTTGTTTTTTGTATCGTTTTCCATATTTATTTCCTGGGTCCAATCTTTCTGAACCAGTCAACGATTTCTTGAATCTCGGTTAATTCTCGACCGGATATTTTTCTTACTGTACTCAAAATCTGCTGGGAAAGCCACAATCTTTCTTCTTTGCTGCAATGATCAGAAACATCGACAAAGTCGCGCAATAGGTTGGAAATGAAGCGCGCCTGATCGAGAATGGAGTCTGCCACCACGCCATCAAGTTTTCTCTGACGAGCTTCAAGAATCGTCACTACTTTGGAAGCTTCTGATGACTCATCGTTCTCTTTGAAAGATGACTTCATTAGAACACATGCCGCTTCAGGAGTTATGTGGCAGCCTCTCTCAAGTTCGACATCCTGCAGGGGTGGGAATATTTTTCTAAGCCTGACCCCGGTTCTAACATCGTAAAATTCGACAGTTTGTCCGTCTGGTGACTCATTTTCCGAATGTATGAGCCGAACAATCACGGAGCCGTCTCGAATCAGAATGTAATCTTTTTTTATCTCTTCAGTCATCACAATATAATAAATCAATCTGAAGGAATGACTAGTGGGTAGTGGCGCCAAAACAGAAAAATGGGTATTGTTAGAGAAGGCTTTCAATAAACCGTGAATTCAGTTTCCCAAAAAAATTTTCTCAACATGAGGACAGTATGAGCGATTTGCAGAACAACTTAGAAAATCAAAGCCTTGAATCTGAGAGCCTGTATCAGCGCAGATTCGAAAATTTGTTCAGGGTGGCAATGAAAATTACTGCTTCCCTGAACATCAGTCGTATCCTGGAGGTTATCAGGGACGAAGCCAAGGCTACTCTGCCTCATGTCAAAGAGGTTTGTTTACTTCTGCTGGATGCTGATGCGGCTAATTACACCAGGCCCCTGCATTGCGCCATGAATTCAAGCCACATCAACTGTCAACTTTGCAAAAGGGGAAGATTAGCGGTCGATACAGCTCTCAAACAAAAGACCGGATACATTTGTTTCAATATGGATTCAACCGGCTGTGAACTGGTAACCACCGATGAACCCGCATCAGGTTTGACAGAGGTGGCTTTACCTATTTATCACGGGAATGAGGCCTTGGCAGTGCTGGATGTCATTGCCAGGGACGGGGAGAAAATCACTGAACTGGACCTGGTTTTACTGAAAGATCTGGCTGAACTGACTTCGAATGTGATCATGAACGCCCGCAAACACTGGAAGGTAGCCCAGGAGAAAATAACTCTGGATCAGATTCTTGGTCATCTCAGGCCCTTTGTGCCTCAAACGGTTCAGAAAATAGTCGAAAAGGATCCATTGGCCCCATCACTTGAAAAAAGGGATATAGACATTACGGTTTTGTTCCTGGATGTCGCCGGTTACAGCCACATAAGTGAATCGTTGACACAGGAGCAGGTCAATTTTGTTATAGAAAAATACTTTTCAAGTTATCTTGATATCCTCTATCAATATGGGGGTGACATAAACGAGACGGCCGGCGATGGTCTAATGGTAATATTTCAGGGACCATCACGTGAGAACGCGTTAAATGCTGCCAAAGCGGCCCTGAAAGTAAGAAGACGCACAGAATCAATAAACACCGAACTCAGGGGACAGTTTCAGCCGGTTAAAATCCACATGGGAATGAACTCAGGCACGGCCTCCGTCGGAACCAGCAGATTTCAGGGCAGGGAGGGAGCCCGTACGACTTTCACTGCTACCGGCCCCCTGACCAATCTGGCCGCCAGGCTGGCATCCACTGCAAAACCGGGCCAGGTACTGTTGGGTCCTGAAACGGCTCGCCGAATAAAAGGTCTGTTTGAGCTGGAGGAACTTGGGGAGTTACAGTTCAAAAATTTCCGGGACCCGGTCGAGGTTTACAATCTGTTAGACAAGTCAACGGAAGATGTCTCATGATATTTCAAATTCAAGGACCGGTTCAATTGCCGACAACCCAATAGCAATCATAAATCATTTTTTACCGACTCATTGAAAATGCGAATCAAACGACTCGAAATTAAAGGTTTCAAGAGCTTTCCCATGAAGACCGCTCTAGACCTTGGTCCCGGTGTAACATGCGTGGTGGGTCCAAACGGAGCCGGAAAGAGTAATATACTCGAGGCATTGCGTTGGGTCATGGGTGAGCAGCGTGTCAAAAGTTTACGCAGTCGTAAAATGGACGACGTCATATTCAATGGCTCCGAAACGCTGAAACCCCTTGGCTTGGCCGAGGTCAGACTGGTCCTTTCCAATCTGGACAGGACATCCAAATCAGCTTTTAGAGATTATGATGAAATCATGGTGTCACGAAGGTTGTTTCGAGATGGCGCATCTCATTATGAAATAAACAACGTTCCTTGCCGCTTATCCGATATCGTTGATTTTTTTCTGGATACAGGGGTTGGGAAAAACTCTTATGCCATAATCGAACAGGGCAGGGTTGAACAAATTGTTGCGGCAAAACCCGAGGATAGGCGCCTGCTCATA
The DNA here is from genome assembly GCA_964628605.1 of uncultured Syntrophaceae bacterium. Taxonomy (GTDB): domain Bacteria; phylum Desulfobacterota; class Desulfomonilia; order Desulfomonilales; family Desulfomonilaceae; genus CAITZA01. The sequence goes on from CAZVOU010000027.1 coordinate 6,597, forward strand.
GAAGAGGCCGCCGGTGTCAACAAATACAAGGCCCGAAAAGAGATAGCGCTTAAGAAACTGGAAGCTACAAGCCAGAATTTGTTGAGGATTTCAGACATAATCCTGGAAGTAAAATCCCAAAGTCTGGCGCTTAAGAGGCAAGCCCAAAAAGCAGAGCGTTTTCAGAAGCTTACAGAAAAATTACGCTATCTGGAATTCGCCATAATTTCTGCCAAAGTCAAGAAATGGAACCAGAAGCTGCTGGACACCATGCAGGGCAAAAACTCTCTCAAGGCGGAACTGGAGAGATCGGAATCTTTACTGTTACGTAAAAGCGCTGATCTGGAAAAAAATAAACTGATCAAGCTGAAATTGGATACAGATTATAGCGATCTGGTAAACAGGAAACACAAGCTGGAACTTGATCTGAGATCTGTCAGGGAGACCTCGAAAAGGTCCGCTGAAAGACTTTTGGATGTAGGAGCCAGACTAGAGAACATAGAATCAGAGGTTTTGCCGACGGAGCAGAATAGAGATCAGTCAAACAAGAATTTAGGTCTACTCGATGAGGCGTTGTCCCAAACGAGACAAAAACTAACGAACATCAAGCTGGAACTTGAGCAAACCCAAAGTCTCCATTCCGATCTTAACCAGAGCATATTCAATAAACGCAGACAGTTTAATGTTTTGAGGGATGATCTTTTTCGATCCTTGCAGGATTCGGCGGTCGCAAAAAACCGTAAGGAAAGTCTTCAGAAAAGGAAGACAGAGCTTCAGAACCATGCCGGCAGAAAACTCACTGAAAAAAACATTCTTGAAAAGGAATTAGCGTCCACTCGTGAGAATATAGCTCTTAATCGCAAAAATCTGTCGAAGCTGGTTGAATTATTGGCCGACACTACCAAAAACAAAACGCGTTTCACATCAGAAAAAAATCTTTTGGAATCCGAGATCCAAATCGACCGGTCAAGAGTTCACGAGGTGGAAAACAGACAGACCGCAACTCACGCAAAGCTTCGGACGTTGGAAGAGCTTCAGGAGAGTTATGCCGGTTATGAGAATCCCATCAAGTTCATAATGAAAAACAGGGGTGAATTTAACGAAGGGATCACTCTGGAACCCATCGGAGAAATCATCGACATTGCAGAGAGCTATCACAAGGCTTTGGCGGCAACCTTGAGGGACAGGATAGATATGGTGGTCTCTCCCTCAGTAAGAGATAGCGTCAAGTTGGCGGAGCGTCTCAAACTTGAAAAAACAGGTAGAGCATCTTTTGTCCCTAAAAATCCCCGATTAAGTTCCAGATCAAATGTTCCGGAGAGCCTTCCAGACGCAATCCCGATGATTGAACTGGTTAAGGCGCGTCCTGGATTTGAAGAGATAGCCCAGTTTCTTTTCCAGGATGTTTTTGTATGCAAAGATCTGGGCAAAGCTTCAGAAATTTGGGAGAGAAACGGAACTCACCTGGATCTTGTTACCGAGGACGGAGACTTCATAAGCCGTCACGGTGAGGTTTCCGGCGGGTCTGACGATGTTGGAGGAGAGGAAATATTCAGGCGTAGAAAGCAGATAAACCAGCTCAAAGATCAGCGGCGCCTACTTGTTGATGAACTGGGAACGGCAAAAAATGAACTTGAACAGAAGAAATCTAGACTCCAGGAAATAAAAACAGATCTCAACAAATCATCCGAAGAAGTTAATCGGCTGAAAATGGAAGAGCTGCGGTTTCAGTCGAGTCACGAAAACCTGAACAGCAAACTGTCCAATGGTGAAAGGCATCTGCGGGCTTTGCAACTTGATGAAAGCAGGTTCGAGAGAGAAATTTCGCAAATAAATCAAGAACTGGGGGAATCAGACGCCCAGACACAATCTTACACTGATAAGAACAGGCTCCTAGAAGCGCAAAAAGATAAACTACAATCGGAAATAAACATTCTCAATCAGAAAAACTCCGATAGACAGTCAAAAATAGAAAGTCTCAAAATCCAGTCGGCAAAACTCAACGAACGTCTTAGGTCATCGGAACGGGAAATACAGGCGGTTAGGGAGACTATTTCATCCGCTGAAAAACAAATTGTAAAGTTGAATTCAGAGAAAGAAAAAGGCCTTTCACTCAAGAAACAGCTCTCTGAAGACATTGAATCGCTAAATCTTCGACAGACAGAGCTAATGGTGTCTCATGAAAAAGCGGTTCTGGAAACCGAATCCCTGAAATCTCGGGCAACGGAGTCCCAAAAACAGTGTTCCGAATTAGAGGCTGAAGTTCAGGAATTAAACAAATCAGTCCGGATCAATGGTCAGAAACTACATGAACTGGAAGTGGAGCAAGCGAGGCTGGAGGAAAACATCAGGAACGCAAATGAACAAATAGACGCACACTATAATGATAATCCTGAAAAATTTCTTTTTGATCATGAAGAAGCAAGTGAAAGCCTGCTGGAGGAAGTAAGGCAAAAAGTCGAATCATTCGGACCGGTAAACCTGGCGGCCATAGCAGAGAGCAAAACGGTTGATGAACGACTCGGTTTCCTATCCGGCCAAAAGTCCGATCTGGAAAAAGCGCTAGAGACGCTGCACGAAACCATCAACACCATAAACCAGACAACACGTGATAGATTTATGGAGACTTTTGAAAAAGTGAATGAACAGTTTCGGGATATTTTTCCTTTCCTTTTTGGTGGAGGCCAGGCCAGGCTCGAACTTACTGACAGCGCCAACCCTCTGGAGACAGGGGTGGCGATAATGGTCCGTCCACCCGGTAAAAGGTATCAGAACATGGATCTGCTGTCGGGCGGAGAGAAAGCGCTTACCGCAGTTGCTCTCATATTTTCGATCTTTCTCATCAGCCCGTCACCATTCTGTTTACTGGATGAAGTTGACGCTCCCCTGGATGATTCCAATCTCTCCAGGTTCAATTCAATGCTCCGCAAGCTGTCGGCAAGGACTCAGTTCATAGTTGTGACTCATAACAAAAAGAGTATGGAGGAGTCTGACGCTCTTTTTGGTGTTACGATGGAAGAACCTGGAGCCTCAAAAGTGGTATCGGTAAAATTCGTCAATTAGCTTGACTGAAACGCCCCTATCCTGTGAATAATTCCCCTGCATACCAAAGTCAGCAGAAAGGCCGAGCCGGAGATCAAAATAGTAGTCGCGCCTGGGGGGATATCCGGACCATAGCTCATAGCAAGCCCCATTATCGTAAAGACAACGCTTAAAAGAACCGACAACAGCATGATCTTCCACAATGAATTTGAAAACATGCTGGCGATTGCGGCAGGCAAGGTCAATAAAGCTATGCACATCACTATGCCGACAACTGTCACCAAAGCCACCACGGTCAGCGCAGTCATGCAAAGCAAAGCCAGATAATAGACCTCAACATTCAGTCCGCGTAAAGAAGCAAACTCCTCATCGAAGCAGACCGCCAGAAATTGATTGTAAAACAGGACCACGGACAATATCACGAGGACATCCAGCCCTCCCAGAGCCCAAAGATCTTTTTGAGTCACCATAAGGATATTTCCGAACAGATACCCCATGAGATCGGAAGAATACCCCGGAGTTTTGGCCACAAAAACTATT
>CAZVOU010000028.1:0-10948 GCA_964628605.1 uncultured Syntrophaceae bacterium
GGTATCAGGTGTTAGATTAAATTTTTTAAAGATTAATAATGGTATTTGATCTTTTGGTAAGACACCTTTACCGGATAAGAACTTCTTAACCAATGTCGGCGCAAATTTATAATAAGGAACCTCTGCCTGATATAATTCATATTGTATAATCCCCGTTAATTCTATTAATGAAGATACTGAACTACTCTTGCCGAACTTACCAAAGGCATAATCTTCTATAAAAACTGTAGTCTCACCAAGAAAAATAGGCGATAACTGCGACATAATTTGTTTTGCAACTGCATTTACGGATAGCGGAACTTTTGATTTGATGGTCCAAGTACTAACACTACCATCTCTAATCCAAGCAACACCAGTTGAACGCAAGGAAATATCCAAACCGACTACCATTTTATCCCCAATTCTATATAAGCATTACCATTCCTAGAGGCCCCGCAACCAATGTAATCAGAATCAGAAAAGCTCGATTGATCTTTACAATACGCACAAATTTGCTCTCTGATATTATCTTCTGAATAAAAAATCTTACCGCATTTTAAACAAGTAACATCACCCTTTTTTATTGGCGCTAAGTTGTAATAAGTTCTAACCTTTGCAATCGACTCCTCTTCACTTATATACTCATCATCTCCTAACCTACGCTCTTGCATGGCCTTAATCGAGCAAGCTTTACTACAATAGATACGATGATTAAATTTAACCTCGAATTCCTCAAAGCAATAAGCACACCTTCTAATTTTTAAACCTTCAGAATCTTTTCGCCTGACATAAGCTGCCTTACGCTGGCAGCTAGAGCAACAAAACCGTTGTAATTTGTTGGATGTAGTGACTTCAAACACTTTACCGCAATGAGCACAATTCATTCATTTAAACTCCAGTATAACACAAGATATAAAAAAAGCAAGGAGTTTATTATCTCCTTGCTTTTATTGGTTAGCTCAACGCAGCTATATCATCATTTATAGCTTGAATAAGCTCGGTTAATGTTGATGCCCCAGTTAAAGCACTCATAGCAGTGCCAACCCAAGCGCGAGTAGAAGTGGTTGTAGTTGCCACACCAGTACCAGTAGTATAACCACTACCAGCAGCCTGAATTGTAAGTGTAGCTACGCCCGAACCACTTAAAGTGGCCACCTTTACCTTACCACCAGTACCACCAGCCACATCCAAAACATCATTTACCTGATAACCAGAACCAGCAACAGCTACTGTAGCTGCGGTTAAAGCGCCCTCGGTAACAGTAGTATCAATCGTACAACCGGAACCATCGACAGGCACTGTAATACCTAAACCAGCAACAGTAGCATGTGTATGGGCAGTTATAGCCGTATCAATACCTTTTAAATGAGAAGTCAGTTCATCAATACTAGTAGAGTAACCACTAGCAACAGCAGGTGCATAATTAGCTGGGTTCCAATCAATATCTATCTTATCACCATCAATCTCATCCGCAGCACCTCTAATATGGGATGCAGCATGAGGATCAGGACTTACTGCACCTTCAACAGAAGCATTTACCCAAGACTCACCATTATCAATATAGAGAGCGCCTATATCGGTATCATAATAAAAACGACCCTCTACACCAGCATCTGGTCTATCAGCCGTCTCACCTATAGCAGCTTTACCAATCATAACTTTGTCGGCCAAGCTTGCACCACTGACAAAAATATTACCAGTATCAGTAGCAATTAAAACATCATCACGATAAGCAACCACATTCTCCATCTGTGTGGAGGTCATACGCCTAAGTCTAGCCATTGTTGGCTCCTTCCCACTTCTTACCTATAAAATCTACGACAAAAATCTTTGCCGCGTGTTGTAAAGATACTCCCTCATACTCACAACAAGTATCAGGTGAACACGTATCTTTACATAATAAAATATTGCAATTGTTTGCAAAATTAATATCAAACAAACTCATACCATCTTTAAACTCAAAAGAACCATCAACTAAAGAACACTCAGGTAATGCACCTTTATATCCTTTTTTTACCTCATGTATAAACTCGGCTAACAATTATACACTGGCTCCGTATCCTTCATGTGCTCCTGCATAGAAGAGATATACTCCATAACTGTCTCTATTGGCACATTAAAACACGTCTCATAAATAATAGAACAAACATCAATTTGTGTTTGATCATCCGGTATGAGATCTAAACGCTCAAAAACCCTTTGTGTTGCAAAGGCAGACCTTGCCCTAGAGATGTAAACAAAAAGCCTTTGTCTACCTTTTTTAGTCTTTGCTAACTCTAAAATCTCTTGCCTACTAAGAAAATTACCGTCATTATCTATAATAGTCATTACTGAGCCTTTGGAACTTTTCTAAAAACCCAAGGTGCTATTGAATTTTTATCTTGCCACAAACCCAAATTTTGTTTTTTAGCATCTACTTGAGCTTTTGCTAGTGTCTTATCTTTAGTTATAGATACATAATGCCAAGCATAGCCGTATCTAACCATGACCACGCCAATATCAACACCCTCGTGAAATACCTGTGCTATTGATCTACCATACTGATCTTTAGATCTAACCTTTATTAATAAGGGCTTATCCCAAATTAACGAGGCTAGAAACTCGGTCGCTTGTGGACCAAATCGCTGCCTCTTCTCTGGCGCATCAATGCCCCAAATACGGATAGTCATCTGATCAGCAACAAAAGTATCGCCGTCAATTATCCTACTTGTCTTTATGTCTTTGTAATCTACCGTCTTCGCTATTGCTATCGGGAGATTCGTCCCAAACAGAACGATAAACATCAAGATACAAATGCAGTAAATACTCTTTAAATGTTGTCGAAAAAACTTCATCTTTACTATCCTCGCACATCATAACTCCTAACTAGCCATGCACACTAAACCCAACTCTTGGTAAGAGGCTTTTACGTCCTCTTGCCTCAAAAACGAAACGCCCATATTAGAACATATTTTTTTTATAATGTCAAAATCTTTAGTCAGATCATCTACTACGGTCATCCTTACCTCAACCCTATCTAGAAGACACATAGCATTTACCTGCTTTAAGAAGCATATCATACCATCAACATAAGCCAGCCAATTCCGATCATACTTAATATGATGTGTGGGAAAATACGCTTTGAAATCCACACTAACTTTGTCGAAGTGACCACGAGTCAAACCCTCCAACAACAAATTAGGGTTAGTGGCATTTGAAAAAATCTTAACCATAAGATTATATTTTTGTTTTGCATACTTGCTAATTTTAAAAAGTTCTCGACCATAGATCGTAGGTTCGCCTCCTAAAAAGACCAGGGCATCAGTGAGGTCTGTAATATTAGAATCTATTATTGAATATACATCTTGTTTTAAAATACTATTAACATCCGTAATCTGGCTATAATTATAACAATAGTCGCACTTCATATTACAACCATGACTAAAAAGAACTAATGCTATATAATCACCATACTCTAGAAAACTCTCCCTAATATATGATGACACCCTCATTTGAAAGCACCGACAGTAGTATCTGAGTAAAATACTCTTTGTCTAAACTCATCTTGTCTTGCGTGGTGCCACGATTGAACCGGGACACAAAATCCAACAACTCTTGTATACTGATTTAATATCTTACCTCCACACTCAGGACAAGAACCGTTATTACTAATAGTATAATGATTATTCTCACACTTACAAAAAACCCTATTAACAGCAAAGTATACAGTCTTAGTCTTCCTAGCAGCCTCTAAAAGTTTAAAGGTTTGCGCCGGAGTCAGCTTTGAACCGTCATGCATATTAAGATGAAGAATAGACCCACCAGAAGTTAAAGCATCAAACTTACCTTGTATTTTAAACCTATCTGCCAAAGACGCCTCTTTTATAAGAGGCACATACTGGTTACTATAGAGTTCCACCTCATAACCTTTATTAAACTCTAAAAGTTTATCCAATTGTGATAATCTAACAGCCATAGATTCGCCAGGAATTTGCTCAATATTATAAGATATTTTATCTACTTTTGCCCAATCATCGGTATGCTCCTCCATAAATTGCATAACGCCCACCAAATAATCAGAACCATCATCAGAAATAATATCCTTACCTAAAATATCTAAGAACTCATAAGCGCCGATAAAGCCCAATGTATTATATTGCTTGTCTAAGTCAATCCAACCAGCATTGTACAACGGAAAAGTGCCCCTCCCAATACGATCTTTTAATAACTCCCTGTGGGCAAACAACACTTTCCTACACTTAACTAACTCTTCGTGTAAAATCTGCTTATAATCACTAATACCTTTACTCTGCATTATAAAGGCTACTCTAGGTAAATTAACACCAACTACACGAGTTGAACCTATAGATATACCACCAACACCAAAAGAATTCTGGTATTCTTTTTTTGCATTTAACTTCTCAAAATCATTCTTCATCCGGCAACAAGAGCTAAAGCTATTAGGCTCACCGATATAAATATTAGCAACGCATTTATCAGCATAAACATTGCTAACCCAATTAATAAAATCCCTGTCGATATAATTACGATCTGAATCCAAAGAGATAGCCAGTGTGATTATAGGGAAAGTGAAAATTTGCTCCGTAGCAAAAGCACTGTCAAAATACTCGTAAAATCTTTTTTGTAATACATATATAGACTCTAAGTCAGGGGGTGTGCCATCTGGATTAACATATTTAGGACTGCCATTCTCGTCCACACCAAACAAAGCATTAAGGAAACCCCTATCTAAAACCGATACATTAGTGAAAGGGCTTTGTGCGCCCCTAAAAGGCCAACCCCAAGAATAGATCAGTTTTTGAAATAAATTACAAATCTTATCACTAAAATCAGTATCTTGGGTCATTAATATAGTGTAGTCTTCGCCATAGTCTTTTCTAAGGTACCAATCGAGATTTACAAACAAAGTGGGAAATGATGTTGCGCCAGCAATTTGGTTTGAGAGATAGGCTGTGGATTGTATAACTAAATCAATAAAACTATCTGTTCGTTTAGGCGCTTTAATGCTCAACCGATCAAAAAAAGTCAGGCCGTCCATACAAAGAGGCGCAAGATCAAAGCCAAAACAATAGGGCCTGTCAAACTGATGAAGATCATTAATAAATATCGAACCATTCATTACAGACTCTATTATACTGTTGGCATCATCCACGCCATATATTTTTTTTATAGCGTCCCAAGCTAGGTAAATACTATTAAGTTTTTGGATGCCCTTACCAAACTCATGTGTCCATTGGTCAATATGCATACCAGTCACATTAGCATTGGGGTCTGTAGAAAGGCCAGCCACGTTATTACTAGCAGACTTTTGGAAAAAGTTTTTAGAAAACTGATTAATATCTAAGTTAGAATTTGATATGCCTTGGATTGAAAAGAGCTGATTTGTATATTTCTCTCTTAATACCGCCAATAAAGATACAAACTCAGGCTCATAAGACAAATTAATAGAAAAGCCACTACTTGCCATATAGTCATTTCTCCAATGATTGTGTGGGAATTTTTAAATGAAACTGATAGACGAAATGCCTACCAACTATTCTGCCATTATACCACTATTTTTTAATAAAGTCAACACTGGAACCGTAACTCCTTGTACGATTTATGAATTTTAACCAACAATCGCAACAGTACCAGCCCGAATTTCTAGAAATAAACTGTTTGTACTCAACGCCACGATCTATTCTATCTTCCGTGCGTTTCCAATTCCAGCGTCGCTTTATATTTAAACTGCCACAACGAGGGCACATTACTTCTTATCACCTAATGTTAGGCGTTTTATACAGCTTATATCCCTTAAAAAAACACCGCTCAACTGGTTAATTACAACTTTTTGTTTAGATGCAGACGCATGACACACTTCAAGTAGATCGGTTGCTGGGTCTTCTACCAAAGCACCAACATGACCATGAATCCTAGATGGGCTAGTTTTCCATGTCCACCATATTACATCAGTCTCATCCACATCATTTATGTCTATTTTTTTACCGGACCAGCCATCCAATCCCATAGCCATATTAAAAGCAGTAGTTCTTTTCACAGGCATACCGGACATATTGGCTGCTTTATAAAGGAATCCAGAACAATCTAATTGATAAACATCTTCCTTTAAATCACCCTTACCACCCCATGTATACTTTGTCTTTGCTTGACTCAAGAATATAATATTCTTTTTGAAATGTTTCTTATAAGCATTAGACAAAGCAAACACAGGAGACGCTATACACAGCGACAACAATAGTATTAATATTTTACATAGCAATGGCAACACCTAACACTAAAAGACCAGCATAAATAGCTGATGCAATAGAGTTCTCCGTTATTTTTTTTAAAAGTTTGCCAGGAACAATAAAATCAGCCAGTACACTTGATCCGAATAACACTGCCATAGCCATGAGTGCCTTTGGCAACGATATACAAATGTACCTATATAAACCATCTTTATCATCCACAGCTATAAAAAACTGAGGCGACACATACAAAGCAACCGAAGTAACAATGAAGGCGAGCATAACAATATAACCTAAGTAACGAAGTTGGACCTTCTCAACCTCCTGGTTTAGACACTCATCCATACATTGCCTTTCTTTATCATCCATAATAACACCTACTGATTAAGTCCATAGATATAAACAGTACCAGTACCCATAGACAGTATTTTTAGTACGCCAAATAAACCGTCTGAATTAGAAAATACTTCTTTTACACCAGCCAAAACAGTATAAGCAGAAGAGTCATCAGTATTAGCACTCACGGTACATACTGCATTTGAGGCATTATATACCGCTATTTTTGGAAAAGCTGCTACTGAAAGTACTTCGGCCATAGGTGCGGAGGTAATATCATCTAACAACTCCCACGGTTTAACAGCGGGTGTATGTGATTTTAAAGTAACACCAGTAGGTAAAGATTTTAGATAATAATCTAAAGCATTATCACCTGGAGCAAGCGTTGTTGCAGGATTATCAACAAGTATGGTCGTATCTGTTGAATTAAGATAGGTCGGCATGTTAGCTCCTTTTATAGTAAAGCTCTGAAGGCTGGCTTTAGCCAAAATAATAATTATTAATTTTTAATATCACCTTCAGAACTAAGAATAAATTCCCAACCACATTTACAAGTCAATCTTATTAAGCCTTTTCGGGACAAATCATAAGTGGGCTGATGCTTACAATTTTGTAAATGATCAGATCTGCACTTTACCAACTCTACCATCTGTTCCTCAGTAGGCAACATTAATTTAGTTTACCAGCATCCCACGAATCGTAGGTAGTCTCTATTATAGTTTTTAAAAACGAAGATGCGACTGAGGGAAAATCTGCTTTTAATTTTTCCAAAACATAATTAAATCTTTCCTCGTTGGTCATCTCCATACCAGAAGCCTCAACTATATAAACAAGACAAGGTTTAGCAAGTTTATTACCGTATGTCAATAAGTTCTCTATCAAAGTCATTATGATGTGAACAGCCAAATTATTACCAATTAGTCTACCTACTAACAATCTTATCATTGATAGCATTATCAAACTCCTTTGTGTTGAATACCCCTGCCTTTAGGCTGGGAGTAATCACTTTACCCTCTCAATAATCATTTGAAGGTGCCTTATAAGCTCAATAGCCAGCACCTCACTTTTAGCTTCAATTCTTCTAGCACAACATTCTTGATTTTGCAAAATCAATCTCAACATTTCAGCAGCGCAAAATTTACAAATCATTTAATCACCCGCTTAACGAATTCTTCTAAATCCCCAATGGCTTTTCTAGCAGATTCCCGTCGCTCGTATTCTTCTGTAACGTCTTCCGCTATACCCACTGTTATTACACCTTTTCCATCCTCATTACAAATAGCGTTTTTAATCGTGCGCCATTGGCGGGGTCCATTAGCGGGCGTCGTGACTATCTCGGAGATTTCTTTTAATCCACATGAGGATAGTATTTATAAGTCATCCCTAGTGTATGCGTCTGCCATTTCCTCTGGATACAGATCATAATCAGTCAAATTCATCATCTGCTTGGGTGCATACCCGAATAAGTCAGCGTAGGATTTTGATACCATCTGATATCTGCCGTCAGCATCTTTAGCCCAGATGTAGTGGCTCTCTATGGAGTCTACTACTGAAGCCAATGTGCGAGCTATCCTAAAATATTTATCCTTGATCTGCTCTAGCTGAGATACATCCTCAATAAGGAATACTACGAAACAAACGCTGTCTTTACTATCCAGGATTGCACATGCGGTACATTTCATAGTAGCAGTCCGGCCCCATTTAGAGGTATATGTGACTACTTTTTGAATAGGTTTATTGCAGCCAATTGCATCCCTAAGTAATTGAGAAATTCCCACATCTTCTAGGGGGGGATATGAAAGCATATTAATATTTTTAGTTTCCACTGCTGAAGGGGAGCCTAAAATAGCAACCGCCTGTTGATTAACCTCAATTATTTCTCCCGATAAGTCAATGAGCAAAAACCCAAACGGGGCCATTTGAAGTAAGACTTCATATCTAAGTGCAAGGTCTTCCTTTATTCCAGTGCAGCTAAACTCCATGATGCCCTTCCCGTATGAGTCTATTAGTAGACATCTGCCTATCTAGCTGCTCTAATGCGGATGTGAGAGTCAGCTCCCTAATCTCGTCTAACTGCTGCTCCAAAAGCCTCTGCTCTGTTTGGTCTATAAGAGAAGTAACCCAAACCTCGTCCCCACTAATAGTAATCCTGGTGCCGGACATGAATCCATATATATGATCGCCCTCTTTGTTGCACAACGTAACAGGGTGTTCCATCACTACGCCGTCCCGACGAAGCACACCCAAAACTACATCCCTCTCAGCGGGGTCACACCATACACCCAAATCAAGTGTAGATTTTCCTATAATATCTTCCCGCTTAAACCAAAAAAGATGGCACCACGCGTCATTTACATCTAATATTGCGCCCCCCTTGACTTTAGAAACTAGAATCGGAACTGGGCTATTGCGAAAAATGGCTTCACATTTTCGCTCAGTGGTTCTCTGCTCTGTGATGTCCGAGCAAAAACCGAATAAAACAGGGATACCTTCCCAAGTTCCACGGTAGATACGAGTTTCTGTCTCTATAATGTCACCTGACTTAGTGAGGATGGGAAGCAAACATAAGACTTCATCAGAACCTTCGTGAAACTTATCTAATGTGGATACGACATCTTCCTTTGCTTCTACAGGATGGACTTTGGAAACATTAGTGCCGATCAAATCTTCCCTAGTGTAGCCAAGCCTATTTAGCACGGCCTTGTTCACCGCTATGATAGTGCCATCACACTGGATAACAAAAAGCATCACATGAAGGGCATCAAAGAGCTTATGATAATCCTGAAGGTTGCCGTTCATTAGTTACTTCCCTCCCCTGGCCTTCAGGTTGTCCGAAAGCACGTTTATTATGCGCTTGGCTAAGTCGGCAAGCTCCCTACCCAAATTCTTCTGATCGTCTCTAATATCAGAAAGAGACATAGTAGTATTGGTTCTAGTCTCCTCTGCTCTCTTATCGAACGAGTCAAACCGCTCAGTCAGTTTATCAAACCTATGAAACAATTGCTGTAGATGAATACACTTGGATATGTCACACGTTTTCCAGTGGTCCGTAGAAGACACATGTTCCAGGTCTAGGTAATGTGTCTTGGCTGCATTCGCGTGCTCAAAAAACTCAGAGCGAAGTGAGTCCACTTTATTACGAATGGCCTGTAGGTCATCAGTCTTAATTAGTGGATTTCCATGCTCATCGACAGTTGCTCTACCCATGTGTTCAACTGTCTTAATAATCCACTCAAGGCGTTTATTTGCTCGCTGGATAGCCATGATTATAATCACAATGGCGATGGTCGCCAAAACTTGAACCAACCAAGGGGGCAGTCCAGCAACAAATCCAAAAGCATCAAGTGTATTATCCAAATTATTTAGTCCTTCACCAACGGACAATCCGTATGGGGAATGATTTTGTGCATTACAAACATCTCAACCAAAAAAATGCACACCAGTTCGTTAAATTGATTTGTGCATGAGTATCTGCATAGCAGGCATTTTTCTCTATTAGGAGCGGGCCTCGTCATATCACATACTTCCACAAGCATAACTCCAGAATATATACCCTTGAGATTCTCTGCGTGGCTTGGGTTTTGTTAAGTGATAACCAGGATTATCCGCAAGGTGTGGGTTTTTAATACTAACACTAACCGCCTTCGGGGCATAATGCCAATGCTGGTTATACTGTGTTTCGAGTAGCCTCTGGCCGTAGAAGAGCAATGACAGCCCGACAGTTAACATTACTAACCACACGTAGATGGTCCTCATTTTGTCACACGGCTGAATGACTCTAGCGTCACGGCGGACTCGTATATGGTTACATCTTTAGGAATATCCCATTGCTGTCCGTCGTGCGACTGGATGACAAACGTGTCTCCTCTCCACTCTCCAACCCCGACAACAGTATGAAGGTTGTTGATGGAATACTCACGCAGGTCTGTTGAATAGTCAGACGACGAACATCCAACCAAAAACAATACTATGCAGATATTAATCCATTTCATCTCTAAACATCCATTTCAGTATTGCTATTCTGAAAACCCCATTTGATAGACGCGGCAGACACTAAATCGAGACGTCCACCCACAATGTCCATGCCTATAGTGCTCGGATCAGCCTCTAGTTTGTTGTAAAATACATCCATTAATTACTCCGCTATCGCTGCTGCGACTTCGCCCTCAGTAAACCCGATCCTGAATAGTTTGGCATTTGGGTCTACCTGATACTCCTGATGTATCTCGATGTCGTTGCCATCCATATCCTTGGACTGAAGGATACGATGTGTCTCATCAGGAATAACCGGACCTTCCACGTTAGCCCATATCATCCTTGAGTCGTATAACTCCTGCCAGTATTCCTTCCAGTTCTCAAAGTGTTCTTGGACATACTCATAGTCATATCGTGTATTCAGGTGCTTG
>CAZVOU010000029.1:0-1896 GCA_964628605.1 uncultured Syntrophaceae bacterium
CTCTCAGATATCCAGGTTTAGGTGGTATCTGGTGAATCAGAAGCAACCATTTTCCATTGACATGTTCAGCCATCCAAACCTTCCAGGAAACACCTGATACCAAGATGATACAGATGTATCTCATTGTCAAGACGTCATGGGACCGCTGACAAACTTTTTGTTTCTTGAAGATTAATGATTTTTTTCGTGGGGATAGAAGTTAGACTGTCTCTCTCTTTGACCAGCAGAATCCAGAAACCCTGGACAGGAAATTCGTTTCCAAAGTGATCCACGATCTGCAAGCCTACTTGATGACGAAGTCAATTTCCTTCTTCCTTAAATCTACTGAATCCAATTACCGTGAATTGCGATTGAGATGAACCAGGAAAAGAGCGACTTACGACTGCTAATTTCCCAAAACTAGGCAGCTGAAAGAGGGGCTGGTCAGAGGGTCCAACCGATTTCATTGAAATTACATTTGTATGAAAAACATAGTCTCAGCTTCATCTTAAATATGGTTATTAACACGAGATCTATGTTATAGCTGTAACCTTCACGCGACACACTGAATAGAAAAGGGACCGGCGCTACCAGGGTTCACGCATGATGTCCAATGGGTTTATTTTTTCAATGCGCTTACCTGTAAGGTAGCTAGCCGTAATCCCTGCCGAGAGCTCAAACATCAGGCAATAAAATGTGAGCTGTGATGAAAGTTGGACAGACAGTAAAACTGCCTTGGAGATTCATTTTTTTGGAATTTGTGATCATGCAGGGAGTCTTCAATTGATTTCTTGTAAGAGTGTCGAACAAGATCATTTTTACGAGTCCATTCAGAATAGCCAAAGAAAAATGTCCGGCGTTATTTGGCAACGGCGGGCAGGAATTCGAAAGGCATAGCCGGCTCAAACTTACCCGAGGCGTTACCCGAATAGGTTTGCCCGTCCTGAAGTTTGAGTTTCCTGACCGGAGAGCCTTCCTTGAAGTCAAGTTCCCCCAATGGAACCCAGAAAACTGTTGGGCTCGTGGCCGAATCATAATAGTAAATCCTGTTCTTGTGATCGGAGATAGTACGCCAGTATGTGGAAGCTATGTTCGGTTGTCCCGGTGTAGTGATTCCCAGTGGAACGGACACCCCACGGATCACACCTAGTACGCTGGCTATCGCCTGGACCATGTCATTAGTTTGGGGGATGGCTTTGATGAAGAATGCCGCACGCGCGAAGCGATCCGAGGCCCTAATGGTACCCGGCAGAAAATCCATGCCCCCTATCTGATGCCAATAGGTGTTCAGGGCTAACTGCTGGTCGAACACCGGTGAGTTCGTCATGACGGGGTACTGTTTTCCGTGATGGATGGTGAGCTTGCCTTTTACATACTCGAAAATTGCTGAGTCACCAGATGGATCAGAAATCGCCATGTGTCCGGCTCCACGTTTTCCACCAGGCAATTCAGGCGCCATTACTATAAAGGGGTCGTCGCGTAGAGCCTTCACGGCGTCAGATACTGTAGCGTAATTGTCCAGCACATACTGGGACCAGGTGGCTATTGACATGGTGGGCCGTTTCCCGTCCGGGTCAGGATACTCAGATTCGACAAGGTAGAGCATGTTGGCTACCAGCCCCTTTTCATTCATTCCATCCACAGAGGATACACCGTAGAAAGAGCAAATTACGCTACCGTACCTTGAGGCCCATTTCATAGTGTTAGCCCCGGATGCTCCATCACGTATCATGCCTCGTGGAAAGGCCCACAAATCGGTTCCCGTCTTTTCGGCCCAATCCATCGAACGGCCTGTAACAATTGTTCCATCGGGACCCTGGTAGAGAGCCCTTGTGCATGCTTGAAGCTGCAGCGGCGATACAAACGGCAGGATCGTCAGAGCGAGCGCTACGAAGATAATTCTCTTGATAGTCTTCC
>CAZVOU010000030.1:0-2626 GCA_964628605.1 uncultured Syntrophaceae bacterium
CCTGGTCATGGAGAATCTCGGCGACATCCACTCCCAGAAAGTCGATGCGCAGATCTCACGGTTTCCCGGAACCACCAGAATATCGCGCCCAAGTGATTTCAGGAATTCCAGCGCAAGACCATACTGGTATTTTCTGCCGCGATCCGTTATGTCCCCGCTGACCGTTATCACATCAGGACACACGGACTCTATGTCCCGTCGAAGGGACTCAAGCAGAGTCATGGGGATTGTCCGGTTAAAGTGCAGGTCCGAGAGGTGAGCTATCTTCATGAAAAGAATGTTAGCCTCCAAACGCGGGTTTGGTCAATATTCAAGGTATTAATTACATTAGTTCGGCATCTGTTGCATGAACAAAAAACATGTAGTATTTTGGGCTCAAATGGACGGACGGGCTTGATTTTTATAATCAAATACTTTAAAATTACCACTAAAGTGTGCGTCATTACAATTTAAATAACGTCATTAATCTTCCCGGCGCTGGATTCGGCTTTTGAAATCGGGAAAAAAGGAGAGATTGAATGAAAAGGTCGATTTTGGCGGGACTGACAATCCTGGCGCTTTTTGGCGTCGTGGAGAACGGCCTGTGCCAAGGCTATGGCGGGTATTCTTACATGACGCCGGACGCCACTTACGGTAATTACAGTTACGGCACGTATGAAGGCGGCGCCGGTTCGTATTACGGACAGGCTCCCGGTTATGGCTCGCCCTACAATTACGGTTACGGCCAGGATTATGGTCAACAGGGTTATTACGGGCAAAATCCTGGCGCTTACGGATATGACCAGAACGCAGGAACACAGGGTTCCGGTCAGTACGCGCCTTATAATCCGCAGCAGCAGCAAAGACGCCGCGCCAACACACAGGCCGCCAGGCCGGCGGCTCGTTCCCAGCAGCAGTCAGACTCCCCGGAAGTCAGGTCCAACACTCGGGTTGTCCCATCTTCGAGACCAGCGCTGCAGAGCGTAACGGCAGAGCCCGGTTCCAGGTCGCAGGAGCCGTTGGTCAAACAGGAGATTTACTGGGATGGAGCTGAGAGGAGTTCTGACGATTCCGTCCAGCAGCAGGGTCAGGTTCCGCAGCAGGCGCGGGTGACTCCACAGCAGATAGCGCCATCCAGGCCCGCCGCCAGGCAGCAGAGGAACACCGCCACATCGGGTGAGCTTCAGAGACCGCAGAGATCGCGTCAGAACGCCACGACCGCGCCTCCGGAGCCGGCCTCCACATCATCAGGGTTGAGGTGGGGAAGAGAAGAGCCTTCACAGGGGACACAGTCCGCACCCAGCGCGGGCGCTCAGGGGCTTAAATGGGGCAGGCAGGACAAACCGGCTATGGTAGGCTCTGAGCCCGGACTTAACGCCACCGCCCAAGTTAACAGCGACAGCAGCGCCAAGAAACTGCAATGGGGAAAATCCGAATAGCCCAACACTCTTTGACGCCCGTCGGCAATCACACCGGCGGGCGCACTTCTTTTGACGGAAACTCTCCGTCTCAGGCCTGAACCGGACCCTCGGTAAATTCGGTTATCTTTTCTACATAAGTCTCTATATCCCGTAATAACGGCTTAATAACCATCGCCCACTCTTCATGTTCCTTCAGGCTCACGCTTCCTGTTTCCAGCACCTTCGCCACCACGAACATCTTCGTCCTCGCCTCGTAAAGCTCTTTACGAACCTTTTCCACCGTCCATTTATCTTCTGTCATGTTCTCTCCAACATATTTTGTAGCTCCCACGGCTTCATATCCTGGACCAATTTATCGCGTTTCAGCCCAAAGTTCATCATTTTATAGCGTCGGCAGGCTCCAGGACACGAACTGCGGGTAAGATTTGAAAGCGTCAACTACCGTATGTTATATTTCTTTCACGGTATTTCGACAGCGGTGGTAACACATGGCGTGACTAAAGAACGTGAGATTTCCCAGACAAGCATTCAGAATGCTATCAACATGAGGGACGAATTCAGGACCGCCCCTGAAACGCGGACATTCTTTTGGGAGATTAATACATGAAATCAAAACAGTTGAGCGCTGACGCCTGTCTCGCCTGATTTGAAATACCCTGAAATTCCACGGAGGTTGAGCCATGTCAAACAAGTTGTGGATCCTTGGCGTCATAGGTTTTGTGATGATAGCCGGTAGCGCCCAACTCTCCAATTACATGTACGCCGACAGGGTCATCATCAAGGCTGTCCTGGACGGTAACCATACCGAAGCGTCCAGGCTCATTGACGAGGGAGTGGACATCAATATCCGAGCCACCAACGGCACGACGGCGCTCATGGCCGCAGCAAGCCGTGGCGACACCAAACTCGTAAAGCTCCTCCTCGATCACGGCGCCGATGTAAACAGCGCCTGTGACAGGGGCGCCACTGCGCTGATCGACGCCGTTTACAAGGAGCACAAGGATATTGTGCTGTTACTGCTGGCGGCAAACGCCGACCCCAACATAAAGGACAAAAACAACGCCACCGCTTTGAATGTGGCTAAAATGCAAAACAATCAGGAACTGGCCGATATCCTGGTCGCCCACGGCGCACGCTAGGGACCGGCCCCAACATCCATATGGTCATTCCCTCGAAAGAGGGAATCCCGGTGAGTGGATCCCCGATCAAGTCGGGGATGACATGCA
>CAZVOU010000031.1:0-2605 GCA_964628605.1 uncultured Syntrophaceae bacterium
AATCGGCGAACAACCCGTCGTAAAAATGTTGGCGGGAAAAGGCGTCTTACTAGCCAGAGCGGAATCTCTGTTTTTGGATTTGCTGAGAACTTCAATTCCTAATCTACAAGCCTGGCCAAGCGGAGGAACAAAATGGAAAGAGTACTGTTTTTTGATACTACCTTGAGAGATGGAGAACAATCACCGGGCGCAACCATGAATCAGCACGAAAAACTCCAACTAGCCCGGCAGCTTGAGCGTCTAGGTGTAGACATAATTGAAGCCGGTTTTCCGGCAAGTTCAGAGGGAGACAGGGAAGCGGTTCGGAGAATTGCCCAGGAGATAAAAAATTCCCGCATTGTAGGACTCTCGCGTTCGGTGGCTGAAGACATAGAAACTGCCTGGAAGGCGGTTTGTGAAGCCGCCAAGCCCGGTATTCACACCTTCATAGCTACCAGTGACATTCACATGCAGCACAAGCTGAAGCTATCCCGCAATGAGGTCATTGACAGGGCCGGAAAAGCGGTCAGACTGGCCCGTTCTCTGTCAGACTGGGTCGAATTTTCCTGTGAAGACGCTACCAGAAGCGATCCGGACTTTCTCGTTCAGGTTGTTCAAACGGCCGTGGATGAGGGCGCCTGCAGCATAAACATACCTGACACCGTTGGTTATTCTTACCCACAGGAAATCAGTGAACTCATAACCACAGTCAAGACGAGGGTCAAGGGAATAGAAAACGTAATCGTATCCGTGCATTGCCATGACGATCTGGGACTGGCGGTCGCCAATTCCCTGGCTGGAATCCTTGCTGGGGCCAGGCAGGTCGAGTGTACTATTAATGGAATAGGGGAGAGAGCCGGCAACGCATCCCTTGAAGAGCTCGCCCTGATATTGAAAACAAGGCGTGCTACCTTCCAACTGGAAAGTAATATCAAGACAGAAGAAATCTTCCATACCAGCAGACTGGTCACCGCCATTACAGGTATGCCAGTCCAACCGAATAAGGCCATTGTCGGCGCCAACGCATTTGCCCATGAATCCGGAATACATCAGGACGGCGTAATCAAGGAGCGCACAACCTATGAAATAATCGATCCAGAGTCTGTAGGCATCTCCAAATCCCTGCTTGTGCTGGGTAAACTATCAGGACGCCACGCCTTCAGGGAAAGGTTGCAATCGCTAGGATATTATCTGACTGAGGATGAGATAAACCTCTCTTTCAAAAGATTCAAGGATCTCGCGGACAGAAAAAAAACCATCTATGACGAAGATCTTGAAGCGATAGTGGCCGAAGAAGTTTTACGGACCGCTGACACCTACAAACTGCTCTCGCTCACCACAATGTCGGGATCTGATGTGGTGCCAACTGCGACGGTCAAAATGATGATAGACGGAGAGGAATGTCGAGGCGCCGAACTTGGAAATGGACCGGTCGACGCCACTTTCAACACTATACTCAAACTCACTGGAAGACGGCCGAACCTTGTTAGATTCTCCATAAGCGCCATAACCGGAGGAACTGACGCTCTGGGTGAGGCCTCAATACGCCTTGAAGAAGACGGAAATATCGCCATGGGCAAGGGCGCGCATGAAGACATACTGGTTGCAGCAGCCAAAGCGATAGTAAATGCTCTGAACAGACTCGATTACATGTCCAAACGGGCCCCACAGGGGGTAAGACTGTAGCTTACTCATACATCCAAATATGTCTGCTGGCGCTCTGGCTCAATTCCCGAGCGCCTGAAAACATCTTCATGATGCTTATTCCCTTACTCACCGTTTTGTGATAATACATCAGTGATATTCGTATTGATAGGACACCCAAACCTGACTCAATCGAATCAGTAAAAAAAGGAAAAACGGTAAAATCAGAGGGGACTGGTAGGTTTGTGAGCATATCGCGCCAGATTTAGTAAATCGTGCTATGCAAGTGAAATGCCAAAAAAAGTGTTGCGATAAGGCTTACCATGCTTCATAATGTGTAAGCTTACCCATCATACGACCCGATTCTCGGGCAATGCATGTCCCCAGGCAGAATTTGCCGTAATAAACAAAATTCTCGACTATCAAGAGAGGAATGAGGTTATGGCATCAGAACACTTTGCAGACAAAGAAAGATTTGACGGCCAGAAAGTCAAGATCCTTGTGACGGATTACGCTCAGGGCAAAGACGAAGACCGTTATCAGTGGAGATCCAACATCACTGCCATCAACGTGGCTGAAGGCGATGTGGCAATCAAGAAGTACCTTACAACAGCCGAGAGATACTTCTATTCCAAAGAGTGGTTCGGCAGCGAAAAACGTAAAAACCCCGCCTAAGATTCTGTTAAACCCAAGTGGTATTTAGGACAAAGCGCAAACAACTTAAAGAAGGTGGCAAATGGCTGAACTGCCGAAGGTAAAATATTCGGGCAAGATACGCGAGGTAACGATAGGTAAGCCGGGCGCAGAGTTGGTATTGGGGGGTGAGACCGGTTACAGTTTTTATAGTTTTGAGGGTGGAATGCCCAATGCGCCCAAGCTGGCTCTGCAGGTTCTTGACATAGAGCCTGAAGAGTGGGCTGATGAGGCGCTGGCTCCATTCAAGGATGTGCTGGGTGATCCTGTGGCATGGGCCAGGAAGTGT
>CAZVOU010000032.1:0-2857 GCA_964628605.1 uncultured Syntrophaceae bacterium
GAACTGGAACGTAAACGCCATATCAGTTCCAATACACCGGTAACCCTGGGGGCGGCATTGATTATTCCGCACGGGTTGTTGGATGTTTTATCGTCCGGTGATGAGATTGACGAAGCTCAACAGAAACGAAACGATGAAATCGAACGCATGGCCATGGACGCCGTCATGAAAGCCGAATTAGCGAGAGGACACATCCCGAGAGATGTATCAAAGGAAAAAATCGGCTGGGACATAACGTCGCAGATGGGAAACGGTGAGATGTTGTTTATCGAGGTTAAGGGACGTCAGAAGGATGCCACTACCGTTACAGTTAGCCGGAATGAGGTTCTCACAGGCTTGAACAAACCTGAAAATTTTATTCTGGCTATAGTTCTGGTTGATGGCAAAAGCGTTGAGGGTCCTTTTTATGTTCAGAACGCATTCACGCAGAACCTTGATTTCGCTGTCACAAGCGTTAATTATGATCTCAAACATTTGATGTCCAGGGCTATCGTCGCACAAGGCGCCCAACAGTAAACGAAGGACAAACAATGCATAAGGAAACTGAGTCCAGATTGAGAGTTTATCTAAAAGCAGTTCAGGAACTGTATGCCTTAATCGAGAATTGGTTGAAAGACACCGACCTCAATTCATTGCGTGAGGTAATGGAACTGACTGAGGCGCGTCCGGGAAAATATCAGACTCAGACCCTGATCATAAAGGATCCGGATCAGAATACTGTTGCACGACTCAAGCCGGTAGGCGCCTGGATCATTGGAGCGGATGGAAGGGTGGACATAGAAGGATTGGCCCCGCCAGAAGTCTTGCTTTTCTGGGAAAAAGGCGCACCGGAAATTAAAACCCCGCCAAATGGAAAAAACGGATCGAAAACTCTCAGGGTTTCACGATTGTTTAGAGGCGCGGACAAGCCCGGCTGGTACTGGCTGGACAATGTCAGACTGGGCACTGCAAAGCCTCTTGATGACAAACAGTTATTCCTGGACATCATAAGAACGGTAAGTGTTTATGAGTAATGAAACAAATATACTGGAGCCCATTATTCAGTCATACTTCCTGACGTTACGCAGTCTCTCTGAATCGAAAAAAACAATACCTTCCGGTTATCGAGATGTGCTTCAAAAGGCTGGTCTGCCAGCTCCATTGCCTGGCGAAACATCGAAGCAAATTGAAAAGAGTCAGGAGGAATCCAAAAATTTATATGTGCTCTATCTCTGGGCGGTTTTCGAAAGATTTCTCATAGACCATGCCCAAAATCAGTTTGTGAATACTATCGCCGGGATGTCAGGAAAACTGCCTCAAGCTGCACGGGACGCTGCTTTGAACGCAGTGGAGTCGAGCAAGATAGACACTATTCTCGATGTGTTCAAGGCTGTAGTCGATCCGAATTTGATCGGATACGCTAAACAGATAAAAGATTACCGGGACTGGGTGGCTCATAGAAATCCGAAACGTCTGCCAGACGCCAGGATAGAACCATTGGCCGCTTATACCGAACTCTCGAGAATTATAAGAATTATAAATCAATAGCAAAATGGGTCCTGAATTTCGGAAATGCCCCTAATTAGTAGCTCCGGCCTCCGTGCCGGCTGATTATGAATTCACTAAAGCGCCCCAGTGTTTATGGTAATTGGAGCGGATTTGATTCACACTCGGGGCGGACCGTGTCAGCCATCTTGTCATTCCCACGTAAGTGGGAATCCATCTTCACTGTGGATCCCCGATCAGGTCGAGGATGACATGCAACCGGCACGGAGGCCGGATCTACTGTGGGGGAACAAAAAGAATCAGCCGGCGCACAGACCGGCATTACTTTTGATTACGGAGACGGGCTACCAATATGTCCAGTAAATACCCAAAAAAACTAATCGAAGTGGCGCTCCCGCTCGATGATATAAACAAGGAATCCTCACGGGAAAAATCCATACGTCACGGTCATCCATCGACGCTTCACCTGTGGTGGGCAAGACGACCGCTGGCAGCCTGCAGAGCTGTTCTTTTCGCCCAACTGGTTAATGACCCTGGTGGAGACAGAGGCTGGGGCGCTTATCCAGGGCAGACCAAAGAAATGGCTCAGGCCGAGCGGGAAAAACTCTTCGATATAATCAGGGACCTGGTTAAATGGGAAAACACCAATAATGAAGAAGTGCTCAATAGAGCTCGGGATGAAATACGAAAGTCATGGGAACAGACCTGCAAACTCACCGGTGATGACCCAAAAAAGATGCCGCCATTTCTCGACCCATTCGCAGGAGGTGGCTCAATCCCCCTCGAAGCACAGCGTTTGGGGCTTGAAGCTCACGCTTCCGACCTGAACCCTGTAGCGGTGATGATATGTAAGGCCCTCATTGAAATACCTCCAAAGTTCGCAAATAAAACGCCCGTTGGCCCAAAACTCTCATCAGACAGGCAGAAAAAAATCAAAGGCTCTGAAAATTGGTCAGGCGCAAAAGGTCAGGCCGAGGATGTGCGTCGTTACTGCCACTGGATGAGGGAAAAGGCTTTCGAGAAAATCGGACATCTCTACCCGCAGGTTGATTTACCAAAAGAATATGGTGGAGGTAAGGCGAACGTAATCGCTTGGCTGTGGGCAAGAACAGTTCCAAGCCCCAACCCTGCGTTTAAGGGAGCCCAGGTTCCCCTGGTCCGCTCATTCTGGCTCTGCAACAAAAAGGGCAAGGAAACATGGGTTGAGCCTGTGATAGCGCAGGATGGGATGAGTTATGAGTTTGAGGTTAAATGCGGACCGATTAGCAAAGAAAAAGCTGATGTCATCTCTAATGGGACTGGCTTTCCCAATTCAAAAGGGAAAAAGACGAAGGCTACATTTTCTTGTCTTCTATCCGGGACACCCATCAAA
>CAZVOU010000033.1:0-3193 GCA_964628605.1 uncultured Syntrophaceae bacterium
GAATATTATGTTTTTGTAATCCTTGAGCCTCGGGCCGAGTTTGTCAATCAGGTTTATTTTTGTGGCTTCCAATCCAATGAAGCTGTCAAGCCTGTTGTCGAATATCTCCTTTAATGACCCATCAAGACTGGCCGTTCTTTCCAAGCGATCAAACCTGACACCCGTTCCCTCCATACTGGCCATGGTTTTTGCGGCGTCAACGTAAAAGTCGCTGTTTTTTGAAGCTGTCTTATGAGCCTTAACCTGTTGTGACCTCAAATCCGACAATTGGAATACAGGATCAGCGAACAACAGGCCTACAGTTTCCTTGTTTGGCTCTTTTTGCAATGATCTGTCAATGGTCATAGCTGATAGGGACTGCGAATAGATTACGTTATATCTGTCTCCAAAAAAATCAGCCCCTTCAACTTTTATTGTGGAATCCGAAACATTGACTTTGGCGTCGTTTTTTTGGCTGAGCATTTCAAATGGAAGGGCTCCCAGAATGTCGTCGGGCACAATGAACACAACCGAATTCTTGGGAATCCTGGCCGCAACATCGCCAAGCAATATGGAATAAAGCTTCTGACCTGTATCGAAATCAAAATTTTTCAACTGATCAACGATACTGGCGCCCGATGATCCAACTTCAACCCTCGATCTGAATTTTCTGACCAGGGAGAGCAATTCTTCTGAAGTTACCGGCTTCAATTCAGCATGAACTACCTTGGGTCCGTTCAATAAGTAAATGCACATCCCACTGTCGGTCACATCGTATTCCAGCGCCCATTCGTCTGGTGACAACTTCAATTGCCCCGCCGGCATTGGTAAAGGATATTTGGATGCGGCAAAGATTGGAAAGTCTTTCCTCAATCGGGCAATGTATGTATTGCGTTTGGCTTTTGCTTCCTGAAACCTTTTTTCAGCCTTTTGCAGTTCGGCCTTGTCGGGGCTCTTCTGAGCTACCTCCAAGCCCTTGATACTTCCGGCGTAATCAAGATTGATGTCCTTATCTTCGTCCAACACTTTTTGAGGGACATTCTGGCTCTGGGTCTTGGAACGTGAGGACATAGCTTCAGAAAACGCTCTGGCCTTGGAACTTTCCGCAAACTGGAACGATCCTTCATTATCCCCCATCTTCAGCAATACACGAGTCATCCCCTTATATGGGGTAATTCTCTTGAAATATCGAACAGCGGAATCATAAAAGTTGGATCGTCTGGCATCAGGTAAGCTATCCCGTAATTTTTCCACATTGTCGATGGCTTGCTGGAAATGTGCCTTGGCTTTCTCAAATTCCTTTTTCTGTTCATATACGATGCCTAGCCCCGTGTTTGATTCAAACAGACCAATCAGATCATTGGACTTGGTGGATTTTTCCAACTCTTGGGCAAAATTTCTTTCAGCATCGGCTAGATCTTTTTTCTTCAGAGCCAGAGCGCCCTCTAAAACAAAACTTTCCGCTGACTCCAACTTTTCCGTAGCCTTATCAAGATCACCCAGTTCCAGGTATAGCCTCGCCATTCCTATATCTGCGTCATAGTACGGCATTTTGGCCGATTTCTTTAGCTCGCGAGATTTGTTGAGAGCTTCTATGGACTTGGTGTAGTTTCCAATCTGCTGATATAGTGTTCCTGTGACTGCAAGCGTTTCAGCAAGGCCTTGAATATCGCCGATCTTTTGCTTCATCTCTGCAGACTGGTTCAGCAACTCGAGACCCTTGTCAAAAAAGCCCAGAAGTTCGTAATAGTGCCCTATGTTATGCAGAATTACGGCTTCATCATATTGCGAACCGGCCCTACGAGTTATCTCCAGCGACTCCTCTAATGATTTTAACGCCAACTCCATTTGTCCCATGGCGAACTGGCTGCCGGACAGCTGGTTTAAAACAGTCGCCACGTTTTTTGTGTCGCCCGCCTGCTTGCAGATAGCCAACGATTCCATGAAACAATCGTTAGACTTATTGTAGTCGGCCAGAGAAAAATACACGTTCCCGACGTTATTGAGGATCGATGCCTTCATGATTTCAAATCCGGGTTTGTCGGAAAGGTCGAGAGCCTTCTTGTAATACTCTAGAGCCGCCTGATTGTTTCCTCTCAGCTTCTGGTTGAGTCCCAAACCATTGAGCCTCATGACCTCGCATTTCGGGTCACGAATCTTGGCGCAAACATCCCCCAATCTGGAGAGATATTTTTGCTGGCTGTCCAGGTCTCCCAACATGCGATTGCTGTCCGCAAGGTTAAAAAGCGAACTAACCTGGCCTGGAATATCGCCGATCTTTTCCTTGATCGCCAACGATTTTTCATAAAATCCAACAGCGGCTTTAATGTCACCCATTGAATAATGGGCGTATCCAGCTTCATTTGCGGCCAGGGATGCCTCTGGCATGTGGCCGGTTAACACAAATATCCGGTGGGCCTTCTCGAAGTTTATCCCAGCCTGTTTGAGGTCATCTTTGGACCTGGCTGATTTGAGCAAACTCTTACCTTCATTGAAAAGACGTGCCCCCTCGTTGGCGTCTTGGGCATAATTGAAAGGTGGACACAGAAACCAAACGACGGCACCCAACACAAATAGATTCAACAATATTCTTGATGTTAGTGTCATTTTCGTTCCCTCAGCCTAACTTTTGAGAGCCGATGTTAATCCTTTTCTCCTACCAGGATAAAAGAAGCCCAGAAGAAAGGATGGTCATAGCCGGAACTCCTTACCTCCTGCCTGGCCAATTTCAAGGCTTCGCTCTTGTTTTTAGTTTTCTTGAGATTCTTGAAGAAGCTTTCTACCAGCATTACAGAAGGTTTCTCTACTACTGACCACAAACTCATCAACACTGATCTGGCTCCAGAGTATTGGAATGCTCTCCCCATACTCATGATTCCTTCTCCCGATAATTCTTTGCCGAGTCCTGATTGGCAAGCAGTTAGAGCCACAAGGTCCGTGTTTATTCTCAACGACATCACGTCGCTCATCTTGAGAAATCCATCTGTTCCTGGTGGGACCATTGTCAGCGCTAAAAATGGTTCTCTGAGCCCGGAGAGATTTTTGTCGAAAAAGCCATGCGTAGCGAAAACAACCCATTGATAAGTGTTTTGATCCGAGGACAACAAATTCAATAGATCGGCTTTGTTAGCGCTCATACCCGAAAGCTTGTCAATTTTAGGACCATAAACATTTGACAGGTTGGAAGCAAGCAGTGCAGTTTCTGGCAGCCGTC